>JAJYHW010000018.1 GCA_021784535.1 bacterium
GAATGCTGCAATATGCATGGAGAGGAATGCCTCTTTACTACTACAGTAAAGATACAAAACCTGGTGAAATAAAGGGGAATGGCTTTAAAGGCCTGTGGTCTGTTGCGGAATAAGAATTTTTTAAAACTGCCGGCATGTAGATACCGGCAGTTTTTTATTGAAAAAAAATTATTTGTCTCCAAAAAATTGCAAAATATTCCCCTCAGGATCCTGGATAGTCATGCACCAATAGCCTCCTTCAGGTGCTTCAAACGGCTTTGCGACAAAAGTCACTCCTTTATCTTTTATTTCATTATACGATTGTGAAACACTAGCAACATTAAATCCCACCATCATCCGATACGGATCTTTACTCTTTCCTTTTACTTTGCTGTGTTTACCAACAAAAAAATAGGTATCACCAAAATCGAAATCAACAACGGTATCATTAGGAAGATCTAAGCGAGATCTGACTTTAAAACCAAGCACTTTTTCATACCAGTCAGCAAGATTTTCTTAATTTTCTGACCAAATGCCTACGGAGACTTTTTTATCTTTGAGTTTCATGGATTATTTTTGTTGCAGTTCTTGTAAATCTGCAAGAATTTCTGCTGTGTGATTTTCAGGATTAACATTTTCATAAATTTTTGCAATGTTTCCTTGCGAATCAATAAGATATGTTTTTCTTAAGACGCCAGTAAATTTCATACCAAAAATATTTTTTGTTCCCCAAGCATTATATTTTTTAATAGTTTCGGTGGATTCGTCACAAAGTAAAGTGAAATTCAAATCATGTTTTTTAATAAACTTCTTATGAGATTCTGGTGAATCTGCAGAAACACCCAAAACAATTACATTTTTTGATGCTAACGTGGAAAGATTATCACGAAAACTACATGCCTCTATTGTACAGCCTGGTGTATCATCTTTTGGATAGAAATATAAAACAACCCACTTACCTCGATAATCAGAAAGCTTGTGCATCTTGCCATTCTGATCTGGAAGAGTAAATTCCTGTGCCTCCATACACAAAAGTCTAGCAAGCTTTGGTAAAAAATTCAAGCACCATATTTTTATTACCAACTGTTTATATTTTTGCATTATAATATATAGAATCACGTTATGGCAGAAATCTACTATTATCTTGGACATGAACAATTTCAGCCTGAAGTTTTGGTCAAGCATGCACAACTTGCAGAAAAAACAGGTTTTGATGGGATCTTTATTTCTGAACATTTTAATCCGTGGGTAGCTGATAAAGGAGCTTCAGGATTCGGATTTACGACTTTGGGAGCAATAGCTGCAACTACACAGCGGATAAAATTGATGACAGGTGTCGTTACTCCTCTTTATCGGTATCATCCGGCAGTTGTTGCACAGGCAGCTGCAACGATTGATAGAATTTCCAACGGCAGATTTATACTCGGTGTCGGAACGGGTGAATCAATTAATGAAACTCCGCTTGGGTACGCATTTCCGAAATATAAAGAACGTTCAGCAAGGATAAAAGAAGCGCTAACGATAATGAAACAACTTCTTGCTGGAGACAAACTCACGTTTGCTGGAGAATATTACCAAACTAAGAATGCTAGACTTTATAGTCCTCCTCTCCATGATATCCCAATTCTTCTTGCAGCAGGAGGTCCTAAAACCGCAGAAACAGCGGGTGAAATAGCTGATGGAATAATTATCAGTGTAAAAAATGCTTCTGAGGCACTCGAATTGATTTGTATACCTGCGCGAAAGAAAGCAACAGAAACAGGAAAAGAAAATTTTTTACTAACGGCAAGTCGATGGACAGTATTTGCACACAATAAAGACGAAGCATGGCATGCACTGCTTCCTTGGCGCGGTCTCCGTGCTCCAAGCAGAGATGTTGCTACTGATCCGGAACAATTACAACGTGAAGCCGATGCATTACCAAAAGAAGAAATCATCAGTCGTTATACGTTACTTTCTTCCGCAAAAGAATATATTGAAGCGTATAAGTCATTAATAACATTTCTTTCTGCAGATATTATTGTAATACAAACAACAAGTCGCAATCAGGAATACGTGATAGATATGCTCGGAAAAGAGGTATTGCCTGAATTAAAAAAACTAAAAATATAAAATGTATGCAAAACACGATTCAAATTATTCCTATCCATCATATTCCTGTAATCAAACAGCATGATAATCTTCCCCAGATTATATATAAAGCGTTAGAAAAACAGGCTCTCAAAGTGGAAAATAATGATATTTTTGTTATTACACAGAAAATAGTATCAAAAGCAGAAGGAAGAATTTGTAATCTTTCAACCATAAGCCCTTCTTTATTTGCAAAACAATTAGCAAGACAATACAAGAAGGATATGCGATTTATAGAGCTAGTTTTGCGTGAAAGCAAGCGACTTGTTCGCATGGATCATGGAGTCATTATTTCTGAAACGCATCACGGATTTATTTGTGCCAACGCAGGAATTGATGCATCAAATGTAGAAGAATCGGACACAGTTTCACTTTTGCCAAAAGACCCGAATGTATCTGCGGGTAAGATTCGTCAAAAACTCGAGGAAATTACAAAAAAACGAATAGCGGTTATCATCTCTGATACCTGGGGCCGTCCATGGCGTGAAGGGCAGGTAAATTTTGCTATTGGCAGTAGCGGAGCTTCGGTACTAACCGATTATAGAGGCGCTGAGGATACATACGGCTATCCCTTAAAAGCGAGTATGATCGCAACTGCAGATGAAATGGCAGCAGCAGCAGAACTTGTTATGGGGAAAATCTCAAACGTACCGATAGCTATCATTCGAGGATATTTATATGATCAAAGCACCGAAAATGCTAAAAAATTAATAAGAGATCCCAAAATAGATATGTTTAGATAAATCATTTTTAGACTTAAGATGAATTGAAGATTGTTTTCTCATCTTCAATTATTAAACTTTCATTATTAGCTATGATTGTTGTTTTTTCAGGAGGCGTTGGCGGTTCAAGATTTTTAGAAGGATTAATTCAAGTTGTCCCTCAGGAGGATATCGTTGTTGTAGGTAATACCGGTGATGATGAGGAATTTTATGGATTACATGTTTCCCCTGATCTGGACATTGTTCTTTATACATTAGCAGGCGTAGTTAATACAAAACAAGGTTGGGGTTTTAGACATGAAACATTTCATGTTATGCAGCAATTAACGAAACTTGGCAACGATGCATGGTTTCGATTAGGAGATAATGATCTTGCGACACATATGTATCGGACACAGCTTCTGCAGCAAGGGAAAACACTTACTCAGGTAACAGATTCTTTAAGAAAAATCTTTGGTTTACAAATTAAACTTATTCCCATGAGCGATCAAACCGTTCGAACTTTAATCAAAACTTCTCATGGCATTATTCCCTTTCAGGAGTATTTTGTAAAAAACAGAAGCCTTGCTATCGTACAGGATGTTATCTATAAAAACGCCGAAACTTCTAGGCCTGCACCAGGAATTTTAAAAGCAATAGAGCAGGCACAGATGATTATACTGGCGCCAAGCAATCCGCTCGTCAGTATTGGTACTATTTTGGCAATTCCGGGCATTCTGGAGGCATTACAGAAGACAAAGGCGCCTGTGGCAGCGATCAGTCCAATTATTAATGGACTTGCAGTAAAAGGTCCCGTAATCAGCATGATGAATAGTATGGGAATGGAAGCATCAGCAGCAGGTATTGCAAAAGCTTACCAAAATTTTTTGGATCTGATGATTATTGATAAACAGGATGAAGACTTACAAAAAGAAATTACAAAACTCGGAATCAAAAGTATTGTTACCAATACTATTATGAAAGATAAAATAGCAAAAAAGAAGCTTGCCCAAACTGTACTTTCAGCATATTTTTTTAAACCAAAATTCTAAATTCTTATTCTCACTATGACATATCACGTACTTATTCCCGTTAAATCATTGTCTACTGCAAAAAGTAGACTCGATAAGTATTTGCCCCGTAAGCAATTAGAGCAACTCGTGTTGGATATGCTGACTCATGTCATTAGTGTTCTGAGAAATTGCAAAGAGATTTCTTCTATAACAATTGTAACACCTGATGAGCAAATAAAAAAATATGTAAAACATTTCGCAGTAGATACTTTGCTAGAAGAAAAACCAGGACATAATGCAGCATTAACATATGCAGCAAAACATAATCTTTTAAAAACTAATGATGCGCTTTTAACAATATCAGCAGATTTGCCATTTTTGAAAAAAGAAGATATACAGCAAATGATTACGCTTTCAGCAAAGAATAGTATTGTGATTGCACGGGCAAAAGACAACGGTACCAATGCGATACTTATGCATCCAGCATTGGCAATTCCTTATCTATTTGGTAAAAACAGTTTTGAAAAATATCAGCAAGAAGCATTAAAACGTCGTATATCAATAGTAGCGTATCAAAGCGAATCAATTGCTTTTGATATCGATACATTTGATGATTACATGCTGTTTAAAAAAGATCTTTTAACAATTTCCGACTGACTATCTCTTATTTGTTTCTTACATATTTATTACGAAAAAACATAGTAAAATAATTTATATTAAAGTATATTTATGAAAATTGGTTTACAAATTAACAGATTTACTTGGAAAGGGCAGCCTCAAACAATTAGCGATACTCTTACTAAGATTGCCAAAACTGCTGACGAAACGGGTTTTTATAGCTTATGGTTGATGGATCATTTTTTTCAGATAGGCCATATAGGTGATCCTGAAGAACCGATGCTGGAAGGATATACAG
>JAJYHW010000020.1 GCA_021784535.1 bacterium
CAACTTCCTCTTGTATTTATACAAAAATGGATTATAATTCCAGCTATAATCCTCATTTATATGAGGACTGATAAAAGAAGTACTATGAAAAGCGAGGCACAACCAAAAACCCATCTAACCACACACAACATGGCAGAATAAGAAAGGATAGAGCGTTAACTGCAGCGATATTAGCAGGAGCAACACTAGGAATAGCAAGTTGTTCGCCACCTCATAATGGAGAAAGACAATATGGTCCACCATCTATGCAAAAACCAGGAGTAGTCATAGGAAATGCGTTATCAAGCATACCAACTGATTTAAAATGTGAATTCGTAAGAGGTGGTGTCGCAACACCAGTTTTGGTATTAACCGATAATCGAAATGCTGCACGAGACATAGTGACTAATCAGCAATGCCTTACTGGCAAACCTCTTGAGTCACCACGACAACTCGGCATTATACCTGGTAAAATGAAATTTGAAACATTTAACAATAGCATAGTCCCAAATGGAACTAACTTTTTCCAATTTTTACGTGTAACAGGCAAGGTATATATGCTTTTTAATCCAAATGAAGAATTGATAAAGACTGATCCGCCAGCATTTACATTTAGTAGTGATCAAAAAACAATCTTTGATATTATTGCAAGAAACGGTCAACGAATTGCATTTGAAGAAGTAGGGAAACTAGGTGGCTATGGTACATCTATAACTATTTATCCATTAAACAAAGACAATAATTTTAAACATCACGGTCCTAAAAATATATCTTCTCCCAAATCAAGATAAACAGTAAATACTTCTTTATATACACAAAATATATTTGTAAGTTATATAATAAAGCTCTGTATGGTCAGTTTTATCATCGTAGCAAAAGAAAAAAAGAAAAGAGAAGCATATGCCAAAGAGCATGCAAAAAAGCATACTATTGATATATTTGATATCACCGTCATCGCAAAAGACCCTGAAAGTAAAACCAACACACAAAGCATTGGTATCGAAACAGTAAAGCTTATTCAAAAAAAATTATATTTCAAACCCATCAAAAGCCCTTATAAGCTCCTTATTATTGAAGATGCACAGCTTCTTACACCTGAGGCACAAAATGCCCTCCTGAAAGTACTTGAAGAACCTCCCGCAAATACCCATATTATGTTAGGCACAGAATCGATAGAGACATTGCTGCCAACCATTCAGTCACGATGCCAGATTATTATCTTGGAAGAAGAAAAAAAAGAACTTTCAGAAAAAATGATTGAGGAGCTAAGCACGTTTATCGCAACTCTGCCAGAACTTACCATAGGAGAGAAACTCAAGCATGCAGAACAACTGGCAAAAGATAAAGAAAAAGCACTCGTCTGGATTGAAAATATTATTTTTATGCTTCGTGGACAATTAATGCAATTTTATATACAAAATGAAAATCCGCAATCCGCAATCCGCAATCCGCACATCAATATTCTCAAATCCTTCCAATCCCTCCATACGCTTTTGAAAACTACCAATGTCAATCCGCGCTTCGCCATTGAGCGCACATTGCTGAGTCTCTGATCTGGTACAATAAAAAATGCTATTTGAAAAATTAAGAAATGAATTCCCGGACCAGCAAGATATCTCAGATGCCGTCCCCCTGAACCTTTAATTATTCTTACTTGCGAAGAAAACAAAGATACTATATATTTGAAACATGACTGATGAAGCGATATTGAAACTGATGAAAAATACAATGACGGAGATGCTGCTTGAAAATAATAAGAGGCTTTTGACGTCGGTTGAACAATCAATAGTGCAAGCTGTTCATGCCTCTGAAGAAAGACTAACGAAAAAAATAAAGCAATCGCAAATAAATACAATTGACACACTTTCTGAGTTGATCCATACCGGATACAATCTCCATGAGGGAAGAATTCAACGAATCGAAGATGAACTGAATCTCCCTCCGTTAAAACAAAAACACTAACCTGTGCTACAATCGTTTCATGGGCAAATCAGGCAACCTCGCGTATCGCATGCGTCCGCAAACACTTGATGATTATGCAGGACAGGAACAACTCGTTGGGCCAAATGGCATCATCCGCAAAATGATTGAGAATCAGACGGTCTCCTCAATGATTTTTTGGGGACCTCCCGGCAGTGGCAAAACTACCCTTGCGCATCTTATCGCAAAAAGCATCAATGCGGACTTTCATATCTTATCTGGAGTAACAAGTGGAAAGGCAGACCTGTTGAACATAGTGAAAGAAGCACAAAATTTAAATGCTGAACGCTCTACGCTGAAAGCTCACAAAACTATTCTTTTTATCGATGAAATTCATCGCTGGAACAAAGCCCAGCAGGACACCCTTTTGCCATATGTTGAAAACGGAACAGTCATCCTGATTGGTGCGACAACTGAAAACCCATCTTTTGAGATTATAAGCGCTTTGCTTTCACGATGCCGGGTTTTTGTACTCAAAAGTCTTGAAAAAGAACAACTCCAAACAATTATCCAAAAAGCACTGACTGATAAAAAAAACGGGATAGGGGAGTATGAGAAAAAAATTGACCCCGAAGCAGAAGCATTGCTGATCCGTTTTTCAGGCGGAGATGCACGGATTATGCTCAATGCCCTTGAAATGGCAGTAACAACCTATAACGACAAAAAAATCAAGCCTGAAACGATCAAAGATATTTTTCAAACCAAATCCGCAGGTCTCTATGATAAAAAAGCAGATGAGCATTACAACATCATCTCCGCCTTTATCAAATCCATGCGCGGTTCAGATGTAAACGCTGCGCTTTATTATCTGATGAGAATGCTTGAAAACGGCGAAGATCCCAAATTTATTGCTCGGCGCATGATTATTTTTGCATCAGAAGATATCGGCATGGCAGATCGAGGAGCACTCATTCAAGCCAATGAAGCCTTTGAGGCAGTGACCAAAATCGGCATGCCTGAAGCACAGCTCACGCTTGCACATATTGTCATTTATCTTACCAGTGCGAAAAAGTCCCGTGCTGTCCCAAATGCACTTGCCAAAGCAAAAGAAGCAGTCTACGAATTTCCCAATGAGCCGGTCCCGCTGCATCTACGAAACGCTCCAACCAAGCTGATGAAGGAACTTGGCTACGCGAAAGGATATAGTTGGTCTGAGAAATACGTCGGATCTGATAAAAATCTTTCATTTTTGCCTGAAAAACTAAAAGGTAAGATCTATTATATAGTTAAAAATGAAAAATGAATAATAGCAGTAAACTACTCTTTACCAAAAAATGTTTCATAAGAATTTTGATATAACCATTGAAGTCACCTAATGAAATCGATAAAATAGTATAATGTCTGTAATTTTATATAACTTTGGCTGGATGCTTTATAATATTTTTCTTGCATTAGTCGCAGTAGGATTTGGATTTGTTTCATTGCGGATTAGCGGAAGGTATCTAAAATTTCTATTCGGATTACTCTGGCTTCTCTTTTTACCAAACACAATTTATATATTTACTGATGTAATACATCTTATTCGTCAATGGCATCAAGGCTCTTTGTCATTTAATCTGCTATTGTTTTTGCAATATAGCATTTATGATGCTGCTGGTCTTGTGACATTTATGGTTGGTTTTCTTCCTTTTGAAAAATTGTTGCAATGGGTAACTATCCTAAAAAAAAGACCAACAATTTCAATCATAATACTTAATTTTTATATCGCATTCTGCTTGGTAATGGGACGGGTTGAAAGAATAAATTCCTGGGATGTATTTACAAGACCCATAAAAACAATTGAGGCGACAATTCATGTTTTTATAACATTTGATTTATTCGGTTTGATGATTTTATTTTGGTTATTTTGTACTTTTGTTTATCTTCTTTTAAGAGATCCTTTTTTGAACGCAACAAAAAGATTCTTACATATTTGATTTAACCCCGGTATTATTGCAGTTTCTCTTTTTAAAATCTTTCGCAATATAGTAATCATTAATATAATAATGAGATATTGATATATCCTATAAGTTTTACTACAATATCCACCTATGCCTTTGCTAGAACGAAAAAAACCTAAATTAGAGTCGGCAAATGAAACACAAGGATCTCCAGAGAGAAAACTTCCAACATCAGTTGATGTTGTTATAATTGGCGGGGGTCTTTCAGGTAAAGCGCTCGCTTCTCGACTTGGATCAGATGTGTCTTTTGCAATTATTGATTCACGAAAGCAAGGAAAATCAAAAGAAGCAATGTATTTAGTAACAAGTAGTACTGCGCAACGTTGGGGTATAAGCAATCAAGAACGCAGTCGAAGGAATTTAGTTACTAACTGTGTATGGTACGCACCTAACGGTGAAGTTACAGAAAAACTCAGCACGTCAGGAGAAAGAGAAGGTTTTGCTATAACTCCACAAACTGCGATGGAAGGGGCAGTACGTGTCGATCCAACAAAAATATTTTATGAAACGAAGTTTCTTAAGGTTGATGATTCACAAGAAGGTAAAATGGTAGTACATACCGATAAAGGAGAAATAAAAGGCAATCTGATCATTGATGCTACCGGCTGGGAAGCAAACGTTATTCACGGTTACTACGGATCAGAAGATTATATAATCAATGCAGTTTACGGAGGTAATTTTCAAACTCAGGGATTTGATCCAAGTACAATGTCGTTCTTTAGAGGATCACTAATAAAGAACCCTGCGGCAGAGACCGCAGGGTATCGGAAGTTATAACAACCTCAGTTGGGCTTCCTCAAGTTTTTTCCCTTGGTTTCTGACATATTGCTC
>JAJYHW010000079.1 GCA_021784535.1 bacterium
GGCATGGTTATGCGAGTCGATGTCCTGCATCAAGCAATTGAACACGCCAAAAAAACTTTTTCGCAACAATGTGACAATAAAGCAACAAAACAAGTAGTAATCCTTATGAGCGCATCTGGAAAAACATATAACCAGACTCTCGCCAGGTGCTATTCCAAACTTGACCACCTCATTATTATTTGCGGACATTATGAAGGCGTTGATGAACGCATTATGGCATATGTTGATGAAGAAATTTCTGTAGGAGATTTTATCCTGACGGGCGGGGAGATACCTGCCATAGCGATAACCGACAGCGTGATACGTCTTCTTAAAGGTGCAATTACAGACGGCGCGACAGAAGATGAATCTTTTTCACGACCTGATACGCTTCTTGAATATCCGCACTATACCAGACCGAGGAGTTATGAAGACAAAGAAGTCCCGGAAGTATTACTGTCAGGCAATCATCAAAAAATTGCTGACTGGAGAAATAAAGAATCGATAAAAAAAACAAAAAGAAATCGCCCCGACTTGCTCCCTAAATTAAAGCAATAAATCAACTTCTCTTACTCCCCTTATCACAAAGCGGCACGGGTCTATAAACAATTGCACGATCTGGCCCGCCATAATGACGAACAGGTACCATAATCACAACGTCTGGCAACGGAACAAACACAGGCCTATTCGGGAAGTCTCCATTAGGAAAATCGAAACATCGAGGGCGTAAAGGAGTTTTTAAAGGCGTTATTTCATTTTCCATACTTATAACTTTACTATAGTTGTCCATAAATGTCAACAGAAATTTATATAATGAAATTTATCTAAAATAGAGGAATTGCTGAGCCGGAACCAGTCGGTAATGAACTAGGTTGTGTTGCCGTTGCTGTGTCCCACTGAGATAATTTCTGCAATAATATAAGTTTATCTGGAGAGATTGGAGACAATGGCCTATCAGTCGGAAGTGAGATTTGAGGGAATGGTTTTTGATAAAAAAGCATTGTTATTGAAATATTCTGTCCGCTTCCGTCTATTTTTGTTATTTCTGCCAATGGAAGGCTTCTTTCTATCGACTCTATAAATGTTTGTACCTGACCAATCGTACCATCTACCACAACTGTTATTTGCAAAGAAGAAACTCCCGAATAGCGTGTAGCAGATAACTGCGCAGAGTCGGAAGAAATATTCCCGACGTCAAAAGAATAATTATTCAATGAAACGCCTGATTTTTCAGCAGCTTGAGAAATATCAGTCAAAATAGCGCTAAAGCCTTTTTCCGGCGGCAAAGCATGTGAAACAGTCTCCAATTGAGCATTAAGTGTATTTTTATCCAGATTTGTGATAAATATATTATCCTGCTGTAGAATAGCGATTCGCTGCTGTGTCGCGATGACTTCCTGACGGATTGAAAACCAGCTGGTAAATTCGGGTATAATGACATAAAAAAGTAACAGCAAACTTGCAATAAACGCTCCTCCAACAATACTATATGCATAATATTCAGAATCGCGAAAACGATAGTAAAAATACCAATAACCTTTTTTACCAATCCAGATATCACTTTTCATAGCTATAAAAGAGAAAGCTGCACTGTAGCTGTATAGCCACTTGTCTGTGCATCATTCGTCAAATTTAATAATGTTATCTGGGAAAATACTTTTTTATTTTGAACATCTCCTATCAGACCATTAAGAAACGCGTTCAACGGCGTCAAAGAAAGGCTTGTGACAGTAAGAACCATATTTTTTTTATCAGCCTGAATCGTAGTTACTGTTAAATCACCCGTCAATTGATTTTCTATTGCTGAAAATGCCTGATCATACGACTGTCGTTGCGACAGGATAGTATTTATTGTACCTATGCGCTCATTTACCAATGCGACTTTGAGAATATCTGTTTTTGATTGTGCAAGTGTAGCCTGCAGCGATTGCTCCTGCTTTTGCAGAGAAGGAAGCGGTGAAAGCGATACCAGCATAAAAAGAATTACAGAAGAAACCGAGACAATAAAAAGCAATCCAACAGTTACAAGACGCGCAGTCCACAATTGTTTCATAAACGCCGCAGGCGCACCTCTTTTTTCAGGATTTAGCAAATTTATACCGTCATTCATATTCTTTGAGAGCAAGTCCTACAGCAACCGAATATTCCGGTCCTTTTGCTTCAATTGCTTGAGGAACATTCTGAATATTAAGTATTTTCCATGGATTGGCAAGCACAGCCTCTATTCCTAAAGTTTGCGCAAAATAGACAGGTAGACCCGGTAAGCTTGCGCCTCCGCCGGTTAACAAAAATTGTGAAATTGGCGATTCATTTTTATATTTCTCAGTATAATAAGAAATTGCTTTTTTTACTTCTGTCAAAAGCGCTATCAATATTGGCTCAATCGCCTTTCCTACTTTTCCGCCAAAATTTTTATCAGACAACCCATATACGCGTTTGTATTCTTCAGCCTGTACGGGTTGCAATCCAAAATCTGACGCAATCGCGCGGGTAAGCGCATTGCCGCCAAGCGGCACGGAATAATTAAAGACAAGTAATCCATTTTTTGCGATTGCGAGTGTCGTACTCGTTGCTCCGATATTCGCAATCATTGATACGGGAGCATTCTTTGCAGAAATCAAACTCCGGATCACGGCCAATACTTCTGTTTCAATAGAAACAACGGTCAATCCGGCAAAATCCAGAATTGTCTGATACCGCTTAATAAGATCCTTTGGCGCCGCAACAAGCAATACCTGCATTTTCCCTTCAGTTTGCGAACCGGTAAAAGTTTGCATTTTTGTCCATGCGAGTGTGACAGTATCTAAAGGCACAGGGATATATTGCTCTGCTTCCCAATAAATTGCGCTCGCCAATTCGCGATCAGAGAGGACAGGCATTTCTATTACTTTAGTAAATGCATGGCTTTCAGGGATGGCAATATTGACATTATTTGTCGTAATTTTTGCACTAATAACAAGCTTATTTATTGCCTGAGCCATTTCCTGCTGATCAAAAGGCGATTCCGACCGCATTCCCTGCATCGGAGGCATTCCTGCCAAAGCAGTATTATAAGAGATATTCTCTTTATCACGATTAAGCCAAACCACTTTAATGGCCGTTGTCCCGATATCCAATCCAAAAGAGTTACTTTTCATATCTATTATTAATTACGGAAGAAACAGATTATATTGAAAAAGCTCAGCGGGTAGTTGCGGATAATAACGATACGTAATAATCTTGCGTTTTGTATTGCTCGATACTCCAACAGACTGAATAACGCTTCCTTGAGAAGGTAAAGTATTGCAATTCGTATTTGCGAAATTACAGCCTTTGACAGCAATCATCGCTGGCGCGTAAAGAGGAATTACGCGAGTGTAAAGACCGTTATTTATTGCTATCGTTTTTCTAAATTGATACGCTCTACCCGCGATAGTCCCGCCGCCGGGAGCAATATATTGAAATTTATTATTGAGACTTCTTCCTGAACAAGGATCTACCCCATATTGCTGGATTTGCGGATTGGCTGTAGTTCCGCTCAAAACGATGATTTCCAGAGCTGCCAAAGTATTTACTGCTTCGTTTTGATTACATACATCAGAGGCAGTTCCCCAATAAAAAGTAAGATCACCGGTCCATGGCGTCGCATAAGTCGGATAGGTAGACAACCACACATCTGCCGCGGCATCTTTGAGTACAGGCGCACCGTTATTAAGGGGAAATTCCCGTCCTGCGACAGTTGCAACTGTCGTTTTATATGATGTATTATTCACAAATGTACCGGTTGAAGACTGACTATTCGTTAATGCTTTTTCGATACCTGCTTCAGCTGCTGAAAATGCCTTTTCAGAACTTGCAGCATCCTGTGAAGTACGGATGTTTGTAATAGATCTGGCAGCAACTGACAAACTGACCGTCAAGGCAGTCACCATCACAAGTACAACAATAAGTAAAATTTGTCCCTCCTGATACCTTTTATTCATAGCATCTTTCTAACCTGATTAACTATCGCAAATCGTCGTTTATCTATCCCAACACAAAATTATCTGTAAAAGCAGAACTCTCTTTTAATCGTAACAAGCTCTTGAGATCGTGTCAATGCAATACGTGTCAAACACCGTTATTAGTAATTCCTCATCGTAACACTCGTTTGAAAAGGAATAGTAAAATTTGTCTCAGCAAAATTCCCTGCTATTTTTGGTGATACCGTATACAGAATCGTTATTGTAGGAGGATCGTTAAGCGTAGGCTGCGAACAAACAAAAGAACAAGCAGATACTTTTAATGAATTCGTATCAATCAACGGTTCGCTTGCCGTGGCGCTGTTTGAAGAAATTGTTCCTCCTGCGCAACTGTATGTAGTTTTCGCATAATCAGTCAGTGAAGTAATTGTGATAGCGCTAACAGTAACCGAAGGCACACAGCTCACCGGATTATTAAGACTCGCTGCGTATCTGATGCTTTTCACCATCTGAGAAAGAGCTGCATCACTATTTTGCCGTGCAAAGTCTATAAGATCTGTTTTTTTCGAACCGCGAAGGGCAATTGTGACAATAGATACTGCTATAGCACCAATAACACCCATAATACTCATCACAGTAAGCAGTTCTATAAGAGTAAAGCCCTTTTCAGAGTACTTAGTATCTGTATTTCTTTTACGCTGATAAAAAAATACTTTTTTTTTCATGGTGCTTGTACAGGATTTACTGTTGAAAGGCAGGATGTGACTATTTGTTTATGACAAAATGATCCT
>JAJYHW010000012.1 GCA_021784535.1 bacterium
GAATTTTGGACAGATGGATATTATGTTGGGACAGTGTCAGAGAAAGGAAACTGGAAAGTGGTAGAGCAATATGTCAGAAACCAAGGGAAAAAACTTGAGGAAGCCCAACTGAGGTTGTTATAACTTCCGATACCCTGCGGTCTCTGCCGCAGGGTTCTTTATTTATATTGTAAAACTTTTAACTGAAAAATCCTCATCTTTAAGTATTTTTTAAGCATATATTAAGTATATCATGCTTAAATATATTGCATGCCGGATATAATTTATGAACAGATAAAAATGGTTGAGCCTATTCGCGAAAGCCTTATCGTTCTGACAACAAAAATATTGCTGACGATGATTACTATCGATTTTTTGTATATCCTTCTTCGTGTCCTATTCTTTGATTTAAACCCTCACAGCAAATTTATTCCTGAACAATATGTAACCGGCAGTTTTTTTCTTTTTCTTATTTTTTCATATGTACTTGAAATTTGTCTTGTTATTTTTTTTATTCAAAAATGGGTACGCACACTGTATATCATAGAAAAAAACACACTTGTTGTGCGAAGCGGTATACTCAAAACGACGGAACGTGTTTATGATTTAAAAAATCTTCGATCAGTATCTGTATCTCAAGGTCTATTGGGAAAACTGTTCCGGTTTGGCTCGGTTGAAATCTCTATCACTTCTCCAAATCTTCTTGAAAAACCCATTCTGGATTCTATTCCAAATCCAAGGGAGGTGGAAGAAAGATTGAAAAAAATATTGTTATGACGATACGCGTTATGTTTGTGCTGAGGCGCAGAGTCGAACTGCGATCTGATGTTCTTCAGACACCCGCCGTGACCACCTTGGCTACCTCAGCATGATGGTGAAATAATAATTCTCACATGAGAATCAGTTATGAATCATATTATACCAAATTGTCAAAACTAATCATAGAGAAAAGAGGCTTGTAGCTGCTCCAAATCAGCTCTTAATTTTCACTCTGAATAATCGAAGCGTATTTAAGAGCACTAGCGCGGATGAAGCTTCATGAATCACTGCTGTTTCAACCAGATTAAGAATTCCTGCTACAACAAGTGTGGCAGCGGTGAGATGAATTAATGTCGCGACCACAACATCCTGCTTGATAATACGAAATGTCTTTTTCGCGACGACAATCATCTCAGGCAGTGTTCCAATCGTATTATTTAAAAGAACAATATCTGCCGCGTTTAGCGTAAGATCAATACCACGTCCGCCCATTGCTATGCCAACATTTGCTTTTGCAAGAGCAGGAGCATCATTTATTCCATCACCAACCATAACCACATTTCTCCCTTCGCGAACTTTTTTATCAACCTCGTCTACTTTGCCTTCAGGACGGACATCTGCAATAAATAATGCATGATGCAGTTCCTGAGCAATTGTTTGTGCGACTTCTTTCTTATCACCTGTAACGATAATGGCTTCGTACCCTTTTTGCGCAAGTGTCGCAAAGAGTGTGGGCGCATCCGCACGTAATTTATCAAGAAGGAAAAGAACGCCCAGCAATTGACTATCTTCTCCGACATATACCGGAGTTGCGCCTTTCCTTTCCCAGGAGCTCACTGTTTCGACAATCTCTTTTGTAATATGCACACCCTGCTGCTGTAAGAGGATACTGTTGCCGACAAACAACTTTTTTCCATTATACTGCGCACTCATACCTTTTCCAACGATTGTCTTATTATCTTCTATGCGAAGAAGCCCAAGTTTTTTATCTTGTGCTGCTTGCAGGATAGGGAGGGAGAGTGGGTGATTGGCAAACTTTTCAATACTTGCAGCAATTGTTAAAATGGACTCTTCTGTTCCATGTACGGAAAGAATATGCTCAACTGCAGGGTTGCCCTCTGTAATGGTTCCTGTCTTATCAAAAAGAATGGTATCCGCTTTGGTAAGATTCTCAAGTGAAGGACTGCTTTTGACTAGAATTCCTGATTTTGCAAGTATTGTGATGCCTATCGTTGTCGCAACCGGAACGATAATAGCAAAAACAACAGGAACAACCGCTATCCAAAAAGAAAGAGCTTTGATAATGTCATGCGTCACAAAAAAGATGATACCTACACCGATGACTGCACAAAGCGTTGTTATCCACGCATATTTACTGACCACATGCGCAAGAGGCGCTTTGTCATTTTGAGCTTGCGATACCAAATGCTGTATCTGAAAAAGTGTAGAATTTGCCGCAGTCGCAAGGGCAGTTGCTTCAAAATAATTACCGGCGTTTATTGAACCAGCCAGCAACTTGTCTCCCTTTTTCTTCGGAACCGGTTTTGATTCTCCCGTCACTACTGATTCATCAAGCAGTGCTTCATCGGTAAGAAGCAGCGCATCGGTTGCGACACGCTCACCGCTTTTGACTACAAGAATATCATTCACAACAATATCTTTAATCGCAACAACAATCTCTTTATCCTGACGTTTAATAGTCGCTGTCTTGGGAAGTTTTTCGGAAATAGACATAATTGAGGCTTTTACCCGTTCCAGAATAATTGTCTTGAATAAATGCCCAAGCAAAATAATAAGAATAAAAATAAGTGCGACATTGCCTTTTCCCAAATAAAGCAATAAATAGATAGTAATGATAGGCGGGAGTGAGAGATCCAATTGTTTTTTACGTAACGCCTGAAAGATTGAGACATAATAAGGTAATAATGCGAAAACCGCGGCAAGATACGGGACGATCATAACGCCGGGATAAAAAATATTAAATACAAAACAAAGCAATGCAAACAATAAAGAAAAGAGAATTATAAAAAAATATCGGGAATACATATTTTTACTTTTTCTTAGCAATCTGTTCCGGATGTGTCAAATCTACTGTCATCAAAATAATTGTTGCAAGCAGCGCTGCGATAAATGCGTACAAATACGAATAAAACTGACTAAAAGAAAACAGAATTCCCATAATAAGATTTGACAGGAATTGCCCGGCACTTCGTGACACTGATAGCCATCCCATACCGGAAGAGAGTGTCTTCGGATGAACAAACAGGGAAATGGCTGTAGGTTCATATGTTTCAACCGCACCCATACCCAATCCCAAACCGGCGATAAAAAGATAGAAAACAAGAGAAGGAAAATGAAACAAGACGCTCAGGCCAATAAGAAGAGAAGACAAAGCCGATGGTAAATACCCCAATGTCCAAAGTGCTCTTACTGGCTTGAGTCTTGTTGATCCAAGTGCATATCCGCTTATCGCGGAAATACCTAAATAAACTGCATACGTAAGAATACCCCAGCTATAATTGTATTGATGAGCAAGCGCGGCAGTAAGTATCGGAAAACCAAGATTATAGAAACTAAAGCCGTACAGGACTGCTGAAAACAATAACGCAGTAAACAGTACGTTATTGCGATGATTGCCGGTAGCTGTCGTTACGTGAAGCGGTTGCGTTTCATCAGAATATGTCTTGTTCCGTTTAATAAAAAAGAGTAGTGCTGTTGAGACAAAAAGAGGAATAGCGGAGAGAAGAATAATAAAACGTATTGGCAAATGCAATGCAAGAACAAAAATCAACGCAAGCAATGTTGATGCCAGTCCTCCACCGATATCAAGCGCGTGCAAAAAACCAAAAATGTTTGAGCGATATTCCGGCTTTGAAACAGTAACCAGAAGCGCACGACGTGCCGGAGTTCGAAAATATCGCGCCCACCATCCAAGGATAAACAGAAGACCGCTTAACCAAATCATGTGAGTTAATCCGCTCAAAGACATCAAGGGAATAAATATATTTCCGATAATTGCAATCGTTTTTTTATCAATTTTATCTCCCAGTTTCCCCCCGAAATAGGCAAAGAATGAGCCTGCTCCAAAACTGAGAGCGGTAATAATACCATAAATATATACCGGCTGGTGTAGCTCGATGATTAAAAAAAGAGGAAAAAGAGCAGTTACCCCTTGATATCCAAGGTCAGCAAAAAATGCTGAAAAACAAATAAGCAGAACGTCCTTATTGATAAATTGCTGTTTTTTAAACATTTTCTCTCTTTTCCAGTATAACAAAAAGATTTTGTTTATGATATTATAAAATTATGTCTCAGCTTATTATATTTCTTGCACAATACTTTATCGTCATTGATCTTCTTCTTGCGGGAATATATGTTATCTATCTTTTTAAAAACAAAAAAACGATATTTATCAAGCTTGCGAAGCTTTCAATACTCTCACTCCCGATTTCCTATCTAAGCGCAAAAATTCTGCAGCACGTTATCAATGATCCGAGACCATTTGTTGTCAATCATGCTATAAAACCTCTCTTTGCCCACGCGCCGGATAACGGATTTCCTTCAGATCACACACTTTTGACCATGACAGTTGCGGCAATTATTTTCTCCTATAATCGCAAGCTCGGCATACTTCTCGCATTGTTTTCACTTGTGATAGGCTTTGCACGTGTCGCAGCGGGAGTCCATCATTCTCTTGATATTATCGGCGCGGCCGTTATCGCAATCGCGGCAACAGCTCTCTCTTTTTTTGTTCTTCAATACATTGCAGGTAAAAAAGAGGATAAATCTATCAAATTGCATAATAAGTAAGGATCTTTTCAGCAACAGTTTATATCTGTTTTTTGCTCAAGCAGTATCAGTAGCGACCAACTAGTGGACGATGAGGGATTCGAACCCCTGACATCTTCAGTGTAATTCGCCTGTTGTCTTGAATTTTGTCACATAAGACTCGCAAATTATAAGGATTTCTGAGGATTTTTGCAATTAAGGGGGTTAGAAAGACGAAAAAAAATTCATCATAACGAGCACTATCTCGTGCCAAAATGCATCCTAGCGGACGAGAGACATATCTTAAATAGGATTTATAATTAGCTCATTCACTACAATAAGTTTGTAATTTTTCATAAAAATCAGTAGAATGTAATATTAATTTAGTAAGTTGTCTAAATACAACAACTTTATTAAAAGCACAAATGGTCTGAATATCGATTCAAGAGACAAATTAACATCAGTAATAGTAAATTAAAGATACTCTGTCCCTACTATACTTACCTGAAAGTATCTTCTTTGAGCAAACTAATAATTACTGGATAAATTCTCTTACCGTCAATGAACGAATTTAACGAATCTATTTTATCACTAAAAATGAATGTAAAAAGTGGCCAAGTGTGGGCTATTTTTGATATTGACCGTGTTTTAATCAATACAACCTCTTGGTACAGAGCTTGTGTTACGCCTCATTTATTAATCCCGAAAAGTAATATTTCGAAATTTATTGAAATTAATAACAGCACATATTCAAAAAATCCAATAATGCCAAAATCAACTTTTCGTAAGAGGACATTAGGATTAATCAACAGAAAAATTACAAAAGAATTTATTAATTTACTTAAAAAAGACACTCAGGCAGTTAACGAATTTAGCCTTGATGAAAAAGTAGATGAAAAGTATTTATATGATGCAGGATATTATATTGGAAGTAAATTACATATATATCAAGAAGCAATACAATATTTGGAGTATTTAAGTAGATTTTATGGGGAAGATTTACACATACTCTATTTGACTGCCGGATATCAACCTTTTATGCAAGGCGTTATTGATAGTATCTATAAACGCAAAAATCTTCAGTATAAAAATTATCAAGTCTTTGGTTCAGGCATTAAATTCACTGAGGGCAGAGGACAGGAAACATTTCTATGTTTTGGTAGTACAAAAAGAAAAGTTGCAGAAACCATCCTAAATGAGGGAGGTAAAATTGTATTCGCATGTGATGATGATAAAGAAAATGAATCTTTGCTCAATATTATCGATAAAAATGGAGGAAAAACTCTTTTCATATCTCATTTAGGCAATAATTCTGTTAATGATAGCTGGAAAAGATTCGTGACTGAGAATATATCAATGAAGAAGGTTACAAACGAACTAATGGAAAGTAATGAAAGCTATTCCTTATATAAAGGAATGCAGCTAGAAAAAGATTATCCATCTCTCTATAATAAATTTGGAAAATACATAAACAAAATTGGTATTGTTGTTCTTCATAGAAAAGAATACAAGACTGCGCTTGAAAATATATTAAGTAAAATCTCTTCTGAAAACGATAAAAAAGAGTTGAAAAAAATTTATTCAGAATTTATCTTCGAGAAGAGAGATGCCATATATCTCAGAGGTAAATATTACTATCATTGTCTTCCCGAGTATATTTTTGTTGATCCACGCACAAATTGTGAAAAATGGTATCAACAGACTATCTACTGCATAAAAGCATTAAGTATTTTTTATAATTATAAATTCCTTGAATCCTGGAATGAAATGAATATAGAAGAAAAATTATTAGTACTATGTATTATTGATCATTACAAAAATTCAATATATACGGTGGTAAATACCTTATATAAAACCTCTACGGAACATTCAGATGCAATATCTGATGACTTACTTCACAATATAGATAGTATAGCCAACAAGATTACTTCTTTATATTATGAACTAGTTTTCGATTCTCCTAATATTATTCCTTTGCAGGAATTAATTAGCTTAAATAATAACAACATATTGGAGGAAATAAAAAAACAAATGAACATGCACCAAGGAAATCAACCAGGTATAAGAGAGCTAGATGATCCTTATATCATTTCGCTTTCAGTATTATCGACACTGGAACAAATGAAAATGAAAAAAAAGTATTATGATTTAATAATAGACTTTCCATGCGGAGGTTTAGAATTAGGACTTGCCTTCTTAGCCATTTCTAAAATCTTTAATAAAAAAGGAAAACAACCACAAGTCATTCATTGTTTTTATAGCTCAAAAAAGAGAAAGAGAAAGAGAAATAAAGAAAATATTGTCAATTATAAAAATAACCACAAATGGCTTTACCAATTTGTTCCTAAACACCATAAAGAAAAGATTGATGAGGTAATTAATTTTAATAAACAGGTTCTCCTTTATGACAATAATGTAACTACATTTAGCACACTTATAGAGGTAAAACATTTCTTCATGAATAAATTTTTTAAAAAAAGTGACGCAGTTGTAGCTGGAGTATTCTATCAAAATATAGCGAAATATCTTATAAAAGAGGGCCATTCAGAAAAAGTAAACTCTTTATGGCGGAAAACATTAGATTTTAAACCAGTTAGTGATTATATAACCGCTTTCAATACCTGGGGCACAAGCGAAAAAGGCAAAATGCTTGAATCTATATTTTTCATTAAGGAGAAAGTATTAACTTTTGATTTAAAGAAAAATTCTCCGATGAAAGCTAGCCCTATTTTTAAAGTTTGTCGAGTACAAAATATTTTTGATCTTATGCTAGCTATAAATAATGGAGGGAATATGATAGGGATTCATGCAGTTTATCCTGATAGGCTGAAGTATCAACTTTCTCAAAGAACTTACAGACCATATTATGACAATAGAATACTTCCTTTCCTTCCTATATCTAGCTACGAATGTGATAGTATACAGGCTCTTGCAAAGTATATACCTAAAAATGTGAGGCAGGTACTTCTATTTGAGAAGGAAACATCCATCGATTCTATAAATCAAACTATTAACGCATATCAATTAGATACAAAAAATATCTATTTACAATTTCAGCATCGAGTCAATAATGATTACATAAAAATGATTAAAAGCAATGTAACTGATAACGTTATAGCAACGATTGGTGCTTTTCAGGAAGATTTTACTGCATATTTCCAACGGTTAGAGAAAATACTTAATGGCAAAAATGATTTTATTTTATTAGATTTGTCAAAGCATCAACCTGATCTTATTAGCAGCGGAGACATATATCACAATTTTGACAAAATTTTTCTATTAAAAAGATTAGCAATATCTATGAAAAATAATAAAGTACCCCTAATAATTGCTGATGACGTTAGCAAAGAGGAATTTAAAGAATATTTAAATATACTTAAAGGATGTCAGATAAATGTTGCTGGAATTGACATGCAAAATAATTTGGAGGTTTCAAGCAACGACCAACGATACAGACTTATAACTGATAATGGCAAAAGATATCAAATTCGAATTCGTAAATCCGCTGATAAGTTAGATGATATAGGTAAGTTCGTTCAATCAAAAGAATTTAGGAGGTTATGTGAGCTGCCAAATTTGTCACAAGATAATATATGAAAGAAGGAGTAAGTGGCTTTGGAAGTGAGAATACTCCTTTAAGAAGAAAAGAATCATCACCTTTAGGCACTGGTAGATTAATTATAATGCGCCATGCTGAAGCTCAGCATAATGTTCCCGGTCAGAGTCATATCACAAGCCCTCAACTAACTGTATTAGGAAGGAAGCAAGCAATTTTAGCAGGACAATATTTTAAAGAACAAGGAATTTCTTTTTCTTCTATTTATACTTCAGGTAGACCACGAACAAATCAAACAGCTGAGTTTATGATGTTGCCAGGTGTAGTGATCCATCATGAAGAAAGACTTCATGAACGAGATAGTGGTATCTATGCTGAAAAACTGATGGGACAAACAAGAGCAACAACCGAAAAATTAGGACATGTTCTTTCTCAATTGCCAGATGAACAACGATGGGATCATATCCCGCAATTAGATGGTGTTGATACGCAAACGTATGAAACAGAAAGAGCAGCAGCAGAACGATTTAATGGAGCACTTATAAATATTGCATCTTCTCATCCGGGTGAGACGATTCTTGTAATCGCTCATGAAGGAATTATGAGATCTTATCTTGCCAGTTTAAGACAAGAAGAAAGAGCTACTCATGGGAATGCAGAATCTGTATTTAGTGGACTACATATTTCAAATACTGGATTCTATACTGTGGAAGGTTTCTCTGTAGAGGATGAAATCAAATTTAAGGTTACAGATTTACAATTATCTGGAATAAGTGATTCTTGACTCTTCAAATTAGTTAATCTTAATTACCGTGAATTTTATTACTTAACACTTTATACTATATAAAATGCCAAATAATTTAAAAAAACTTACTTATAATTTTGAAATGCCAGCACTAGGTATGGGTACATGGAAAATTGGTGGACGAGATAAACGAAATTATAACAATGATGATCAAAAAGACATAAATGCTTTACGTGCTGCAATTGATTCTGGCATCAACCATATTGACACAGCAGAAAGCTATGCTGATGGGTATGCAGAAACTTTAGTTGGGCAAGCAATCAAAAAGTATAGTCGAGAGAAAGTATTTATTACATCTAAAGTTGCTCAATCCTCATTGAAATATAAAGATGTTTTAAATGCATGTAAAAATTCTTTAAAGCGCCTAGGAATAAACTATCTTGATCTTTATCTTATTCATTGGCCGAACTCTCTTATACCATTGGAAGAGACCTTGAAAGCGATGGATGAATTAAAAAAACAAGGATTAATACGAAATATTGGTTTATCAAATTTTAATAAAAAACAATTTTTAGAAGCTCAATCTTATACAAAAAATAAAATTGTTGCTTTACAATTACACTATAGCTTAGTATGTCGCGAACCGGAAAAAAGGGGACTACTTGAATTCTGCCAGAAGAATGATGTTATGTTAATTGCATGGCAGCCATTACAATATGGTTTTTTAGCTTCAATAAGAAATCCTCTTCAAGAAAGTATATGTTTAAAGTATAAAAAAACTCCTTCTCAAATAGCATTAAACTGGCTTATTTCAAAAAAGAATGTTGTAGCGATATCAAAAACTAACAATATTGATCATATTCGAGAAAACACTGGAGCATTAGGATGGAATATGGATGAAGAAGATATTGAACATTTAAGAAGATCGTTCCCAAATCAGGAATCAGTATCAAGTTTGCGAGCATTAGCATAATTATCAAATAGCTAAGACTTTTATACCAATCCAGCTGATCTTTCTTCTATCTTTGCCAAATTTTCAGTAACATTATCAGGACGATTCCATAAAGTAGTGAAACTTGCTCCTGTATGTTCTGCAATAATTCTAACTACTTCTACAGCAATATCCTGATGAAGAGAAATCTCATCTGCCGATTCTTGACGTCTTGCCCTCCCTACATCTGCGCTCCTCCATAACTCAATTTGTCCTGGCTCACTCCAAACATAAACATAACTGAGAGGCCTTACCTTCATATCAACATCTGGATTTGTAATAATACTATCGTTTTGTCTTGAAACAACATGCGTATTCAAAATTGCTGGCTGCTTCTCTACTATTTCATTAGCAACATAGAGGATGCCTTGCCTAAGTTCTGATGAATTTAATTGAGTATTTATATCATCTCGTGTTTTAATTTGAGGATATTGAGAACGAAGATGCCTAAATAATTCTTGACCAAAACTTAATGTCCTTATAGGAGGAGCAATAAGACCATTTCTGTTGGCTTCTGATAATAAAAAATCTTTACCAGATGCAGATACTCCTGTAACTATCATAATCCTATTATGATCATTGCCTCTGGATGCTATATGCCTTTCATCATAACCCATAGTCAAACATTATATCATTTTCAGGCTTGCAGAAGCTCCGTAATTAATCCTGTTCCGTTCGCTAAATCAATTAGGATATTTGTAGGATATGCTATATCATTCGTTCTTCCTACGGCATTTGCCATATAAACCATACCTAAAGCTGTAGACATAGTATATATTTTCATAAGTACTTCAAAATTTTCGGGAAGAGGAATAAATTGCTGATAGCCTTGCAAAAAAGTATCTTTATAATCAGGAAACTGGTAGAAATCCTGAACATATAATCTACCTAAGTCTGACAAGGGTCTACCTCCCGCTGCATACGAAAAATCAATAAGAGCAGCTTCTCCAGTATCAGCCTTCATTATAAAATTATCAAAATGCATATCTCTTTGTACTAATACTGGAGATTTTGGAGAGTCTTCTTCTAATACCTCTGCGTGAGATTCATAAATACCCTGCAAATTACGCACAACATTATCTGGCAATATACCTCTTACATCGGAAAATCTTTCTCTCATTTTGCCATCAAAATATGTTACCCAGTTATCATCAAAATCAGAATGCAAACTCCCAAATCCAGGAGCAGGAATAGAATGAACTCTTCCTGCTTCTTTTCCAGTTTGAAAGAATGTTTCAGCGCGATCGCCTTTTGACAATATAACTTCTGCGGCAGGTCTTCCTTCGATATATTCCATTAATAAAAAAGTTTGTGGTACATGATCTGGTATAAGAAGAGCAGGGGATGGGCCTTCGTGAGATTGTAGAAGATTTAAAGCTCGCCATTCGGTTCCTAATTCTTTTTCTCTAAAACGTGCATGTGCGGAACCCTTTGCAACAAACCTTTCAAATCCAGGATGGCTACTTTCTACTAAATATGTATTATAAAAACGGCTTTTGTCTGAAGATTGAAATCGGGTTTTGACAGATAGCCGACCATTTCGTAGTTGTGGATATTCGCCAAGAATTGATTGTTGGACAACCTCATTAGGCCTAGTATTCTCTGCTGTCATATTTTATCTAAGTATAGATAAGGCATTGTAGCATAATAGAATCATCACTGGCATATAATTATTTAGATATTTATCCTTACTCTTTTATGATATAAACAGTATAATGAATAAATTAAATAAACTAACCTTTATTACAGGTAATATTGTTAAAGCAAATGCCGTTAAAAAATATCTTGATTTCCCAATAGACCATCAAAAATTAAATATACCCGAGATACAGTCATTAGATTTAAGGGAAGTAATTACCTTTAAGGCAAAAGAAGCATACAAATATATAAAAAGTCCTGTCTTGGTTGAAGATACTTCCTTATCTTTTTTAGCTTTAGGACGTCTGCCAGGTACTTTTATTAAATGGTTTGAAGAAATGGGTAATGAAAAATTATGTCGTCTTTTAGACCCCTACCCTGACCGTTCAGCGATATATGAAGTATCTATTGGGTTGTATGATGGTAATGATATGGTAGTATTCACTGAAACTGCGCACGGTAAGGTGGTATCACACCCAAGAGGGGATGGATTCGGATGGAATTCTATTTTTATGTATGATGGCTCTGAAAAAACATTAGCAGAGTTAAATTCTGAAGAAAAAGAGTCATTATCAACCAGAAGAAAGGTTATAAAAAAAGTTGAAGAATATTTAAAAAAGATGTGATTTTTTAGTTTAAATTTCTAATGGATCTACTACGTTAATAAATTCAGAAATTATAAGTATTTATAAGGATATATAACGATTTGGTTGATTCCATAATCTAAACGATAACTTCACATCAATTTACCCCACTTATTATCGCAACTCCTGTTAAATCGCATTGTACGCCCTCACAATAGGAGCTACGACAATGGTTACAACAAGATTCTCCTAAGCTATTTCTTACTAACAACGGTATTTACCAAACGGGTGAGGTAGAGGAGGATATCAACAATAATAATTAGACTGATTCTCTTCCATGTTGGCATATGGCTAATTTTATGTACTTTGAAGCTGAAAATAGACTAACAAAAAAAGGATATAAGATGTTGCTTTCTTTCTACTGGACAGGATTGCTCCTGCCCAGTCTGAAAAAAAATAACTACTCAATAATCAATTACCTTATTTATTTTCTGTCCTGAACCATCCTGATACAGGATAAATTCGTTATAGTTTGTATTGTCATTTTTGTTGTATTGAGCAACATAATGAGTGATAATAAATTCTTCTGCTTGTTCCCAGTATGGAAGCATCCAACGCATTCTTATACGAGAAGAACCAACGCTGTTAGGCATTCGGTTATCGAACTTTTCCATTGTGCATAATGCTACAGTTTTATCCATAAGTATTGTAATGTTGAAAAAAACTTTGAGGCAGTAATTTGTTGTACTTAGAGTGTTATTTATCTAAAAGGCAATTAATAGATAAATCTTATCACAAATTCTCTTTTTTCCGCATTATATTCTGAGCTTATTTGAATTCTTTTATCATGAGAGAAATATGGCTCCGCAGTATTTTGAATAAATGTATTTATGGCATCTTGTGGTGAGGTGGCTATACGAATGAGAGGGTGTAGGGAATTCAATTTATCACCCATTTCTTCAATGCCGTAACTTATATAAAATTTCTGTGTTATAGAAATATCAGAATGACGCATGAGCCTACTCACCATAGACATAGGCATAACTCTTGCTAGGGTAGTGCCAAATACCTTCCGTAAGATATGGACGTGCATATTGATGTTTTCAGAAATGCCAAGAAGTTTTGCTCCGCGCTTGAGAGATTCATTACAAGTACCGATACTTACAGGAAATACAAGCGGATCGTTGACGTGTAGTTTTAACTCGTCAAGCATATCAATTGGAAGAGGTTGCCATTGAGGTGTACCTCCTTTGGCAGCAACTAGATACACTTTACTCGAAGTCGGATCACTATCACTAATAGATAAATCTTTGCCGCGAATATGGCTCAACTCAACACCACGTACACCCGTTCGTAAAGCAAACTTCATTGCAAAGCGCATTAGGGCTTTTCTTTTCCTATGTAAGGCGTGGTCATATATTCCTGGTTCTGTTCCAAGTTCTATAATTTTCTCTGCCTGATAAACATCAGGAAGCATTTCTGGAGCATGGTATACTTTTGGTGTCTCAATCTCTCCTGTCCAGTTTTCCATTTGTGCCTTTTTCTTCTTAATTATCCAATGAATAAAAGCCTTTATATTGGAAATCTCTGTATTGATACTATTTGCGCTAACACCACGCCTTTTCATATCTTGAACGTACAATTGAACATTCTCAAGGGTGAGGGATTTTTCACCAAGGAAATTGGTAAACCGAAGGAATAAATCTCTTTTATTTTGGAGAGTATTTTTGGAAAAATCGCGGAAGATAGTATATTCTTCCACGTACTCTGTTATAAGCTGACGAAGCGTATTTTTTTGCAACATAAGACCTCTTTTTGGTCTTATGTGCAAAATTCAGCTCAATAACAAATACCTTGTTATCTGCGAGCTAATGATAGTTGACCAGTCTAGTGGACGATGAGGGATTCGAACCCCCGACATCTTCAGTGTAAATGAAGCGCTCTACCAGCTGAGCTAATCGTCCGTCTCTAACCGCATCAATTCTCGGTGGATTTGATTATATACCATCGCCCGGCTCCCAAACAACTATAAAAATTTATTGAAAAGTTGAAGATTTTTTATATCAATAAAATATTTTCTATTTATCGTTTGCGGAGAAGCGCCGTTAAGTATGGTTGTGGCAACAATAGCAGCATCAGCAAGTTCAATTGGTTGGTCAAGATCTATTGCAATTTGTCCAGCTAATTGCGCAACCTCATATGTGTAAGGCAATATCTTCAAGGGGCTTGGAGTTATTTCCACTTTAAGACAACTTTCACCTGACACAGCCCTCGAAATCCCATTATTTCATATTCTCTTCCCAAGCAGATTGTTTGTATCCTCCAAATGGATTGCAAGAAAACCACCTGTCGCCACTGTTAATTCCTACAGTCCCTGCTTCGATTTGTAAAGCGACTCGTTCCCTCTTTCATTATCTTTAGTAATAACGCGACTCGTTAATCCATAAACTGTATCGCTTGCAAGTCCTATCGCTTCTTCTTCTGTTTTGAATGAAATAACTGGAAGCACAGGGCCAAAGACTTCCTCCTTCCAGACTCTCATATCTTTCGTAATATGACTCAACTTGAATATACAAAAGTGGATTAAGCTGTCAGGACAAGATATATTTTTTTCGTTCTTATCTACATGCGGCTTCGAGTTGTTGTATCAATAGTACTTCTGTATCTAGTTATTCAGTAGCTCCTGCATTACAATATATCTATGGATACTTCTGTAATTGCCGCAAAAGCAAAAAAATTATAAAAGAAAATAAGAAATATCTATGTGAACATTTTGCAAATTTAAAACAATATCCACCAGTTAAGAATCCTTCAGCTTACTTTATGGCTGGCTCTCATGGAGCAGGGAAGACTGAGTATTCAAAATCCTTTATACAACAATTACAGCAAAAGTCTCCGGAACGCAAAATCGTACGCATAGATGCTGATGAAGTAAGAGACTTTATTCCTCAATATGACAAAACAAACGCAAAAGTAATACAAAGCGCAGCAGCATTAGGTGTTGAAAAATTACTTGATTGTGTACTGAAGAATAATCAAGATTTTCTTCTGGATGCCACTTTTGCAGATTTTGGCAAATCACACCAAAATATTACAAGGTGTTTACATCATAATAAAAAAGTTGGTATAATATATATATATATATATATATATACCAAGATCCATTAGTTGCATGGGGCTTTACCAAAAAGAGAGAAAAAGTTGAAGGTCGTCCTGTACCTAAAGAAACATTTATTCACGCTTTTTTTACATACAGCTAAAGACAATGTTGATAAAATTAAAACAGAATTTAAAGAAGAAATTCAGCTTGATTTAATTATAAAAGATGTAGACCAAGGGATACAAAAAACATATTTTAATATCGATCAGGTTGCAAACTATTTAAAAATTGAGTATACTCCACAAGCTTTAGATAAATTATTACTATGAACGTTTTAAAACTATTTAAAAAAGAAAAAAAGGCTGAAGGCAGAAGCTATTTCGATCTTTCTTCAAAAGAAAAAAAAGAGATAATTAAGAAGGCTGCAGAAGACGCAAACGAAATGCAGGCTGATTTAATTAAAAAATACGATAAAGCAATTTCTACTGTTTAAATTCTACTCTCTTATTCATTTTCAAACTTCGTGGTTCAAACTAGGTTCAATGTGGATAAAGTATTTGGACGTAAAATAAAGCTTGTTTATCGAAACCCAGAAAAGAATAGCGGAGAAGAAATGCTTCCTCAAGGTACAAACCTATAGCTTTACTTTATGCTGTTCCTCTAATTTATCTGCTAAAAATGTTTTTATAAGAGCCTGATATGGTATATCTCTCTTATTTGCCAATGATTTCAACTCATAGATAATCCATTCCGGTAAACGAATAGAGATAGATTTTGTAGTTGTTTTCAGATTGGGAAATATAACACGTTTTGCTTTTGAAAAATCAAAATATTCTGATGTGTCAGCTGTCTCCCAAAAATCTCTCTCTTCATCCTCGTTTTTAAATTTCGGTATTGTTTTAAGCCTTTGACTCATATTCCCTCCTTTCTCTTTTATGCATATCTCTACATGAAATTATTCTTATTTTTTCCTCTCTAATAGTAAAAATTGCTGTTAAAAACCTTTTATGATTCGTTATGCCCCATAACATGTGCCTCGCTTCCTTTTCTGATGAATGCTTATCATCTGAAATAATAAACTTAGGATCATTAATAAAGACTTCTTCTGCTTCCTGATTTGATACTTTATGCTTTTTATAATTTTTGTCTTTGTTGCCCTTGTCACATTCAAAAACAATTGGATCAGGAATAATATCCATAAATTTAGTATATATACCATATATACGTTTGTCAATATCTTAATTTTGTTCTCAATGAAGATTAATTTTTGAAACCATGAGATACATTGATTATTTGGTAAAAAGAACTCAAGGGAAAAAGGAGATGTCTGGTCTGGTGCGGATGAGAGGAGTTGAACCTCCACGCCCTTGCGGGCACTACCACCTCAAGGTAGCGTGTATACCATTTCACCACATCCGCTTATACTACAAATTATTAAACATGAGCTCTCAGGCAGCCGTACCGGCACGAATGTGCCCTGAGAGAGACTCGAACTCTCACGCCATTACTGACACTAGCTCCTGAAGCTAGCCTGTCTACCATTCCAGCATCAGGGCAAAAACACAAAAGAATTGTATCAAATACTCGCGCCCTTGACAATTGCTTGAAACTTTGACAGTATAAAGTATAAACATGAGAAAGTTTATTTTTGGTACAACTTTCCTGTTGCTGGCTCCATTCGGTTTGGTCTTTTTATTGATAGCAATTTTAATCGTCTATCAATTTCGTCCGGCTTCCTCTATCCTGGCTTCATCCGCAGACAACTCTGTTGCTTATGCAGCACTGCCAACATCGCAAAATATTCTCTCCGCGAATATCACACAGGGAGATGGTCGTATAGAACGCATCAGGCAGTTTCTTGCATCCTATAACTCACCACTGGAACCTTACGCAGAACGCATTGTAAATGATGCTGATAAATATGGTATCGACTATCGTCTCATTGTATCAATTGCCATGCAGGAATCAGGACTTTGCCGCCATATTCCGGTAAATTCATATAATTGTTGGGGATTTGGTATTTACGGAACAACGGTCAAACATTTCGCAAATTATCAAGAGGGGATAGATACTGTTACCAGAACTCTTGCTACCAGATACAAAGCACGCGGGCTTATTACTCCGCAGCAAATTATGACTATGTATACACCATCAAGTAATGGAAGTTGGGCATTTGGCGTGCAGCACTTTATGGATGTACTACAGTAAAAAGGCTCTTTATTTTCCCTCTTGACAATCCTATAGTTATAATCTATACTACCAAACTAGATCCTCAGGTATGTGCCCAAAACACTTACGTGAGGATTTTTTTATGAAAAGAAGACTTATTCTTCTTCTCGCAGTAATATTTTTTATTGCGATTTCTACACAAAAAGCCTTCGCTTACGTCAAAACCGCGGACGTATCTGCTTTAGAAGCAGTTCCTCTGGTGAAAACTCCCTTTACGCTGGAGCAAACTAGTCGTGCCGCGATTCTACGATCTTATCTGAAACAATATCATTCACCGCTTGCCGATCACGCAGACAGCTTCATTAAGGAAGCAGATGCCAACCATCTTGACTGGAAAATGGTAGCAGCAATCGCGGGTGTGGAATCGTATTTCGGACAAATGATTCCGCCTGATTCTTATAATGCATGGGGATATAACGTATACGGGAATAATGTACGCAGATTTACTTCATGGGATAATGGTATTGCCGTGGTAAGTTATGACTTACGCCATATCTACATGAATCAGCGCGGTGCAACCACTATTTATCAAATCGGCGCAACTTATGCTGCTGATCCAGCATGGGCAAGCAAAGTGCAGCATTTTATGGATGCTATCGATCAGTATTCAAAACGATTCACAGAACCAACACTTTCTATTTCGTTCTAAATTTATTATAATACTGGAGAAGGCCCGAATGCGGGCGTGGTGAAATGGTAGACACGCAAGGTTTAGGACCTTGTGGCCGTAAGGCTGTGGGGGTTCAAGTCCCTTCGCCCGCACCATCTATCGAAGCATATGACACTGACACAAATCGATAAACAACAAGACGGAACAATTAAGATTACCATAACCTTACCAAAAGATACAATAATTTCAGCTCAGACTGGCGTTATTGATGAAATGGTACAGCGCACCAATGTCGCCGGTTTTCGAAAAGGAAAGGCTCCAAAAGAGATGGCTGCGAGCAAATTAAATCCGGAACAAATCCGTGAAGAAGTTCTTAAAAAATTACTTCCTCAAGCATATATAAAAGCAATACAAGAGCACAAGCTCAATCCAATCATGAATCCCAAAATTCATGTTGAGAAAATTGAGGACGATAAAGATTGGGTATTTTCTGCACTTACCTGTGAGATGCCGGAGGTTGACCCTGGAAATTATAAAGAAAACGTAAAAAAAGTCACTGCAAAAAGCCCCATTATTATCCCCGGAAAAGAAGAAGAAAATAAAAAACCATCTCTTGATGAAATTATTAAAGCAATTCTGGCAGATGCAAACGTACAAATTCCAGGCGTGCTTGTTGAACAGGAAGCCGACAGATTGCTGTCACAACTACTGAATGATATAAAGCGTCTCGGTCTCAATCTTGATCAATATCTAGCTTCAACAAACCGCAAGCCTGAAGATCTGCGGGCTGAATATGCCAAACGCGCAGCTGATGATATCAAGCTTGAATTTATTTTACAAAAAATAGCTGAACTTGAAAAAATTACTGTTGATGAGAAAGAAGTTGAAGAAGCAATTCAAAAAGCAAAAGATCCGGCAGAAAAACAGAATATGGAAGCTAATAAATACGTACTTACAGGCATTTTAAGACAACAAAAAACACTGGATCTGTTAATGAATTTATAATTTGTGGTTGAACTTGATTTATTTACTATTTTGTGATAAAGTCCTATAAGTATGTCAGGCACAAAAGGGAAAACGCGAAACACTACAACAAATCCACTTGAACTTGGAAGAGAGACTGTCCGATCTTTAAGAAAACAGGCAGTAAAAAAACTTGGTGAAGAAACCAGCATAAACGCCCAAACTTTTCTCGAACAATTGTTGGGCATTAATGTAAAAAACAAACAAGAAACTCCCGCAGATAGTACACAATCAAATACCCCGGAGAATACTCAAGCAAATACTGGTGCCGTTGAAGTGTTCAGTTTTCTCAAACATCAGGATGCTGCTCCGGATCGCGCACCACGCCCACAAATTGAAGCAGCTATGAATTATCACAAGGATATTGTAAAAAGCCGCGAGAATACTTCTAAAGGAGAATTGAATGAAATGAAACACAATATTGAACAAATTAAAACTGAATTATCCAGGCTTATCGCTTCCTCACATATATTAAAACTTGAATTTGCAGAAGTGGCTGTCGAAAATACGCCAAATGTCGGGCAATATCACTTAAATTTTTTTGAATGGATGCTCGCTGTTATCCGTGCTGCGCGCGAAAAAGTCGAAGACTCAGGAGCATGGCTTGGAACAGTACAGGGTAAAAACGCGAAAAGAGGCTACTGGGGCATGTTTAAAAAGCACGGGACAACTTTTGGACTTTCAGGTGAACGCGCCGTCGCTACACAAGTTGGCTAAAGTTAGCTTATAGACTTCGGATCGCTGCAGCAAACATTTCCATAATCTTTTTTGTATTTTTCCCAATTTTTTCATTCCCAATAGTTGTCGAATCTATTTGGACAATTGGAAGTACCTCTTTATTGGTAGCGGTAATAAACGCCTCGTCAGCACGTGCTAATTCATCAAAATGAATATCACGTTCTTCAATTGAGAACTCTTTCATCACTAAATTAAGAATAAAATTTCTTGTTATTCCAAGCAAAATATTTTTTTTGGGCGTGATTACTGTATTGTTTTTAATGAGAAAAAAATTACTTGTTGAACATTCCAAAACATTATTTTCAAATATATACAATATTTCAATAGCGCCATTTTTTTTACGCTCAGCCGCCAAAGAAATGGCATTAATGTAATTAGTAGTTTTTGCTTCAAATAGATGTCGAAGATGTATATCGGTTATTAATTTGCCTCCTTTTTTATAAAGCTTTGCAGGAGGAACGGCAAGCGGCTCTATAAGAATTGCAAATATAGGATGTCGAGAATCAAATCCCATTCCATCAATTGTTTTACCGCCCGTGAGCACTATGCGTGCTTGAGCATCTTTCACGTTATTTTTTTGTAATAATTCATATATTACCTCCTCAATTTTATAATCAGATAACGGAAGGTGTAATGAAAGCAGCTTGGCGGAATTACGCAATCGCTGCAAATGCTCTTTCATAAGAAACGGTTTGCCATGATACGTACGGAGAAAATCAAAAACACTATAACCCCGGAGAATCCCAATATCATCAATCCGCACCAATGCATTTTCAAGAGAAATAATTTTATTGTTAAAATAACAAAAATCCATAGCGAAAAGATACTATCAGTGCCTGTTTGCCTTTGCAGAGTATAGCACCTATAATATGATACCATAAACGTATGGATCAA
>JAJYHW010000061.1 GCA_021784535.1 bacterium
ATATGGCTGATTTTGATCAGCTGCAAAAGCTTCTTGGCGATAAGTCGGATTTTTTCACGCGGGACCACTGGATGAAGGCGATTATGGAAATTACGAAAAAAGATCTTGCCGCGACAGGTATGCCCAGAGATTCCGGTTATTTGAGCGGGAAGATAGGCAGTTTTGATAAAGCCTTTAGAGATGAGAATGGCAATGTGACAAAAACGGTAGCAAACAAAAAGGCATTTATCGAATGGCTTAACTATCTCAATGGACCCGTGCAGTCAAGTACATGGATCGAGATAATTGATACGGGAATAAAAGCGCTTGTTAAAGATGCATTTACTTATAAAGGTAAGGATGGTAAAGACAAAGTAAAAGAAAGTGATCTTAATTATGCTTGGCTTATGGCTCATTCGTGGAAATATTTTGCCGGCGCCGAGGCAAAAAACAATGCTCCTTCTTATTCAGGGCATAATGCGGAGACCAAATGGATACATGCAGGCGCATATGCGAAAAAATACGCGGATAATTATGCCGGTGGAGGAAATCCTTTTTTTATTCCGATGGTTCACGGATTGAGTCTTCCTATGCTTGAAGGGCTTGCGCTTGAGGACGCTTTTGAACCAGTGGTATTGGGTTATGACGGGAAAGGGGAGCCGATTTATGGTAAGAATCCACGGGAAAAAAATCCGATGGAGATTTTGTTGAAAATGCGAGAGATAAGTCAGGGGTATGAGGATAAAATTAAAGAAAAAGAAGCACTGCTTGATAAAGCTGCTGATGAGCAAACAAGAATTCAGTTATTACGGGAGATTTTCTTGTTGAAAGATAAGAAGAAAAACCAGCAAAAACAAAATGCCAGTAAGCTTGTTTTCAAAGAGGATGCGATGAAGAATTACTCGGAAAATATCGTCGGCCGGGCAAAAGTGCTTTTTGAACAATTATTGGGCGGGCAGGAAATTAAATTTGATGATTTTGTGACATACGACAGTGTTTTTCGAGGGGTCAGTTTTAATAGAGAAAAGTGGCAAAAAGAACTGCAGGGTCGTCTTGTGACGCCGCTTCGATATCTTTTTGAAGCAAATGGCGCGACACAGTTAAATGCCATGAGGCGGTTTCCTGATGCGAAAGGAAACTGGCAGGACATATCTGTAGCAGAATCGATGATGGGACATCAGGTACTTAATATTCCGGAATTTCGCAAACGGGTATCAGATGTGACAAAGGAGCAGTGGAAAGAAATGAAGCGTAAAGGGTATAGGAGGCGTGGAATATATATTATCCGTCCTGACGGCAAGCATGAGATTAATGCCGATAGAGTGCAGAATAACAAGCGTCTTGCCTGGCAGGAGTGGATGCTTGCCAAGCTGGGCGCTGATTTGTACCAGCACATCAGCAGACATAGTACTGATCCTGCGTATAATATGGGGCATTTTATGAAGATACTTAAAGCTATTGAGGAGCTTCCCGGAGATTTGGTGGGGAATGAATTTAATATGAAAAAGACTCATTTTGCCAAGACATTTTTCAGTAAGGAGCAGATGCGAAGGCTCAAGTTCAGATCGGGAACGACGACGACTGCGCTTTTCACCCGTCAATTTTTTGCCGATCTGGTCTTTGGAGATAAAAGGAAAAAAGAGACGCTGTTTGGGGAGTCATTTAGTATTTTTCTTAGTGCAATTTTCAAGGGGTATTAAGAATCGTGGTGCTTTCAGTTTCCCGGAGGCTGTCCCCGTCTGAAGATACGCCCTATTCTTCTGCCTGCTCTTCTGGCGATTGAGGGAGATTGTTCTTGGTCCTGTTGTCGAGCTGTTCGCTCGAAAGTTCTCGCGTTCCGCTCGGCATTTCTTTCATCCATTTGCTCTCTTTTCATTTTGGCCGTTTCTTGTTTTATTTTCCATCTGGTTGGCATCGGTTTTCCCTCCCGATACGCATCCCTGATGAGTTTTCTTTTTGCAGCGCCCTTTCTGCCCAATGGCGTTCTTTCCCATTGCCTCTGCTTCCATACCGCAAGCGCGCCTTCAGGTTCGCCTGTGCTCGGATTGTGTCTGTTTACATGTTCCCACATTTTCTTTCCCGGAGAACTGACTGCCCCTGCAGCAAATCCAAGACCGGCCGCGACTGTCTGGCCATATTTTCCTTGTCCGGTAGCCTTCATTCTTTCCTTTATCATATCGGGTATTGTGGGAAGTATCATAATCGCCCCGAAGCCCATAAAAGTTGTAAAAGTAGTTATGTTTGGGTTGCCGATAAAAGGCGGGATAAACATATTTTGCGGAGTTACAGTTTGAGGAGCGATATCTAAAAGAACACGTGCGAACACTATCATAAAAGCGACCAGCGGGAAAACAGCTAGATTAGCAAAAACTATCCGTATCCATTTTTCAAAACCAAGAGGCCTGCCGGGGATTAATCCGAAAACAATCCATAAGGGACCCATGATTACAAAAATAATAAAAGTAATATAGGTCTTAATTAACTGGAACCAGAGGCGGAACAGCGCAATCAGAATTGCAATTATAATAATAAGCTTAACTGTTTGTTCAAGAATCCATTCGATAAAGCTTTGTAGGCAAGGGAGCGGATTGAGTATACTTCCGATGCCGCACCCTCCCGGTTGAAGACCGAGTATTTGATTAATTATCTGTGTGATGAGCTGCCCAAACGCACTGCTGACATGCTGCGCGAGGTTAAAAAGTCCACTATGAATATTGCCTTTACAATCTTTATTAAATACCATGTCAGTAAATGCTACGGGCTGATTGATGAGTGTTTGGTCAGCCGCCTGTGGAAGTGATTTTATATTTGTAGGTCCGCAGCCGACTGCTACCTGGGAATTTGGCGAGACGCTGGTAATGAAATTGATTCCAGCATAAGTGACGGTCCACATCATGTCAATCATAGCTCCGGCTATCGCGTAAGAAAAAGTAATAAGAAGAATAGCAATTATGACGCGTGGTATTTGATTTTGAAGCGTCATAACTGTCCTCGGATCGACATGAAACCGCAGCATAACGCCGATGCCAATGGCGATAAAAAGAAGCGTCAAAAAGGCATACGCGAAATCTCTTACTCCTACCCAAAGATTGAAAATAGGAGAGAGGCCGCAAAATCCATAGCCGAATTGATAATTTGAACAGTTGGCATTTTTAGTAATAGCATTTGCAGCGTAAGATTTTTTAACAATGCCAAAATTATCAGATAAATATTGTGTGTATTGCGAAGCGCTGACTGCCGGTACATATAAATCTGAGATATAATTGGTCATGATTCCTACTGCGCCGCCGACTTGCGGCTGCTGTGGCGCCTGTCCGAATTGCTGAGTGGTGTTTGATGGGATCATTCCGATTTTTCCCGTTGCGGGATTTACGCCCAAGCAGGGTTGTCCGGGGTTGGTTGGATCGATGCCGGTCAACTGGCACATAAATGCTGAAAGTACATCGATGACGACAATCTGCGTATACTCATGATGATTTTGGGGGACATTGGAGTCGACATTTGGCATAAGAAAATTATTGACACTGTCAGTTGATGATGTGGTGGTTGTGGATTGATTGGCAGTTTGTGCGGAAACAGATGCTGGCCATGTGAGAAAGAATATGGTCAAGACGCAAAAAACAGCGACGCACATAATTCGGGCAGAAACACGCATAATCTCAGTTTGATTGATTTGTAAAAGGATGTCAAGAAGATCCGTTTTGCGTCTTAGTAATTTAGTGCGGAGGAGACAGGATTCGAACCTGCGTGAGTATTTCTACTCAGGAATTTAGCAAACTCCCGCAATGGACCTAGCTATGCGACTCCTCCGTGTTTGTATACGCATACAGCGTAAAACACAAAGTTCTGGCGGAGAGCGTGGGACGATATTGGAACTTACCTCGCTCAAACTTCCGCTTCCCAATTATACTACACATAATGAAGATTCTAAACTCACAAGCTATCAAAAAATTTATTGTGCTGGAGGTGTACTACTAGGAGGTTGATCGGGTTTCACAATTTCTTTATATTTTTCAATAGCCATTAAACCACTTTTTCTTCTATTTGCTCCAAGATTATCAATTCTTTCTCTTGCAGGTCGTTCTTGTGCATGTGTAAAAGCTTGTGTTACAAATCCTTCAAAAGCTTCTTCACTATCATCATCAGTACTTCTATGTGTAATTTCGCGCCGATGCCATTCTAAAAAGAAATCTTGTGCACTTTTGTAGTCTGAATTTTTAGTGCATCTAATTGTAAAGGAGTCTCTGATGAGCTAAAAGCTTGTCTATATTCCTCTGGATCATTATCACTAGCGACTCGTAACATTAACCCATCTGACAGGTACCCTTTAAAATAGACACTAATTCTTCGTCTGTATTAGGATGAGAGAGGAGGTGTTTTTTTGGTATGTTTGCCCCAATCGCAAAAGAGGTAAAGAACGAGATTTTAGAAAAGATCAAA
>JAJYHW010000076.1 GCA_021784535.1 bacterium
TCCAGTTAATGTGATAGTCACTCTACAATCACCTCCTTTGATAGTTTGGATAGCATATTTTTTGTTTCCATATATTATTCTTCCATTGGATTGTGCGACGTTGTCATAATTGCCATAAACGCCATCGTCAAAAGTGCAAAAATAATTGCTTGTATTATAGCAACAAAATATTCATAAAGCACTAATGGAATTGGTGCCAAAAAAGCAAATGAAGCAGATAATAATCCCAGCATCAAAGCATCAACAAACATGTTCCCGAAAAGACGGAAAGAGAACGCGATAATTTTGGTAAATTCTGAAACTAATTCCAGCAGTCCGCTATAAAGTTCGAGAGGCTTTGCTGAAAAGAATTTGTTAAGATACTTTTTTATCCCAAGCGTCTTGATGCTTAATGAATGCGCTGCGGTTTGAGAAATAAGTGCAAGTGCCAATGTAGCGTTAAGATCTGTTGCTGTGCTTCTGATGAGAGGTGTGAATGTTTGGCCGTGATAAAATCCAAAAGCAGTTACACCCGGGATCAGGTCGCTAAAGTTGGCTACAAGAATAAAAATAAAAAATGACATGACATATTCAAAGATTGTCCTAGTATGAATAGTAGCTGTTGATGCAGTCAATTTATAAAATTCTTCCATTACTACTTCAAAAAGTGCCTGCATTTTTCCTGGGACAAGCGAGATGTTTTTATAGATAAAATAAATACCGCTTAAAACAATAGCATCGACCAATAGCATTCCTAGTATTGTATTTGTTACGGGAAATGGTCCGATGTGAAAAAGAATATCCGGCGCAAGGCTCATCATAAAAATAAAAAAACCTGTACCTGCAGGCATTTATATTTTAATTTGTAATGCCTGGTAAGTCAAGAAGCAGAGTTTCAATCGGCGTGACAGTATCGACAAGGATAGTCTGTTTATCATTTTTTGTGTCAAGTTTACCTTCAAGAATGACGACAGAATCTTTTATCAGATTATTTTTATACGTTTCAAATGTTCTGGGGAAAATAACGCATTCAATAGCTGTTCCTTTTTCATCGATAAGAGAAAGAAAAGCCATTTCATTGCCCGTCTTGGTAAAAATACGTTTTACGCTGTCAAGAATACCGCCGATTTTTATTCTGGCGCCTTCCTGTTGCGTCTCCAGCTCATCAAAATCAATTGCTCCAAATGACTGAAGATAAGAAAGTTTTTCAAGATGCGGATGAGAAGTAAGATAGATTCCAAGGAATTCTTTTTCAAATTGGATTTTTTCATTTTCCGAAAAATCTTCAATTTCAGCAAAACTGAAATCGAGCGTATTGCTGCTTAACTCTTCCGGATTGTCATCAAATAATGATTTTTGTCCATCTGCCTGCTGTTTCTTTATTTGATTGATTTTCAGAACAATTTCCGGAAATGCGACAAGCAATGAAGCTCTGTTACCAAAACTATCCATCGCTCCTGCTTTAATCAGGCTCTCCAGTGTTTTTTTATTAATCGTTGATAGATTAACTCGCAGGCAAAAATCAGCAAAGCTTGTAAATAGTTTTTCTTTTCGTGCTTCAAGTATGTTCTGGATTGCGGCATCACCGACATTTTTTATTGCAGAAAGACCAAACCGTATATTGGTCCCGTCTTCAATGCTGAAATCACTTTGCGATTTATTGATGTCCGGCAAAAGAACCGGTAGATTCAATCTTTTACATTCGATAACAGCTTGAGCGACTTTTTCATTTTTTGCGGGTCCTGAAGTGCCTCGTGATTCTGCGGTTAGCAGTGCTGTCATAAATTCAACAGAATAATTTGCCTTCAAATATGCTGTTCTGAAGGCGATAATTGCGTAGCATGCCGCATGGGCTTTGTTAAAACCATATCCGGCAAATGGTGCGATCAATTCGAAAAATTCTTCAGCTCCTTTTGAGGTAAGACCGTTTTTTATAGCGCCGGCAATAAATAATTCTTTTTGTTTTTTCATCTCACTGGGAATTTTTTTACCCATAGCTTTTCTGAATTTATCTGCTTCAAGCCATGAATAACCGGCGAGAGTGATCGCAGTGAGCAGTACATCATCCTGGTAGGTAAGGATACCATATGAATGTTTCAAAATGTCGGTAAGACGCGGATCGGGGTAGGTGATAAGTGACGGATTGTGTTTTCTTCTAATAAATTCAGGAATAATTGCCATTGGCCCCGGACGATAAAGGGCGACCATTGCTTGCAGGTCAAAGATAGTTGTGGGTTTCAATTCTTTAATATATCGCCGCATACCTGCTGATTCAAGCTGAAAAATACCTGTCGTTTCTCCCTCAGAAAGCAGTTTGTATGTCTTTGTGTCCTCCAGGTTGACTTTGTTTAAATCAATTTCTTTTTGCTGATTTTCTTTAATAAATCGCAGGCATTCTTCGATAATTGTCAAATTACGAAGCCCCAAAAAATCCATTTTCAGAAGTCCGACACCGTCTTCTCCAACCGTATACATATCATATTGCGTGACGATTTTTTCTCCGTTCGTTTCCTTCTGGAGAGGTGTATATTCAGTCAGTGGTTTATCCGCGATTACCACACCAGCTGCATGAACGGACGCATGTCTTGCAACGCCTTCAAGTTTTCTGGCAAGCTTAAGAAGCTGTCGTGTTTCAGATTCAGTATCATACGCACGTTTCAAATCAGGACTTTGTGAGAGTGCTGCTTCTATCGTCATCGCGTGACCTTGCCATCCTTGTGGAATCATTTTCGAAATTCGATCAGGTCCTGCGTACGGCATGCCGAGAGCGCGTCCGGTATCGCGGACTGATCCTCGAGCTTCCATTGTGCCGAAGGTAATGATTTGTGCAACCTTATCTTTTCCGTATTTTTCTGTTACATATTCAATCACTTCTTCGCGTCTGGTGTCAGCAAAATCCAGATCGATATCAGGAGCAGATGGACGGAGCGGATTTAAAAACCGTTCAAAAGGCAAATTGAAAAAGAAAGGATCAGCATCTGTTATTTTTAAACAATACGAAACAACTGATCCGGCGGCGGATCCTCTTCCCGGGCCTACAGCGATGCCATTATCTTTTGCCCAGTTCACAAAATCCGCAACGACAAGAAAATACGTTTCATATTTCTTTTTGATGATAATTGAAAGTTCATACTCAATGCGCTCTTTCATTTTTTCCGTAAGGTCTCCGTAGCGAAATCTTGCACCTTCATAGACAAGTTGATTCAAATAATCCGAAGTCGTCATGTTATCAGGTACGGTAAAAATCGGCATATGCCATTTCCCTAGGGTAATTTCGACATTGCATCTTCTCGCTATTTTATTCGTATTTTCAATTGCTTCAGGTAAATCGATAAATAGTTTTTCCATTTCTTCAGCGGTTTTGATATAAAAGTCAGGCGAGGAAATCATAGAGAGCTTCCGTTTTTTATCAAGAATTGTGGTTTGCGTTTGGACACAAAGTAATATTTCCTGCGCTTCCGCATCTTCTTTTCTTGTGTAGTGATTATCATTTGTTGCGACAACGGGGAGTCCGAGTTTTTGTGAGAGTTCAATAAGTTTTTGATTGACCTTTTTTTGCGGTGGGACATTGATATGTTTTTGTAACTCCAGATAAAAATGTTCCGGACCAAATATCCGTGATAGTTTGATTGCTCTTTCTTCTGCAGTTGCATCCTGGTCATGCATGAGCGGTTCAGAAACATAACCGTTTACGCAGGCACTCAGGCAAATAAGCCCCTCATGAAATTGTTCCAGAAGCTGTAAGTCAGTTCTCGGTTTATAATAGTATCCTTCAAGGTGCGAAACGGTAACTATCTTCATTAAATTTTTATAGCCTGTTTCATTTTCAGCAAGGAGAATTAAATGATTGTATTCTTTATCCTGCGCGCCATCTTTATCGTGCAGAGATCTTTTCGCTACATAAATTTCACACCCGATGATCGGTTTGATTCCAGCGTCATGACAGGCTTTATAGAATTTGATAGTTCCATACATGTTGCCGTGATCGGTAATAGCAAGTGCCTTCATGTTCAGCGATGCAGCATATTCGACCATATCTTTTGTTTTTTGCAGTCCGTCAAGAAGTGAATATTCTGTATGATTATGAAGATGAACAAAATCAGCCATGCGTAATATCCTAATTATAGATTTATACGGTGCGATTGTCGAGTGGGAGGAGTTGTTTAAGAGATTTTTTTCTTTAATGCGTCCAATACTCTATTTGTATCTACTTTTTTCCCGATCTTTTTCATCGTCTGTCCGAGGAGGAACATGAGAGATGCTTCTTTGCCATTCTTATAATCAGCGACTGCTTTGTCATTTTCTTTGATTACTTCGTTAATAAATTTATGTAATTCATTTTCATCAATTGCTGCAACTTGTTTACTTGCAGTGATTTGTTTTAGTAATTCCTCAGATGATACTTTTTCATAGTCTACTTTTTTGTTAATAATCCAATTGGCAATTGTCTTTGCATCAATATCTTTTACTTTTTTAACCGTTTCTTCAAAATAATCAGCAAGTAGCTTATCTCTCGTCAGAATTTCAGCATTATATTCAGGAAGATTATATTCTTTTTCAAAACGTACTAATTTTTTATCCGGTAATTCTGGCACCTCTTCTTGTAGTTTGCTGATTTCATCTTTTGTCATTACTATCGGCGGGATGTCAGGTTCCGGGAAATAACGATAATCATGAGCGTCTTCTTTGGATCTTTGAGAAAAAGTTCTTCCTTTATCCTCATTCCATCCCCGGGTTTCCTGCGTGGGCATTTCGCCGTTTTCAAGAATTTTTTCCTGGCGTTTTAACTCAAAATTAATTGCCTTTTCAACGAATTTAAATGAATTAATATTTTTCACTTCAACCTTGTAATTAGGAAGTTTGCCGGGTGTTGTTGTTAAGGAAATGTTTGGTTCCAGTCGCATTTCTCCTTTTTCCATGTCAGCATTTGCGACATCAAGATAACGGACGATTTGTTGGAGTTTTTCTAAGTATTCCTTAACATCAAGCGCATTATCAAAATCCGGCTCCGTTACAATTTCAACAAGCGGCACGCCGCTGCGGTTAAAATCAATAAGGCTTACTTTTTTTCCATCGATTTCCTGATGGGAAAGTTTGCCTGTATCTTCTTCCATGTGGACGCGTGTGATGCCGATGCGTTTGCCGCTCTTTAATTCAACAAGCCCTTTTTCGCCAAAAGGTAAGTCATACTGGCTGATCTGATATCCCTTTGCAAGGTCCGGATAAAAGTAGTTTTTTCTATCAAATTTAGAATATTCGTTTATTTTGCAATGTAAAGCGAGTGCTATTTTGACACACCATTCGATAGCAAGCTTGTTTGGTACAGGTAATGCACCCGGTAAGCCGAGGCAAACTGGACAGGTATGCGTATTGGGTTTTTCTCCAAAATAAAAAGCAGAACATCCGCAAAACATTTTTGATTTCGTTTTTAATTCGACATGGACTTCAAGTCCGATGATTGGCGTATATTTATTCATATATTTTGATTAAAGATTAAGGATTGAAGATGTAAGAATTCTTTAATCTTAAATCTTATTTCTTAAATCTTTTATAGGTTTGGTTTTTTTAAATACAATGGATTTTCCGTTTGATATTCGTAAGCTGCATTAAGAATTGTCTCTTCGGCAAATTGCGGTCCGATGATTTGTATGCCGATTGGCAATCCTGCTTTTGAAAAGCCGCAAGGGACATTGATGCCGCAAAGTCCTGCAATTGAGGAAGGTTCGACAAGCACATCAGCTAATTCGCCAAACATTGATTGATTTTCTGTTGCACCGACAGGAAGTGCAGTGGTTGGACTTGTTGGTGAAATAATAAGATCAACATCTTTGAATGCCCGTTTAAAATCTTCAATAATGACAGTTCGAACTTTGAGTGCTTTGTTATAATATTGATCATAGTATCCGGCAGAAAGTGTGTAGGTACCAAGCATCACTCTGCGTTTTGCTTCATCACCTAAAAAGGATCTGTCATTCCCGTATCTTATTCCGTCATATCGCGCAAGGTTTGAGGAAACTTCTGCACGTTGTAGGATTGTGTACACAGCAATTGCATATTTAGGAGAAAAAAGGTTTATTGTTTTGACGTTAGCTCCGAGTTTTTCAAAAGTCTTTAATGCATCCTCAACGCTTGCTTTTACTTCCGGATTAACTCCTTCAAAGTAATCATCAGCAACACCGATTGTCATCCCTTTGATATCGTGTGCCAGATTTTTTGTGTAATCCGGAACCGGATTTGGCCCGGTTGTTGCATCATGAGGGTCTTGTCCTGCTAAGACCTGAAGAATCAAGGCACTATCTTCAACAGTTTTGGTAATTGGCCCGGGGCTATCAAGAGAGGATCCCATTGCGACAACACCATACCGGCTGACCCGTCCATAAGTGGGTTTCAGCCCAACAACTCCACACCAGCTTGCCGGTTGTCTGATTGACCCAGCGGTCTCAGACCCAATTGCGCCGAGTGTTTCATCTGCTGCCATACTTGCTGCTGCTCCTCCTGAAGAACCTCCCGGCAAATGCTCTGTATTCCAGGGGTTTCTTGATGCACCATAGTCGGAGGTTTCAGTGGATGACCCATGTGCCCACGCATCCATGTTGGTTTTTCCAAGTAAGACAATTCCTGCGTTTTTCAGTCTTTCAACAACCGTTGCATCATATGGCGGGATGTAATTATCAAGGACTTTACTTGACGCAGTAGTCCGGATACCTTTTGTTGAAAAATTATCTTTGATAGAGAGGGGAATGCCAAGTAACGGTAAATCTTCTCCGGCTGCAATTTTATTATCTGCCTCTTTGGCATTATTCAGAGCTTCTTCTTCCGTGACGGTCATATATGCTTTTACGTGCGGCTCAAGCTGTTTGATTCTTTCCAAATATGCTTTGGTCAGCTCAACTGAGGAATATTTTTTGTTTTTTAGATCTTCTTTTGCCTGTGAAATAGTGAGTTTCTTAATATCCATAGATTGCATTATAGATCAGAAGTGCTTTTTTGTCTCGTATTAAATCTATGTATATTTCATGCCGGACGAAACAAAAGACTGTTCGTTTATTATTATGCATATTATAATATGCGTGTTTTCTGTTGTTGTTTATTTATACCATATGTATCTTTGACAAAAAAATCAACGCCGTCACTAGTAAGTACAATATATCCTGTATTTTCAACAGCATTTCCTGCTAATTCATCAAATTTTGCCCAGCCTAAATGTGTTAATAATGAACGCATATTATTCCCGTGATTTATGACAAGAACAGTTTTACCCAGGTACGCGATAGCAATTTCGCGGAGGAAGGTGATGAAACGGCTTACTGCTTCTTCGGGGCTCTCCATTCCTTCGCCGTGTTTGTATGCCATCTTTGCGTTTTCATCAAGTTTTTGCAACTCGTGCCTCATTTCTTCTTCAATTTCTTCTTTCGTTTTCCCCGTCTCTTCATATACTTTATGTATGTATGGGAAATAGGATCGTTCGCGGATAAGTCGTGTTGTTTGTATTGTTAATTCTTTTTCTAGTGCAATAATTTCCGCTGTTTGCTTGGCTCTTGTTAAATCCGATGAGAAGACAGCGTCAAAATGAATATGCTGCAAATGTTTTGCCCGTTTTCTTGCTTGCTCTTCGCCATTTTTTGTTAACGGAGCTTCAAGTTCACCCCATTGCTTATGAAATAAATGCGGTTTATCAGTATTCACATTGCTTTCTGATTCGCCATGTCGTACGATGTAAATTGTTGTTAGATTATTCTTCATCATCATATCCTCGGTTTCGCGTTATGCCAAATCTGTCAGATATTGTAAATGTTTTACCATCTGTTTTGACAACAAAATAGCCGCCGTTTTTTATGGAACCGCTGGGCAGCTCATCATATCTTGCAAATTTTACATTGATCAGAAATGATCTCATGAGATATCCATGTGTAATGATAGCAATTGTTTTGCCTTTATAGACGGGAATTATCTCTTCCAAAAAGTTTTTAAATCGTTTCACGACATCATGTCCACTCTCTCCGTTTGGAAAATATTTGAACGCGAATTTTCCTTCTTCCGTTAATAAATCAAGAGCTTTTTCGATTTCTTTTTTCTTTGTATGTGACATCGGTTCTCCGAAGAATCGTTCTCTGAGCACTTGAGTGGTAATAACAGATAATCCATGCTCCTTCGCAATTAATTCCGCCGTTTCTTTTGCTCGATTAAGTTTTGATGAAAAAATAGCAGCAAATGGCACTGTTAACAATCTTTTTGCAAGCTTTTCTGCCTGATCGCGACCTTTTTGTGTCAAAGAACTTCCAAATTCTCCGAAATGCGAGGCAGGTTTGTCAGGATTTTCTTGTGCATAAACATTGCTTTCTGATTCACCATGTCTTATAACATACAGCGTTGTTACTTCTTTTTTTTTAATCATTCTCCAAAATTGCATTGACCGTAAAAAACCCGTTATGCAAATTTTGTGTGTTTGATAAGGCCTGTTTTTGCGTTAATGATTCATCCGTTTTATCCTGACGTACAACATTCTCAAGACCGGTAACATGAGCTGTCGGCTGTATTTTGTCAGTGTTTACTCCCTGAAGTATTTCAACGTAGGTAAGTGTTTCCGTTAATTGCTTCTCAAGCTTTTTTTCTTCTTCTTGAGAAAGGGGAAGATTGGCAAGTTTTGCGATATGTCTCACATCAAGCTTCATGAAGGTAATTATACTCTAACTCCAAGCCGATTGGCAATTGCTTGTTTCGCTTTTTCTTCAAGCAAATCGTCAAGAGGTTTAAGTTCGATCTGCTTTTTATACTTCACTTCCAGAGCTTTTGTAATAAGCCAGTCAGCAATCTGCGGATTTTTGGGAAGCAGGGGACCATGGAGATAGCTCCCAATTGCGTTTTTGTAAACTACTCCTTCGGTTCCATCTACGCCATTGTTGCCAAAGCCTTTCACTACTTTAGCAAAAGGTTTAGCTGTTTTTCCAAGATACGTCCGGCCGCCGTGGTTTTCAAAACCAACTATGGAGGTTATAGGGGATAGGTTATAGGTGATAGGCACAAGATTATTCGTTTGTATTTTTGCCACAACATTGCCGATGAGGCGGTCTTGTTTGGGGCCGGGGTGTTTTGAAATTATATCAAAAATACCCAGGCCTTCAATGCGTTTGCCTTCTGCGGGTTCGTAATATTTCCCCATGAGTTGTGGGGCGCCGCAGACGAACAATGCCGGGATATCATTTTCAATCAATGCTTTAATTGTTTGTTTCTTTTTACACAGATCTTTCATCACAATTTCCTGCTCCCGATCCTGTGCGCCTCCGCCGAATAAAAGATCTATAGAGCTTAGATCTTGGATCTTAGTGGCTTGATCTATTTGCGTCACTGTAGTTTTGATTCCTCTCCATTCGCAGCGTTTTTGCAGCACAAGCATATTGCCTCTATCGCCATAGGTGCTCATAAGCTGCGGATACAGCCAGCCAATGGTTAGTTTGTAATTCATTTTATTTCAGCTCCTTTTTCATCTTTTCCAGTGCGATACGTCTCAGATTTATTGTATCAAGCTCCTCATCTGTCATCTCAGCATGGGTTTTTTTATATCCCTTTGGGATAAAGACAGGGTCCCAGCCAAACCCGTTTTTCCCTCGCGGAGATTTAGCAATTGTCCCTACGTTGGCTCCTTCGAAGCATTGCATTGTTTGTCCGTCATACAAACCAAAAATTACCAGTGCTGTCGCTGATCTATTTTTTTTGGGAACTATTTTGCAAAGCCCTTCAGGGCCCAGCTCCTGCAGGAACCATTTAATTAGCGGTCCGGGAAGCTTGCCAAGTGCATGAATGACAAGTGAAGTATCCTCAACAAGTACCGGTTTGTTAAGTATTCTATATGCTTCTTTCATTTTGTGTTCGATAACTTCTTTGGAATCAAGTGATTGTATTTCTGTCAGATCAAGCTTTTTATGTTCAAGAGGAATATGGATATATCGCTGGGTCCATTTTACTTTATTGAGATTGCCTGTAATAAATGTTATTGATTTCATAATATTTTTTTCCCTGTAAGAATTTTTCTTGTGTCAAGCATAGCAGAGTAGGTTGGAAGGATATACAGCGTTTCATTTGGTTGAATATATTTAATTCCACTAGCAATTGCTTCCTGTACTCTTTCAAAAGTTTCAAACTGTTTATATCCTTCATATTTTATTCGGAGTGCCATGTCATATGCTCTGTCTCCAGAGATTAAAATTCTCTTAAATTTTTGTATTTCTGCAAGATCAGTGTCCCAGATCCAAGATACATCCCGCCCATCTGGAATTCTGTCATTAAGAATAATGAGCAAGGTAGTAGCATTGAGATCTCGAATAGTTTGATAAGATTGGTTAAAGCTCGTAGGATTTTTTGAGAGAAAAAGTTGTACATTTTTTTCTTGATAGATTATAGTTTCTTGCCTCCCGAATGCAGGCTTAAAGTTCTCAAACGAACTTTTAATTAGCGTTGCATCAATTCCTAGATTCATTAACGCAAGCACTGCAGCATGCGTATTATATTTGTTATATGTTCCGGTAAGGGGATAGCTATCAAAATGTGTGAGTGTGGGATTTGGCCGCTGTAAACCACATGTACCACATTTCCATTTTCCAAGATGAGAAAAGGTTATGTTTGCAAAAATGAGTTTGTTGCCGCATTTTGGACAGGAAACAGAATCAGCAGCATGCTGGGATTTTGCTTCCTGTTTCCCTTCCAAACTGAAATAGAGAGATTGTAATTTAGTTTGCATGCCAATATACGCTATTTGAGGATCATCTGCATTGAGGATGAGTTTTGTTTTTTCTGGTAATTTATTTATTGCATTATGCCATTTTTGCGCGATTGTATTTATCTCACCATATCTATCCAGTTGATCGCGAAAGAGATTTAATAATACAAGATAATCAGGAGTTATCTGGTTTAAAATCAGTGGTAATGCGTTTTCATCAACTTCAAAAATTGCAAATTCCTTGGTAATTTTGCCCTGCAGGCTTGTATTTAATAAAATTGTCGATGCAATGCCGTTAAGCAGATTTGCCCCTGATTCATTTTGCAATACTTTTTTTCCATTTTCTTCAAGTCCGATTCGAATCAGTCCTGATGTGGTTGTTTTCCCATTGGTTCCGGCGACTATGATAATTTTTGTATTCGATTTCGAGAGAATATCTTTAATAAAGTTTTTATTTCCTCTGAGTGCGATATGTCCCGGCCAGGTGGAACCATTGCCACGGTTGAATGATTGGCTAATTTTTGAGATAGTTTTGCCAAGAGCAATTAAAGAAGCATTTATCATAAAAAATATTTCAAATGTCAAATCGCAAATTTCAAAATTACACCTCAAATGTTAAATCTTTAAGATATAGATTTAAGTTTTGATTTTTGAGCTTTGAGCTATGTTTCTCTCTTATTTTATCAGATGAACAAGCTGGAGGATAGCAATCACATTGACCGGAGTATTTTGATTCTTTCTTCAATCGGGGGGTGAGTGCTGAAGAGATTGGTAAGCCAGCCGTTAAATCCTTTATTCTTAAATGGATTTACGATAAAAAGATGTGCGGTTGCCTCACTTGCTGTTTTAAGAGGTCTTGGATCGGATGAAATTTTTTCAAGTGCGCTCGCGAGGCCTTCAGGATATCTCGTTAAGAGTGCTCCTGAAGCATCAGCTAGGAGTTCGCGTTTTCTTGAAACTGCAAGTTGGATCAATGTTGCGATAATGGGTGCGATGATTGCGAGAATAAGTGCGATCACTAGAAAGATTGCTTGACTGTTATTGTTCCGGTCATTATTATTTCTCAGTCCTCCCCAAAAAAGTGTATTCATAAACATATTGGTAAGAAGTGAAATAAATCCTACAATGACGGCAGTGATAGCCAAAAGCCGTGTGTCATAGTTTTTGACATGGGAAAGTTCGTGAGCAAGCACCCCTTCGAGTTCTGAGTTATTTAATCTCTCCAGAATTCCCGTTGTTGCTGCGATTGATGCATGTTTTGGGTCACGTCCGGTTGCAAAGGCATTTGGAGATGGATCATTGATAATATACACCTTTGGCATTGGAATACCGTCACCAATTGCAAGATTTTCAACGGTATGAAAGAGTTGCGGATTATCTTTTTTCTTGATTTCCTGTGCTCCGGAAGTTGCAAGGACGATCTTATCTGAATAAAAATAGCTGACGAAGCTATATATAACTGCCATGATAAAAATGATAATTCCCCATGACGCTCCGTATCCCGTTGCCTGTCCGATTACATAGGCGACAGTTCCTGCAAACACTACAAAAAGAGCCATAATGATATAGCTCTTCCAAATATTAGCAGAAATAGTTCTGTAAATATTCATAAACGAGATGTAAGATATAAGAAATTAAGATGCAAGAAAATTTGTCTTAAATCATACATCTTAAATACTATATCTACTTAAAACTTACCTTCACCGGTTCTATATCCTTTTCGTCAGCGGCAAAAAATTCTGCCGGTTGGAAATGGAAAGCATTCGCAACAAATGAGTTAGGGAATACTTGTAGTTTGGTATTGTAATCCATTACGTTACTGTTGTAAAACTGACGTGAATATGCAATTTTATTTTCCGTATCAGCAAGTTCTTCCTGTAAATTCATAAAATTTTCACTTGCTTTTAAATTCGGATAGTTTTCCGCTACTGCAAATAGTGATTTTAATGTATTTGAAAGAACGTCATTTGCCTGGGCCTTTTCCTTTGCGGATCCTGCTTGCATCAAACTTGATCGTGCTTTCGTGACATTTTCAAAAACTTCACGTTCGTGTTTGGCATACCCTTTAACTGTCTCAACCAGATTGGGGATCAGGTCAGTTCGGCGTTTGAGTTGTACATCAATTTGAGATAACGCTTCAGCGACACGCACTCTTGCTGTTATCAGACTGTTGTAGATAAACCACAAGTATAATAGTGCCAGAATAATAATGATAAATAATATTGTGTTCAAATTTATTATTCACCTCCCTTTGTTGCTTCATTGCTAAACCATGAAGTAAGTTTATTATAATCCATTGTGTTTAAAATGTCACGCTTGGTAGCCCATCCACGTCTGGCAACCGTGACGCCATACTTCATAAGGTTCATCTGGTCAATCGCATGACTGTCTGTGTTGATAATCAATGTAATTCCTTTATTGACTGCCTCTCGGATAAGAATATCCGTCAAATCAAGTCGTTGAGGAGCTGCATTTATCTCAAAAGCTTTATCGTTTTTTTTGCAAAAATTCCATAGTTTTTCAAAATCCAGCTCTATGGGGGCGCGTTGATTAATGAGTCTGCTTGTCGGATGGGCAAATATTTTTGCTTTTGGATGAGACAGTCCTTGCAGAATTCTCTCAGTTATATTTTCACGGTTCATAGCAAAAGAACTGTGGATTGAGACAATCGCTGCATCAAGATATGCAAATGCGCTTTCAGGGATTGCAAGTTTGCCCGAAGCAAGAATATCTATTTCGAGTAATGAAAATATACGAATAAAATTTTTGTACTTTAGCCTCATTTTATCTATATATTTTAGTCTTTTTTCCAATAGAGTACAAATTTCTTTTTCTGTATGATTCCCGATACTGGGGTTATGCTCTGAAAATCCTAGGTATTTATAACCAAGTCGCAATGCTTCCTCTATCATTTCTTCCATAGAATTTTGTCCTGAGTCATGACTTTCCTCAATTGAAAAATTTGAGTGTAAATGAAAATCTCCTTTGATGTCTGAAAGCTTGATAAGCTCAGGTAGTTTATGTTGGAGCGCAAGCTCAATTTCACCTGTATCTTCACGCATTTCTGGAGGAATCCATTGCATGCCTAATGCCTCGTAAAAAGATTCTTCGGTTTTATATTTTTTGTATGCAGCTTTTTCATCTTTTTTCTTTTTGATACCAAAATCTGACACTGAGAGTCCTTTTGAGAGTGCGTATTCGCGTAGATGCACATTATGCGCTTTACTGCCGGTAAAATGCTGTAAGAGTGCGCCAAATCCCTCAGGCGACTGTACCATAAGATCAATTTGCCTACCCGAAGAAACAAGCATTGAGGATGTTCTATCGCCGCGTTCAATAATCCGTTCCTTGAATGGATAATTGATGAAGTGATCCAGCACTTCCTGCGGTTTGTTCGTCGAGACCGCTATATCGATATCGCCTATGGTGTCTTTGCCTCTTCTGAGACTGCCCAATGGATATGCTGCCAAAACAGCATCTGACTTCTCTATATACGTTATTATAATGCGGGCAAGCTCATTGGCATAGGGGAGTGTCATGCGGGTTGATTTCCCTTTTCCCAGTTTAAATTCTTTGATTGCTCGCAGAACATCTGCTTGCGATTTCTCACCAAATCCGGGAAGATTTGCGATATCTCCTTTTTTCGCAATGTTTTCAAGATCTACGATGACCGTATCAGGATTTTTCAGGTTGAATTGAGTAACAAGTTTATACGCTTTTTTAGGACCAAAACCCGGTATATCCAGAAGCGGAAAGATCGACTTGGGGATCTCTTTCATTATTTCTTCAAAATGTTGCACTTTTCCCGTTTTCAATAATTCTGTAAGACGGGACTGAATTGTCGGACCTATTCCATCAATACCTTGTAGTTTATTTTCTTTGTAGAGATCATTTAGCTCTGTTGGGAGACTTTCAATTGCATCCGCGGCTTTTTGATAGGCAAGTAACTGAAACCGGTACTTTTTTTCATCTTTAATGCTATACACAGCGGCGACATTCCGAAGGAGTTTGCTGATTTCAAAATTTTTCATAGAGTAAAGCACGCCCTCCTGAGTGTATCAGAGCATTGACGTGCGTGCAAGATTCGGCTAAAATACGAAGTGCTTAAAACTTAAATCAAAGAGTTTGTATTCAAAGTTTTACGTTCTCAGTTTCGCGTAGCGAACTGGGGTGGTAGCTCAGTTGGTTAGAGCGCCTCCCTGTCACGGAGGAGGTCGCGGGTTCGAGTCCCGTCCATCCCGCCAAAATGCAAAGAACTCTTATAGGTTGCATTAGTTGATAAAATATAGTATACTCCTTTTTACTTCATGATCTGTCCGTGTGAAGTCGTATTATAATGGTAAAAAAAGTTGCATCGAAATCACAGGAGACAAAAACGGCAGAGCCTCAACAAAAAAAGGCGGGCTTTTTCGATTACTTGCGATTTGGTGAATCCTATACAAGTCTTATTTTAGGGGTTATTGTTGTAATTATTGCAACTGCATTGATGCTTTCTTTCGTTCACAATAAAAATACAGGCCCCGTAAATACTTCCGTATTACAAAAAACTCAAAATACCGTACAGATATCTCAAAAGGCAAGTTCTTTGGCAGAAAAAACTTCAAGCGGAGATATTAATACTGCCGTTTCTATAGCGCCAACAACTACGATAGCTCCAGTCAAAGCATCTGTCAGGACGAAAACTCAATTATCAAAGACGCCGCAAGTAAAAACAGATAAAGATAACAATGTATGGATTGTGCAAAAAGGAGAATCATTATGGACTATTGCAGAGAAAAAATATACAAGTGGCTACAATTGGGTTGATATTGCTCGGGCAAATAAGCTAGCTAATCCAAGCGATATTCATGCAGGGGACAGATTGATTCTGCCGTCGGTAACTCCGAAACAATCAACAATCGTTATGACAGAAGTGACAGTAACGCCTGTACCTTCACAAAAAGTTGTTGCAACTGCGCACAAATCAGCAGCTATGGGTAAAATTACCGGAAAAGTTTATACTGTTGTTAAGGGAGATAATCTATGGGATATTGCTGTTCGTGCCTATGGTGATGGATATAAGTGGACTGCCATTGCAAAAGCAAATAAGTTGGCAAATCCGGGTCTGATCTTCTCAGGAAATAGACTCATCATCCCCCGAAATTAAGATTCATGATTTAGGAATTATCACATATGATTCCTTTCAATTTTTTCTATAATTTGCTATTATTTCACTAGTTTTGTCGTTGCGGGGTTGGTGTATCGGTTACATGTTTCCTTCCCAAGGAAAAGATGGCGGGTTCAATTCCCGTACCCCGCTCAGAATATAAGAAAAATATTCGGGCGTAAATCTATTCCATATCAAATTCATAAGCTTTTCAAGTTCAGCTGTTGACACAATTAGTTTGATTTGGTAACATAAATCGTGCCCGATAGAAAGACACAATCAGTGAAAAAAACGAAATATATTTTTGTCTCCGGGGGAGTCATCTCCGGCATCGGTAAAGGCCTCACTTCCGCTTCTATTGCTTTTCTTCTTAAACAGGCAGGTTTTAGTGTCGCTCCAATCAAATTTGAAAACTATCTCAATCTTGACGCTGGCACAATTAATCCGATAGAGCACGGTGACCCTTTTCTTTGCGAAGACGGGACAGAAGGAGATATGGATATCGGAACGTATGAGAAATTCCTTAATGAAGACATGGGAAAAGAAAATTTTGTAACGATTGGCAGAATTTATCAGACAGTTATTGAACGGGAGCGGCGGTTTGAGTATAACGGCGAGGATGTTGAGGCGATTCCTCATATTACTGATGAGATTATCGGCAGGGTTACTTCACTTGGTAAAAAGAAAAACGCGGACATTGTTTTGGTAGAACTGGGAGGAACTGCCGGAGAATATCAAAATGTTTTATATTATGAAGCTTCACGTATCATGACACTCAAGATGCCGGGTGATGTGCTCCATGTTCATGTCAGTTATGTGCCGACACCGGGTCATTTGGGTGAGCCAAAAACCAAGCCTACACAGCTTTCCGTCAAGACGCTTAACGGTATGGGAATTCAACCGGATTTTATTATCGCTCGGTCCGAAAAACAGTTGGATCAGCGCCGTAAAGACCGTTTTGCGCTGTTTTGCAATATGCATCCTGAAGATATTATTACTAACCCTGACGTAGATACTGTTTATGAAATCCCGCTGGTATTATACAGGCAGGGATTGGTAAAGAGGATTTTGAAGAAATTTAATTTACCGGTGAGGGAGTCAAAGCTGACTGAATGGGAGAAATTTGTAGAAAAAGTAAAATCGCCAAAGAAAAAAGTGCTCAATATTGCTATCGTTGGTAAATATTTCGGAACAGGAGAATACCAGCTCAGAGATTCCTATGCAGCACTCTTTGATGCTCTGGATCATGCAGGATGGGCACATAACGCAGCAATAAAAACAACCTGGGTAAATGCCGAAAAAGTGACGTCCAAGACGGCAAAAGAGGTCATCGGTACACCTGATGGCATTATCGTTCCGATTGGCTGGGGAGAACGGGGAGCAGAAGGGATGATAGCAGCAGCTGATTATGCACGAAAAGCTAAGATTCCCTATCTTGGTTTGTGTTACGGTATGCAGTTAGCTGTCATTGCTTTCGCGCGTTCAGTAATTGGCTGGAAAGACGCGAATACGGCTGAAAATGATGAAAAATCCAAACATCCTGTTATTTACCTGATTCCTTCACAGAGAGAAATTATGGAACGCCGTGCGTATGGGGGCACAATGCGACTTGGCGGTTGGGAAGCAAAAGTAAAGAAAGGTACCAAAGCCTATGCCTTATATAAAAAATATCATCAACTGTTAAACGAAAACGGTTTAACTTCTGAACGGCATCGTCACCGATATGAATTCAATAATGACTTTGCTGAAGAGTTTGAAAAACATGGCTTGGTAATCAGTGCCAGATCAGTTGAAGAGGGTCTGGTTGAAATTATCGAAGTGCCGGATCACCCTTTTTACATGGGTACTCAGGGTCATCCTGAATATAAGAGCCGACCATTGCAGCCGCATCCGATCTTCCTCGGATTCATCGACGCCTGTGCGAAGAGTGCAAAAAATGAGTAGAACTCTCCTATCTCTTGAGAGGAATCATTTTATCTGATTATAATTTATTATATTTTGTGTGTTTCCCTTTTGCTTTATTAATAGGATATTTTATTGCATTTTTTTTAAGTTTATTTTCCATAGCCTTAACAGGGTCAATTTTCAAGTCGTAACAGATAAGCAAAACCCAATAAAGAACATCTGCTAATTCATCTCCCAATGCTTCTTTATTATGCTTTATATATTCCTCAATTTCTTTTTCGCTTTTCCACTGGAAGTGCTCCATAAATTCTCCTGCCTCAAGCGTAAGTGAAAGAGCCAAATCTTTCGGATTATGGAATTGTTTCCAGTTACGCTCGTCACGGAATTTGATTATTTTTTCGGTGAGTCTTTTAATGTCAGACATAGGTTGTTCCATATTATACGCTTTTTTAGTATTTGCTGAAATGGGAATTTTAAATCTTGAGTAATATGGTTATTTACGCTATAATAGGTATCTATGTTGCAAGCAGTTGCTTTTGTACCAGGTGATATTGTCAAAGTACATCAGAGAATTCAGGAAGGGGATAAGACCCGTATTCAGGTTTTCAAGGGTGTTGTTTTGCAAATCCGAGGCCGTGGTATCAACAAAATGTTCACCGTTCAAAAAATGGTTGGACAGATTTCTGTTGAGAGGATTTGGCCGGTCAATTCACCCAATATTGAAAAAGTAGAAGTCGACGCACATTCCAAGAAAAAAATCCGCCGTGCCAAACTTAACTACCTCAAAGTCGCAAAAGCTAACTAAAAATCTTCAAAAAGATCGTATGCAAGATGCTCTGATATAATAGTATGTATAATGCAAGTTGCTTTTAATCCCACATTTCAGAAAGCTCTTACTCTTCTGGAACAAACAAATCAGAATATGTTTATCACCGGAAGAGCAGGGACAGGAAAATCCACATTACTTTCTTATTTCCGTGAGCATACCAGAAAAAACGTTGTTGTACTCGCACCGACAGGGGTTGCCGCTTTAAATATCCACGGACAGACAATTCATTCGTTTTTTAAATTCAAACCCGGCATAACAGTACATGGGGTAAAATCTATATATAAAAAAGACGACAAGGATACTATCTATAAAAAACTTGATATGATTATTATCGATGAAATTTCGATGGTCAGATCTGATCTCCTGGATTGTGTTGACAAGAGTTTGCAGCTTAATCGTGGCAATCATGCGCCATTTGGCGGCGTGCAAATGGTATTTATCGGCGATCTTTATCAATTGCCGCCTGTAGTGACCGGTCAGGAAAAAGAGATTTTCAAAACGTATTATACAAGTCAGTATTTTTTTGATGCGCAGGTGATGAAGGACTTTCAGTTTGAATTTATCGAACTTGAGAAAGTGTACCGGCAGAAAGATGATACTTTTATTACTCTTTTGAATGCCGTTCGTAACAATTCTGCTAAAGCAGAGCATCTCGATGCAATAAATCAACGATATGCTCCTGAATTTGTTCCTGATCCGAAAAACTTTTTTCTTCATCTTACAACGACCAATGCGCTGGCTGACACGATAAACGATAGGCAATTGGCAAAACTACGCGGGAAAGCATATATCTATGAAAGCAATGTGAGCGGTTCGTTTGAAGAGCGGGTGATGCCAACGGACAGTATATTATCTGTAAAAGTCGGAGCGCAGGTTATGATGCTTACCAATGAGAGCGCCGGACGGTGGGTCAATGGTTCGATAGGGAAGATTATTGCAATAGAGCAGGATGAAGATGAAGAAGATAGTTTAATCGTAGAACTTTCCGGTGGAGAAGTTGTGGAGGTAAACCGGTTTACCTGGGAATTATTTGAATTTACCTATAATTCCCGCCATAAGCGGCTTGAGTCAAATACTATCGGGACATTTACGCAATATCCTCTTAGGCTGGCATGGGCGGTGACGATCCATAAGAGTCAAGGCAAGACGTTTGATGAGGTGATTATCGATTTGGGAAAAGGAACCTTTACGCATGGACAGCTGTATGTCGCGCTGAGTCGTTGTACAAGTCTGTCTGGGATTATTCTCAAGCAAAGAATATCAAAAAAGCATATTTTTATGGATTGGCGGGTTGTGAGATTTGTGACACAATTTCAATACAAAAAATCAGACACAATATTGCCTTTGATTGAAAAAGTTCGTATCATTGAACATGCGGCA
>JAJYHW010000077.1 GCA_021784535.1 bacterium
GATCTAATATAAAATTAATATTGAAGGACAATACCTAAAGACAAATGAATTTATTGGTTATGTTATTACCGATGTGAATTCAGCTTCAAAGGATTCGTTAGTAAAAGAGTTGCGGGATATTAATGGGACAATAAGAGTACGGGTATTATATTAAAAAATCAATGAAAAGTATTTATTTTACACCAGGACCGTCACAATTATACCCAACGGTTCCAAATTATTTTCAAAAGGGTTTAAAAGGAGATATTGGCTCTCTTTCCCACAGGAGCAGTCAGTTTCAGGAAATCTATCAATCACTTACCCAAGGGTTGCAAAAACTTCTAAATATTCCATCTGATTATCATGTTTTTATTGTCGGGTCGGGAACAGAGGCAATGGAGCGGGCAGTACAAAATTGCGTTGAGAAATACAGTTTCCATTTTATCAACGGTTCGTTTTCAAAACGTTTCTATACAACAGCTCAAGAGCTTGGCAAAAAACCTGCAAGTTATGAGGTGCCTTTTGGAGAAAGCTTTCAGTTTCAAGAAGTTGTGATTCCCAAACAAACCGAGCTTATCTGTTTTACCCATAATGAAACAAGCACCGGAGTCATGATTCCCGTAAAAGAAATTTCAGCAGTTGCGAAAAAATATCCTGATATGCTTATTGCTGTTGATATCGTATCTTCGGCTCCGTATGTGGATTTAGCGTATCAATTATTGGATGTTGTTTTTTTTTCTGTCCAAAAAGGATTTGGAGCGCCTGCGGGATTGGGGATTATGATTGTGAGTCCGCGTGCAATGAAAAAAGCAGAAAAGCTGGTTAAAAAAGGGATCAGCACTGGATCGTATCATGGATTTTTGTCCCTTTTGAAATTTGCCACAAAATTTCAGACACCTGAGACGCCACCGGTTTTGGAAATGTATGTATTGGATAAGGTGATTGAAGATATGCTGGAAACAGGGATAAAGAAGATCCGAAAAGAGACAGAGGAAAAAGCAAAATTGCTTTATAGTTTTCTTGACGGAAGCGATTTCTTTGCTGCATTGGTAAAAGAGCCGCCGTATCGATCTCAAACGGTTATTGTTGCTGATGTAACAAAAGCGAAAGGAGATGTAGGAAAAATATTGGCAGATAAAGGATTGATTGTCGGCAGTGGTTATGGAGAAACAAAAAAGACACACATCCGCATTGCAAATTTTCCCGCACATTCCATAGGTGATATTAAAAAATTGATTCGGGAATTGAAAAAAATTTAGTTTTTCTTCGTTCGGCACGAAAAATTTTTCTCCGTTGCAGGGTAGCACCTGAAAAATTTTTGTACCTCGCTGATTTATGCTTCTCTTAATTTTATTGATGAGCTTATGTTACACTGATGGTATGTCTCTTCTCGATCTGCTTTTTCCAAAACGTTGCATCCAGTGCAAAAAATTCGGCTCGTATCTCTGTCCAGATTGCTTTGCCACGATTACGTTTATAGATACTATGGTTTGCACTGTTTGTCAGCGACAGGCAATAGGAGGTTTGACTCATCCCGTGTGTCGTACTCGTTATACTATAGATGGTGTTTTCCCAAGCCTTGTTTATAAAGGAACGGTGAAAAAGCTTGTGTATGTGTTTAAATATCCGCCGTATTTGACGGATATGCGGCAGCAGCTTGTCGATTTATTATATGAGGGAATTATTCAGAAAGAGCAGTTCGTCTCATTAATGCAGGAGCCGGCAGTTTTTGTCCCTATTCCGCTTTATCAGGCAAAATTGCGTAAACGGGGATATAATCAGGCACAAATACTCGCAGCAGGTCTGGCAAGAAGATTCGATTTACCAGTCGCGAATTGTCTTAAAAGAGTAAAGCAGACAAAAACACAAGTCGGTTTTTCTAAAGAAGAACGGCAAAGAAATATTGCCGGTGCTTTTGTTGTAAAAGATGATTTGAGTGAATTGGTAAAAGCAAATGCGCACGTCTTTCTTGTTGACGATGTCGTAACTTCAGGTGCTACATTGCGTGAAGCAGCCAGGGTACTCAAGAGAGCCGGAATTGTAAAGGTGTGGGGCATAGCACTTGCCCATGGAGAATGACAGATTATCAGAATTGTTGTATTATAATATAACGTATGGGGCATTTTATGAATTGGATGACAAATGCTGTAGCAATTATGGTTGCGGCTTATGTGTTGCCTGGTGTTCATGTGGCAAATATATGGACCGCGCTTCTTATCGCTCTTGTTTTGGGGGTTTTGAATATTTTTGTCAGACCGATTTTGGTTATCCTGACACTTCCGGTAACTGCGGTTACTTTTGGCCTATTTCTTCTTGTGATCAATGCCATTATGGTTGTGATGGTAAGTCATATCGTGCAGGGGTTTAGCGTTGACAGCTTTTCGTGGGCACTTCTTTTCAGCTTTTTGATTTCCCTTATCAACATGGCAATTTCAAGGATGTAATTTATTTTTTCTCTTTACCGGATGACCGCCAAAGGCGATACGGAGTGATCCTACCATGCGAGCTGCAAAAGATTGTTGGATATGCTTGTCTGTTTCTGAACGGATGCGGAAATCGCGTGCCTGTTCAATGGATGCAACAGGGAGATGATACTTTTCCCCTTCTTCAATCGTCCATAGAGCTTCGCCGGATGCTGAGCCAATCACTCCTTGGATTGTCTCAAGTTTTGGGTCGTTTGTTAATGCTTCAACAGTTCGATCGAGCATGAATCCTGAGATTAACGAGCCTTTTTGATAAAGTTTTGCTATTTTTACCAGATCAAAATTATAGGAAGAGTTTGCCAATACACCAAATCCCTCACCAAGTGCCTGCATGAAAGGGTATTCAATGCCGTTGTGTACCATTTTGACGAAATGTCCTGCTCCTCCGGATCCAAAATATTCATGGCCACCGTGGGGCTTGGCAAGTGTATCCAACAGCGGCTTTATGTACTCATAAGCGTTTTTGTCGCCCCCAACCATCATCGGGTAGCCTTCTGTAAGGGCGATTACGCCGCCTGAAACACCTATTCCAAGGAATTTTATGCCTGCATTTTTAAACATCTTTGCATGCTTTTCCGTGTCAGTGAATTTTGAGTTTGCTGCATCGATAACAATATCGTTTTTTATAACATATTTTGAGACTTCTTTGAGGACTTCATCTGTTACGTCTCCTGCAGGAAGCATCACCCAGATGATCTTGGGTTTTTGGAGGTTTTCCAGTAAGTTTTTAATGGTGGGGAATGATTTTATTGCAGGAGCTTGCGATTTTATCTCTTCTGCCGGTCGTGAAGACCTGTTCCAGACAAACACTTCGTGACCTCCTCTTGAAAGTTTGAGAGCAACACGGCTTCCCATTTTGCCAAGGCCAATGACTCCAATTTGCATAGAACGATTATAAAGAAAGCTTGCCGGAAAAACAATGAGGTTGATTGTTTAGTGTGCCTTTAGTCGATGAACACAAATACCTTACCCAACCTGACTCGTCTTTTTTGTGAACTGTTTCGTTGTTGATCCCCTCAAGTATCCTTCGTATACTATCGTCGATCATCGTCTCGCATCTCGCAAAAAATCCTTCGTGATTTTGTGTAGTTTATTTGCATTCATCGACTTACTACAAATCCTGAATTCGCGAGCAATTGTCCGCCTGTTGAGAGAGGAGTTTGGTTGATTAAGGAACTGCCGGTAATAGTGGCTGTATAAAGATTGTATCCGCTGTTTCCTTGCGCTTCAAGATAATAAATATGATGTGCCGTATTGGAAAATTCAGGATACGCGAAATCTCCCGTTGCAATTAGATGTATATTGGAAAGACCAGTGGCTGTAATGTCGGCGATATACATTTTTGTAGTAATATCATTATTCCTTTCCAGGAAAATAAGCTGCTTGCCATCGGGAGAAAATGAGCCCTGATAGGCGTTTTGTTTGCGTGTGGTTAATTGTGTTGTTGTTTGTGTCTGGAGATTATAAGAATCAATTACCGAATACGGATTAAAATGCTGGTCATATGCATAATAATCATAGATAATATTATTTTGATCTGCAGGATTCCATATCGGATGCGCAATGCCTCCGGAATGCGGATCCGGTTTGGCGATTTCTTGTACAAATCCGGTTGAGAGATTTTCAACGAACAGGGCGTTGTCGGGAATGTTCGTTTTACCTTTGTTTTTGTCAGAAACAAACGCAATTTTTTGTTGATTCGGGCTTATGGTAGGATCGGTAAACCAGTCCATCGTGTCAATGTTGCCGGTGTTGCCGCTTTGTAGGGTTTTTACTAGTGCTCCTTGGGAAGAAAACTCATAAAGCGATGCGTAATTGGTTTGTTTATCGACACCAATAAAGTTGTTGTTCAGAGGAGCTGCTTCAATAAGCTTGGGTCGATGTGTTGGTACCGAAGTAACACCCGATGTTGTCAAAGAGATAATGTTTCCGTTTTCTACAAGTGTTATCCGGTCTGTTGGCAAAAGAGGAGAGGTGACAAAATTAAGACTTGTATCGTTTGCTGTTTTATGTCCATGAGCTGACGCGATAAAATATCCCGCTAATAACGGTATAAGAGCAAAGATAATGGTTGCGCGAATTATTTTCATCTATTTAATATGCTGCTTGTGTTGCAATATCCTGCACATGAACAAGACTATTGTACGTCGTATTGCCTGCCTGCGAATTAAAAATGCGAGATATAAGCTGAGCTGATGCCGTAGCGTTGCCGATGACGATGCTTTGTCCATCTGTTGACCAGCCGATACTGGAATAATTTGGGATAGAAAGCGTATATTGTTTGGGAGTTATTTTATTTGTGAGAAAAAATGATCCCAGTTGAAGAGCAATAAGCGGTGTAATATCTGTTTTGATTTGTCCGTTGAGAGAATCAAAGAGTTGAGGAATCTGGCTGAGTGCGTCAGGAGAATGAAGGACAGTATCTTTTAAGGTGAGCAGTAATTGTCTTTGTCGCTGCGTGCGGCCAAAATCTCCAACAATATCTTCGTGACGCGATCTGACATATCGGAGTGCCTGTTCGCCATCCATATGCTGCATTCCCGGCTGTATGTCTAAGCGGCGGTACCCATACGGATTGGGGCTGTTAATATCTGTCGGGTAAGAATAGTCAAGTACTGGATGAATAACCTGCATGTTTACGCCACCTATAGCATTGATGCTTTTAATAAAGCCGTATAATCCTACCCATGCGTAATGGTCAATGCTGATTCCAAATGTTTGTTCTACCACTGCAATCGCGGAAGGAATGCCATTTTCTTCTGCTGCCTGATCAATTTTTCCATAATATCCATTGGGTTTTTTTAGCCATAAATCCCGCGGGATAGAAAACATTTCTACCTGCTTGGTGTTATAATCAATATGTACAACCATCATAGTTTGTGTCAACGGATTGCTTCCTTTAAATTTCTGGTCATTATCGCTTCCAAGAAGCAAAATATTTGTTTGATTTGCCGGTTCAGTGATTGCGGGAAGCGATGTGGTTTGTTTGGGAGTTAAGGATACTTTTTGTCCGGTGTTTGCCGCAAGAAATGTTTGGAATTTTTGTACGTAGAATAGTCCATATCCGAGAAAAAAGAAGATGACAGCACAGAGCACACACAGAAGAAAGCGTAGTAGAAGTGATTTTTCTCTTGTCGCGTGGTGACGCGTATTTTTTCCAAGGTGAGGAATATCGCTTACATTTGTCATGAGACGCATTCTATAATAGCATATCTTTGGAAAAAGTTGGAAGAAAGGAAATTTTTCTACGAAATAAATTTGTCAAATAAATGCGCAGTTTTAATAAATACGTTTTTTGTTGCGGGGCTAGGAGTTGGACCTAGCCTGTGAGATTATGAGCCTCACGTGCACCGTACACTACCCCGCGTATGAGTGCATCTTAGCAGAACAAGGTTTGATAGTCAATTAAAACAGCCTTGATAATAATTTCGAACCTACTGTATAATATTAGTACACCCATTATTTATAAGTTCAGTTATGGCAAAATTAGAATTAAGAATACTCGCTCGTCAATTGCGGGGAAAAGGTATAAGCGTCAACCAAATCGCATCAGAGCTTAAAATTGCTAAAAGCACGGTAAGTTTATGGGTGAGAGATATAGTTCTTTCGATTGACCAATTGGAAGCTTTAAGAAATGCTAGCGTATTGGGAGCAGAAAGAGGACGGCTTAAAGGAGCATTAGTACAGAAAGAAAGACGATTAAAGGCATTAGAAAATTATAAGAGATTAGGAAAAGAGAGTATAGGGAGCTTAAATGACAGAGAATTATTAATTGCGGGACTCGCTCTATATTGGGGTGAGGGTAGTAAAAAGACAAAAGAGGTACAATTTTGTAATTCTGATCCTCAAATGATTAAACTTCTTCTTATTTGGTTAAAAAAATGTTTTGGAACTGAGTTGCAAGATATACGATGCAAGGTTGGAATTAACGAGATACATAAATGCAGGGAAAAACAGATTAGAGAGTATTGGTCAAAAATGACAAGGATACCATTGGAACAGTTTACAAAGACAAGTTTCAAAAAAGTATTGAATAAGAAAGTCTATAATAATTTTGAAACTCACTATGGAACCTTATCCGTAAAAGTGAAGCAGCCTTCGCGTTTTTATGGTAGAATCATAGGGTTAATTGAAGGATTAGCGGAAGCTAAAATGCCAAGGTAGCTCAGCGGTAGCAGCGGTCGTTTCATAAGCGACAGGTCGCGGGTTCGAATCCCGCCCTTGGTACTTGTTTTAATTCCTCTATTATGAATAATCATCCAATTGGTATTCTTGATTCAGGCCTGGGCGGCTTGACTGTTTTGCAGGCAATTGCCCGTGAGTTGCAGAACGAATCTTTTGTCTATATCGGTGATTCTGTGAGTACCCCTTATGGCGCAAAGTCTCCTGATGAAATTTATAAGCTCGCCAAAAGACTTATCGAGTTTCTCTTGCAGCAGGAAGTAAAGCTTATTGTTATTGCCTGTAATACAATCACCGTAACGTGTCTGGATAAGCTGCGTAGTGATTATTCACAAATCCCCATTGTCGGGACAGTACCAGTGATAAAAACTGCAGCTGAGGTTTCAAAAAACAAATATATTGGTATCCTTTCAACCACACAGACTGCGCAAAGCGATTATCAGAAGCATCTTATTGAAACATTTGCAAACGGCTGTACGGTATTTAATCATGGCACTGATGCATTAGTTCCTTTGATAGAGCAGGGACAACTTGAAAGCTCTGAAATGACAGCAGCTTTACAATCTGTTTTACAGGTTTTTAAAAATGAAAAGATTGATGCACTTGCTCTTGGTTGTACGCATTTTCCTTTCTTGGAAAAACAAATGCAGACAATTCTTGGATCTAACGTATAATTATTAGATTCCTGTGGGGCGATCGCCCGACAAGTCAAACGAGTCCTAGAACACAATGGCACTTGTTCTTCAGAAGAAGAGGGTTTAATTACTATTTATACGACCGGTAATATGAATATTGCAAAAAATTTGGCGGAAAGTACAATAGAAAAGCAGCATTTGGCTGTACATGAAATAGCAGTATAAATATGGGGAATGAATGGAAAAATAAAAAAGTAGCTATCCTCGGATTCGGTATTGAAGGGCTCTCTTCATTGGAATTTCTTCGGAAACAAGGCGCATCTGTGCGGGTTCTGGATAGAAGGGAAAAAGAGGATTTTGATCACAAAATTATAATACAAGTTGAAGAATTGGGAGCTCAGTTTGTTCTTGGCAAAAACTATCTTGAAGATCTTACTGATTATGATGTCATAGTCAGAAGTCCTGGAGTTAGAAGATTGCTGCCGGAGTTATTGACAGCAGAAAGATGCGGAGTAACGGTTACTTCACAAACGAAACTATTCTTTGACTATTGTCCCTGTCCCATTATTGGCGTAACTGGCACAAAAGGGAAAGGAACTACCTCGGCTCTTATTTATGCAATGCTTAAAGAAGCAGGAGAAGATGCATATCTTGGTGGCAATATCGGAGTACCGCCTTTGACATTGCTTGACAAACTACAGTCCTCCTCGATTGTTGTTTTGGAGCTTTCTAGTTTTCAACTACAGGATTTGACAAAAAGTCCGCACATAGGCGTCATGCTTATGGTGACGAGCGAGCACCTTGATTATCATGCATCGCATGATGAATATGTTGACGCAAAGAGGAATTTGCTGCGTTTCCAGACAACTGAAGATTTCGCGATAGTAAATCGTGATTATCCGGCAAGCAATGAATCAGATATTGAGACAAACGGTAAAGTTTTTTATATTTCCAGAGAGCGGGAGACAGTGAATGGCTGTTACACGTTTGGAAGACAAGTAGTAGTCAGAAAAAATGGCAATGATGATGAAATTATAAAGACATCAGAAATTGCGTTACCAGGAAAGCACAATTTGGAAAACGTCTGCGCATCGGTTATGGCTGCACGATTGATGGGCGTGAACACAAGGCATATTATCAAGGTTTTGAAAACTTTTACAGGCTTGCCGCACCGTCTGGAATTGGTTTCAGAAATTAACGGGGTTACCTACTATGATGATTCGTATTCAACAACTCCTGAGACTGCTATAGCAGCAATTGAATCATTTGATCAGCCAAAAATTCTTATTCTTGGTGGATCAAGTAAGGGAAGTGATTTTTCTGAGCTGGGAAAAGTGATTCGTGAATCAGATTCGATAAAGGCGATAATCGGTATTGGCGATGAGTGGCTTTCTATAAAAGAACAATTAGAAAATCTTACTCGCGTTTTGATAATTGAAGGAGCGGAGAATATGCATACAATCGTTGCTGCAGCTGTAAAAATTGCTCAAAAAGGTGATGTGGTGCTCTTGTCTCCTGCGTGCGCGAGTTTTGGGATGTTTAAAAATTATCAAGACAGAGGCGAGCAGTTTAAGAAGGAGGTTTTGGCACTGGTATAGCCTTCCTTTTTATGTTATACTGACACGGATTTTATGGCTACAAATGGTAAAAAACTGCATGCTGATTCAAAAAAAAGAGTCGCAAAATTGAAGCAGAAATTTTCCTGGAAGAACTTAGTTCTTTATGTTTTGCTTGTTATATTTGCACTTTTTTTCTTTTCTGCATTTACGAGTCCTTATGATAGTACCCAGACTGTGCCGATTTCGTCTGTTATTGCCGATGTCAAGAATGGGCAGGTATCGCAGCTTGAAGTGACAGCAAATAAGATTATCGCGACGGAAAAAAACGGGACAAAAATTCAAGCTGATAAAGAACAAAACGCAGATGTCTATACGCTTTTTAAGGCAGCAGGCGTTTCGCTGTCTCATACCAATGTAACCGTTAAAGATCAGTCAAGTGTAACGAATTGGATTAATATTCTTTCCGCCATTTTGCCGGTAGTCTTGATGATCGGTTTCTTTTATTTTATTTTTCGTCAGGCTCGAGGTACCCAGGAAAGCATTTTTTCTTTCGGTCAATCCAGGGCAAAACTTTTTAATCGCGATAATCCCAAAGTAACGTTTGCCAATGTCGCAGGCGTTGATGAGGCAAAACAGGAGCTCACGGAAATCGTTGATTTCTTAAAAAATCCCGTGAAGTATCGGGTAATGGGAGCGAGAACGCCAAAAGGTGTCTTGATGGTCGGTCCTGCCGGAACAGGAAAAACGTTATTGGCTCGGGCAACTGCGGGTGAGGCAAATGTCTCTTTTTTCTCAATGGCCGGTTCTGAATTTATGGAAATGCTTGTCGGTGTCGGCGCGTCCCGTGTCCGAGATTTGTTCAATACCGCGAAAAAAGCACAGCCGGCAATTATTTTTATTGATGAAATTGATGCAATTGGACGACAGCGCGGCGTCGGTATTATGGGAGGCCATGATGAGCGGGAGCAGACGCTTAATCAGATCCTGGTAGAGATGGATGGGTTTACCCCAAATGAGAATGTAGTGGTCATTGCGGCGACCAACAGACCTGACGTATTGGATCCTGCACTTGTTCGTCCCGGACGGTTTGACCGGCGGGTGATGCTTGATCTTCCTGATGTTGAAGGGCGAAAAGCAATTTTGGAGATTCACGCAAAAGGCAAGCCATTTGATCCGAAGGTGAATTGGGAAAAAGTTGCCAAGCGGACGGTTGGCTTCTCGGGAGCTGATTTGGAAAACATGCTTAATGAAGCGGCTATTATGGCTGCACGATTGAACAAAAAAGCGATTGATATGTCAGATCTTGAAGAGTCAGCGACCCGGGTTAAGCTCGGTCCTGAAAAGAAACGATTGCAAACAGAGCAGGATCGTCGTATGACTGCCTATCATGAAGCAGGACATGCGCTTGTCGGATGGGAGATGCCGCATATTGATCCGATCCATCGCATCTCCATTGTTTCCCGCGGAATGTCTCTTGGGCATACGATGACTGAGCCGATTGATAAAGTACATGAGACCAAGCAAAGTCTTCTTGAGCAAATCACGATGATGATGGGAGGACAGGTTGCTGAACATCTTGTTTTTAATGATATTACTACAGGCGCATCCAATGATCTTGAAAAAGCTTCCCAGGTAGCTCGTGCTATGGTGACACGATTTGGGATGAGTGATTTGGGGCCAATAGTATTTGATAGTGAAAAGAGTGTCTATGAACAAAGCGAAATTTCACCTGAAATGGCTGCCAAGATCGATGAACAGGTAAAAAAGATTTGTGACGAGGCATATGCGCAGGCAACCAGAATTTTGATGCGGTTGCGTTCCAAAATGGATGTTGTCGTTGAAGAACTTTTGAAGAAAGAAACAATTGATTCGGATGACTTCGTCCGTTTGATCGGCCCCAAAAAAGCGTTGGCGACTGTTAAAGCAAAGGCCTGAAAAGCGGACCGTTTTCTATGGTAGAATAAGGAAATGATGAAGCTTCTCATAATTGACGGTAATGCTATTCTCCACCGTGGCTACCATGCGTATCCACCTCTGACCAATCCCAAAGGAGAGATGATCAATGCTGTTTTTGGTTTTTTCTCGATGCTTTTGACTGTCCTAGCAGATCAGAGGCCGGATTATCTCGTGGTGTGTTTTGACCGAGGAAAACCAACCTTTCGTATGAATATGTACGCTGGTTATCATGCGCATAGGCCCAAAATGGCTGATGATTTTTTTCCGCAAGTCGCGATTGTGCATGAGATTCTTGAGAAAATGAAGGTAGAGATTTTTGAATTGGATGGGTATGAAGCAGATGATTTGATTGGAACGATTGCAAAAAATGCTGTTGATGTGTTCCATGAGAATGTTGTGATCGTGACAGGGGATAGGGATTTGTTGCAGTTAGTAAATGGGCACGTGAAAGTCCTGATGCCGGTGAACGGGTTTACCAAAACATTGTTTTTTGATGAGGCTGCAGTTGAGGAAAAATATGGAGTTCATCCAAAACAGTTTATTGATTATAAAGCACTGATTGGCGATGCGTCTGATGGCTATCCGGGAGTGAGCGGAATCGGACCAAAAGGTGCTGCGAAATTGCTTCAGGAATATGGTACATTTGAAAAACTTTATCAGAGTATCGGCTTACTTCCTGAGAAAATCGGAGTAAAGCTTGCAGCGGATGCCGAGCAGGCAGCTTTGGCGAAAAAGCTTGCGACCATTGTGACCGATTCACCGATTCAATTTGATCTCGCCAAGTGCAGTATCAAAGATTTTGATCTTAAGGCATTGCGTAAGGCGTTTGAAGGACAAGGTTTTAAAAGCTTGCAATCACGGTTGGATACAATTTTTGGAAAAGAGACCGAGCAGTTAGCGTTATTATGAAAAATTTGCGCGTAGCTATTGTGCATGATTATATCAAAGAATACGGCGGAGCAGAGCGGGTTCTGGAAGCGCTCTGCGTTGCGTATCCTGACGCGCCGATTTATACAGCTTTTTATCAAGCAGGATCGGCAGCGCATGAACGATTTAAGCATAAAAAGATTATCCCCTCGTGGGTGCATTATATTCCGTATTTCTCAACCAAACTGCATAGTCCGCTTCGTTTTCTTGCGCCACAAATTTGGGGAAGTTTTGATTTTGCAAAGTATGATGTTGTGATCGGCTCTGCGAGTTGGTACGTCACGAAAGGGTTTAATAAGCCCTTCGACTCCGCTCAGGGAAAATGGTTTATCGAAATTTGTTATTGTCATACACCGCCGCGGTGGCTCTATGGCTATCGGACATCCGTTGAGTGGCAGCGGTTCTGGCCGGTCAAAGTCTACGGGATGATCGTGGGGCATTTTATGCGTATGTATGACTTTAATGCAGCCCAAAAGGTGGATTATTTTATTGCCAATTCCAAAGATGTACAGGCAAGGATTAAGAAATTTTACCGACGTGATTCGACAGTAATTTACCCGCCGGTTTCCTTAGGGGCAAAGAGTAAAGGATTGGGGACTAGAGATAAAGATTATTATTTCATTGTGGCAAGAATTGTCGGAGGGAAAGGGTTGGAACTCGCTGTTGAAGCAGCTAAAAAACTTGGAATAAAACTCAAAATTGCCGGCGCGCCTGCCGGGTATTATACGGGACATAAGCAATTGCAGGAAGATGCAGCTGATAATGTCGAATTTCTCGGACATGTGACGGATGAGGAACTGGTTGGGCTTTATTCAGGAGCAAAAGCTTTCTTGGCGCTTGCTACTGATGAAGATTTTGGTATCACACCTGTTGAGGCAATGCTTTGCGGCACGCCGGTGATTGCCTATTATGGAGGAGGATATAAAGAGACGGTGATTGACGGCAAGACGGGTGTCTTTTTTCATGAAGCAACGGTTTCATCTCTCACTGAGGCTATCAGAAAACTTGAAACCCTTCGGCAAGCTCAGGGTAAAAAAATGGAAAAAGCCTGTAAGAAACAGGCTGAAAAATTTTCAAAAGATCGGTTTATTCGTGAGATCAAACAGTTTGTAACTGCTAAAGTAAAGGAGAATGTATGAAGGCTCGCATCATTGTCACAACGTTTATTGAAAAAGACGGAAAGATTTTGTTGGGCAAAAAACCTGATAATGTTGGCCCGTATCCAAATGCCTGGCATTTCCCCGGCGGCGGAGTACGTTTGGAGGAAGAGTCGCTCGAGGAGGCGGTGAGAAGAGAAATTAAGGAAGAGACAGGGCTGAAGATAGAGAAAATGGAGCGAGTGAGTTTTGATGAGGATTATGAGCCTGACAAACATGGAGAGAAAACACATTACGTGTTTCTCGCTTATAAAGTAATTCCTTTAAGCATGGACGTGAGAGCCTCGGATGATATTGTAAAACTGCAGTGGTTTGATAAGTCTGAATTGCAAATGCTTTTACTGCCTCGTCCTTCAATAAAGCTCTTACAAGAAATCGGATGGTTATAAGTATCCCCCTATTTTTGTCATTTGATATACAACAATTATATTTTTAGTTTAGCTTGCTGGATAAACCTAAATTCTATTTTTGTTTTAGGATTTTTTTAAAAATTGACAGAATTATCATCCAGACATACAATATTTTTGCGAATATGTGTGTTTATATTACGAAGCCATCAGATGCGAGGTCTTCACTTTTTGATCCATCTCTGACACCGCAGAATGCACGAAGAAAAGGGTATACGTATATTGATGATGTTATCTATGACTTTCAGAATCCAGGTGAGGCAATCAATGATATTCTCGATTTTTCAAGACAGTTTCACTGCAAATTTGGCACGCCGTCGGGAACCGGCCTTGATTCCTGTTTTGGTCTCTACATACCGGATAGTGCCACATCATGAACACTTTCGGAGCATTGTTCAAGAAATATCGCCTCAAAGCTGAATTTGCCAGCCTTTCTTCATTTGCTGATGCACTTGCAGAACAGGGGCTGCGTCTTGGGCATCAGCGGCTGCGCCTATCATTTATGCGCATATGCCAGGTCATCTTGGAGCGTGGGCATTGGGATCGGGGATTTTTGCAGGAAGTTCGAGTTTGATAACAGCTGCTTCTGCGGGGATCATCTTGGTACAAGAGACGAAAAATTTTTCAAAAGGGTATATAATTAATTTTGGTTCATATATTGTTTTTGGCTTAACTTTTAGTCTTTTAATGCTTGTATATTATTCATTAATATTATCCATATTTTTTAGATAGTATATGAGAGGAGGTGATTACAATATGAATACGAATGCAAATAGTAAGGATCCTGAGGGCAAAAAAGATAATGAACAAAAATTAGAACATAAACCTCATCATCCGCCTCATGATATTCCACCGCATATTCTCAAAGAGTTTTTGGAGCTCAGGGAAAAAGTTGGAAGATTAGAGGGTAAAATGGAGGTTTTGCTATCATTGAGAGATCAAAAATAATAAAAACTTTTTTGTTTTAAGGGGCATTTTATATGCCCCTTTTTTGTTGGTTAGCATTATCCGGCTCGGGGAGGAACCGCCAGAGGAGGTCAAAGAGGGGGTCATTTTATAAATGCCAGGATATTATCTGGGGTTATCATTTTCCATGTTGCTTCCTTGCCATAGGCTTCCTGCCATTCCCGCGGCATTACAGTGAGCTTTGTTTTCCATTTTATTTCAAAACCAAAGAGTTTTCCTTCCCGTTCTTCAACAAGATCAATTTCATTTTGTTGCCACGTTCGCCAGAAATATTGATTAGCATAGAGATTAGTATAAAGGCGTGTCTTTAATCGTTCAACAATAACAAAATTTTCCCACAGTTTTCCAATATCGTCACGTAAAGACAGTTCATTGAAATTGTTAATGACAGCGTTACGAATACCTACATCATAGAAATAATACTTTGCCGTTTTGGTTACTTCACTTCGTAAATTTCGGCTGAAGCCACCGAGGCGAAAAATGATATAGGCTTTTTCGAGAAGATCAAGATAGCGGGCAACGGTATTTTTATCTATCCCAAGTGAAGATCCTAATTCTGTGAGAGAAACTTCACTTCCAATTTGATGCGAAAGCAATATTAACAGTTGCAACAATACCCGTGAACCTTTCACGTCTTGATAAATCAGAATATCTTTTAGAAGGTAAGAGTCCACAATCTCCCGCAAAAAATCTCTACGCTCCTCGTTGGTCTTTGCCGTTATGACATCAGGATACATACCGTAAACAAGCCATGATTGTAATTTTTGTTGTAGTGTACGTGCTGGGGCAATATCCTCCGTAAGTAATTCTCGTAAAGAGATAGGTAAGAGGTATTTTGTCATTTTTCTACCTGTAAGCGGTTCGCCGACTTGTCCTGCCAACTCAAAAGATGAAGATCCTGTCACGACAACAGCGACGTGTGGAAGCGTATCGTTAATAATTTTGAGACTCTGTCCGATATTTTTGATTGCTTGTGCCTCGTCAATGACCAACACATCAGCTGTCCCCACAGCATCCCGCAATAATGCGCTATCGGGTGTATCAAAAGCATGTTGTGTACTTATTTCGTCTCCTCTATAATCTATAATTTTTTTGGTTGTTTCTTTTATAAAATCCATCAAGAGTGTTGTTTTACCAACTCGTCGAGGTCCAAAAAGGATAAGTGTTTTCCCTGGACGAATTTCCTGAGAAATATCAAGATATCGAGCAATACGCATAATAGTAGTATACAGAATATTCACCGTAATTGCAATATTTCGGTGAGTAGCATTCACCGAAATAATTTATTCCGGCTCGGGGAGGAGCCGCCAGAGGAGGTCAAAGAGCTGGACGGAGTTATTGTAATAGTCTCTGTTTGTTAAAACTACTCCGGAAAGGTCATTTTTATCTCCGATGTTTATAATTGCTACTTTACCCTCGTAGATGAGAATATCATTTGCTGTTAGTTTTATATCTTTAGGAAGAATTTTCCATAAATGTTTCTTGTGAGAACTATGCAGTTTTATTTGATGCCTTGTTTCAGGCGTATCTTCGCAAATTTCACGAATGGTTATTTTTGGGTTATTGGTAAAAGAAGTATAAAAAAGATCAAAATTTTCAGGAAACAAATTTATTGCTTCCGTTGGATTATAGTAAGTACGCAAATGAGTTGCATTGAGCGCCTCATGATAAATTATTTTTACTCTGGCTTTTCCTTTATAGTATTTAATTTCAGATGGTGAAGTTTTGTTTGTATGGGGGATAGAGGAATTGAGAAGAGAAATAACCGCGGGAAGCTTTTCCTGTAGCATACCGACATGTATAGCTTTTGTTCTACCAGATAGCGCAGATCATCTGGCGGATTGGCTGCTATTTTGTTGGTTGAACCTTTTACTTTGGCAATAATACCTTTCTCAAGAAGTGAATTTATGTGACTATATGCAGCAGTGCGGTTGATCTTTGCGGATTCAGCAAGCTCGGCGACTGTCAGTGAGCCGGATTTGAGTAGAACGATGTACAATTTTGCTTCGGTCTCTGAAAGGCCAAGCTGCTTGAGATAGATGAGTACGTTTTTCATGAATGCTGTAATTTATATGTAGAAAAAATTATGCTTGCTTTATAATAGCAAGTTTTATATTTTAAAATCCTTGAGTATTTTTCCAGCATCGTAGTAAGATTCCAAAGGCTCAACTTTATCTCCGACTGGTTTTAAGAACCTTTCGATTGCAACATAATCATATTTTTTATCCTTTAAATTGAACCAAAGTATTTCTGCAGATGGAGTAGAGTATCCTTGATTTCCTTGAAAGGTAACATCAGCAATCCCTGTAAGCTCGAGGTTGGGTGGGAAAATGGCTCCTTTTTTAAATTCTTCCGCTGAAACTAAAGTCCATTGAAGATAATAATCTTTCACAGCTCCATACGAGACCCATGTTTTTTCTCCTTGAGCATCCATCAAGGTATAGCTATCCCACTCTTTTATTTTGTCGAAGATGTTTTTGAGGCGATAATGGTCTATTCCTATAACTTTATAAATATGTCCTTCTATAGATATACTCTGATTCAATATTAGTTTACTCATATGCCTTTATGGATCGAAAACTAAATGTGTCTTTTTTAACTCTTCTGCAGGATGGAACGTTCGACTGAAAAAAGTATATGTTTTGATTGCCTCTTTTCCTCCAATATTTATTAATTGATAACCCTCCTTATATTTTTCTATAAAAGTATGATATATTCCCCAGATACTTACCACATAGCTTCGTGGGTCAGCAATTCTTTTAGCTGTATCGATCTGTATATTATTTTTAAAAATTGAAGCAACTAGTGCTGTATTTGTTGCGTTTATGTCTGAGGTTGCCGTAAATCCAAGAATTTGACCAGTTGCATTATCAGTTATCACGTATTTATCTAAAGCTGCTGTAGGATACATTGCATGACTTGCATAGTACATACCATGCTCTTGAATGCCATTTAAATAACTATCTTTTAATGCAAACAATGCTAACACAGCTTTTTTATCAGTTGTCTTATATTTTCTAAAAGTAAGCTTAGGGTTTTTGTTTAATGCTCTTCGTAAAGGATGGTATATTTTCCCTTGTACTTCAATGATTTGTTTTAAGTTTATAATTCCTTGAGGATAGGTCTGATCATCATATTTATATTGAGCGTTCCAATATTCATTTTTTCTATAGGGACGAAAATCGTATGGAGTATAGAGGTGTATTTCTTCAGGATCAACATTTTTTAATATAGTTTTTGAGGACTTAATTATTCTTTGTATTTTTTCTAGTACACTCGCCAAATATTTAGGCTCTGCAAAAACATTAGGTACTATCAATGTTGGATCATTGTTAGATTTTCTCCCAAAGAATATGAGAGAGTTAGTTTTTTTGTCATACCATTTGAATCCTCCATATCTCGTTGCTTGGATAATATATCCCCAAGAGTCTTCATAATTTTTAGAATTAGGTCTGTATTGTTGTATAGCTTTCTGTAGTAATTTTTTATCAGATCGTGTTAATTTACTTACCTCTGTATAGGGGTAAGTGTAATTGGTGGGGAACTGTAAAATATGGGACAGAGTGCTTATGTACATATTCTATTTATTTGGTAATATTTTCCAAATAAAGTCAAAAAGGAGTTTGAAATTAGTATATAAGTCAGCATTACGTAGAACAACCCCACTAACCTGATCTTTAAAATGGATGATCGCGACATTATTTTCATAAATAAGTATATCTTGGGCTTTTAGATTCATACCTTCTGGAAGAAATTTATAAAAATAGTTTTTTGACTCTTCTTGCGTTTTAAAGCGTGCTTTTGCATCTGGAGAATTTTCTACAATTTCAAACATTTTCATTTCTGGATTTTTCTTAAACGCATAATTAAATAAATGAACATTTTCAGGAAAAACTTCTGTTATTTCTTCTATATTTACGTATGATCTTACTTCATCAGCCTGCAATATCTCTTCATAAATCTTTTTTACTCCATTTTTTCCCTTATAATATTTAATTTCTGCTTCTGCGGTGCTGTTGTTTTTTGGTAGAGTAGAGAGAGTTTTTAGCATATCGGGGAAGCTTTGTTGGATTGCTTTTGCAGATGCAAGCTTCGCTTCAACCAAAGGTTGTAAATTCTCCGGTTCATTTGCAGCGACAAGCTTTTTGGAGTCTTTGACCAGTTTCATAACAAGTCCTTTTTTGATAAGCAGGTCGATATAGGCATAAGACGTGGTTCTTTTGATACCAACCGTTGCCGAGAGATCATTGACAGACATTGACCCTGATTCAAGCAGGGATAGGTAGAGTTTGATTTCTTCATCTGTCAGATCAAGCTGTTTGAGATAAGAAATTATTTTATTCATAAATCGGATCAATTATACCATACCGCAAAAAGTGTCACAGCGCAATCAAATAATACTATATCATAAATGTCGTCAGATTGCGACAACTCGCTTGACAAGTGCTTAAAAATAGTCTACACTGAGTATGGATTTTGTTTTAGAGCTCACTAGTACAAAAACCACGCCATGTTGACATTCTGGTCCCGCCCATAATTTTTTAGCGGGATCAGGGTGTCAAATTTCACGTATAAAATTGGTGATTTGTACGTTTATAAAATATATGTTACTATTACGTAAGTAACACGTAAGAAATATGGGAAATAGCCAGGGCAGAAAACGTATCATTATCTCCGTCGGGGGGTCACTCATTGTCCCCAATGGAGGCATTGCCACTGACTTCCTTAAGAAGCTCAATACTTTTATCCGCGATGAACTGGCGAAAGACCCCAAACGCCAGTTTTTTTTGATTACAGGGGGAGGAGCAACTGCACGACATTATATTGACGCAGGCCGTGACGTCGTCGGCCATGAGCTGACAGCCGAAGATATGGATTGGCTAGGAATCCATGGTACAAATCTTAACGCTCACCTCGTCCGCACTATCTTTCGCGATATTGCACATCCAAAAGTCATCCGCCATTATGATATCATCAGAAAAGTCTATGAACCAGTCGTCGTCGCGTCCGGCTGGAAGCCTGGTTGGTCTACGGACTACTGTGCGGTCCTTCTCTGTGAAGACTACGGAGTCAGGACTGTTATCAACATCAGTAACATCGAACAAGTCTACGATAAAAACCCCAGAGAATTCCCCGATGCCAAGCCTTTTACCAAACTCACTTGGGATCAGCTGCGAAAGATCGTAGGGGATACATGGAAACCCGGTCTTAATGCCCCTTTTGATCCTGTAGCCGCAAAGAAAGCCCAGGAGCTGGATGTAAAAGTAGTCGTTATGTCAGGAGCTGACTTTGGAAATGTGAGTAATTACCTCGAAGGAAGAAAATTCACGGGAACAGTGATAGAATAATTTTCAATTTCCAGTTTTCAATTTCCAATGAATTTTCAATGATATAATTTACAAACAATTTGAACCATTGAAACAGTATGATTTGATTGAAAATTGTAAATCAAAAATTGAAAATTACATGCATTTAAAATATATTTCTCTTCATCATTTCCGAAGCTATCCAAAAGCACAATTTGCCTTTCATCCCCAATTGACTGTCATTGTCGGACCTAATGCGAGCGGGAAAACCAATCTCGTTGAGGCAATTTCTCTTGTATCGACAGGCAAAAG
>JAJYHW010000048.1 GCA_021784535.1 bacterium
TCATTACTGGCTGTTCTTCTCAGGACCCCACGCAACGCTAAGTTGTTTGCCTCAGTGGCAGATCCAGTGAAAACTACTTCGCGGAAATCCGCGCCGATGGACTCCGCAATCGTTTCTCGAGAACGGGCAACGAATTCCTGTTACTGAAATTTCAGTAGCAGATAATGTTGTTGTGCAGGTTAAAACAGAGGAAAAAGATACATATACTGCGATTCAGTTAGGAGTTGGGGTAAAAAAGAAGCCGATAAAAGCACGTGTTGGCCATAGTAAGAAAGCAGGACTTGAGAATGTGCCTGTAATTATTCGTGAAGTTGCATGGGCAGGCGATGAGGAATTGCCAAAAGCAGGCGATATTGTTACGGTTGAAACTGTTTTCAAACCAGGAGATATTATTAAAGTAACTGGTACGTCAAAAGGAAAAGGATTCGCGGGTGCGGTAAAAAGATATAATTTTCGCGGTGGTCCCAAAACGCACGGTCAGTCAGATAGGCATCGTGCACCAGGCTCAATCGGACAAGGAACCACACCTGGACGTGTTTATAAAGGTAAGAAAATGGCAGGTCATATGGGTGTTGAAACAGTAACTGTTAGTAATTTGACAGTTGTAGCTGTAGATCCTGAAACAAACAAATTGTATGTGTCAGGCTTGGTCCCGGGAAATAAAAAAGCAGCAATTGTTATCACCAAAACCGGTGAAGAGAAAAAATTTGTCAGATTGCTTTCTGTCAAGCAAAAAGAAGAAGTGCAGGTAGCACAAGAAGCAGAACGACTTGCAAAAGAGCGGGAACAGACTGCAGAAGACGCAGCAACGACACTTAAGGAAACGGTTGCTGACACAGCTGAGGCTGTAAAGGAAGACGTAAAGAGTGACACGTCAGACGTTGTGAATTCTGAAGGAGCAAAAACAAATGAGGAAAAATAGATTAGAAATTAGGAATTAAATAATATGACTAGTAAAACAGAAGAAACAAAAACAAAAAAAACAGTCAAGACAACAACTGCAAAGCTGGCTGTTAAAAAATCTGTGGCGATAAAATCAACCGCTTCAAAGGAACAAGTGAAAACTGAAAAAAAATATGCAGCAGTGAGCGTGGATGTTGTTGGTGTTGACGGTAGTGTTACCGGAAAAATTTCGCTTCCTGGGGAGATATTTGGCGAAAAAGTAAATAAGGCTTTGGTGGCACAGGCTGTACGTGTTTATTTAGCTAATCAGAGGCAGGGTAATGCCTCGACAAAGACACGGGGAGAAGTTGACGGATCAACGCGAAAAATTTATCGACAAAAAGGGACAGGTCGGGCACGACACGGATCAGTTCGGGCGCCAATATTTGTAAAAGGCGGTATTGTTTTCGGACCCAAACCGCGTGATTACGGTCTTGATCTGCCGCAAAAAATGAAAAGAAAGGCATTGTTTAGCGCACTTTCTGCAAAAGTAATTGATAAAGAAGTAACTGTCATTGATGGTTTGGGAGCGATTAAACCAAAAACAAAGGTTTTTGCAGAGATGTTGCAGAAACTGGGCTTGACTGATAAAAAACAAAAAGTAGTATTTGTTACGGTAGGAAAAGATGCGAAAACTGTTTTGCGGGCAGGACGAAATATCCAAGGCATCAATTTTTTATCTTGCAAACAAATAAATACCTATGAAGTGCTTGCTGCGACACGATTGGTTGTTATGAAAGATGCAATTGCTGAAATGAAAGAGCACTTTTTGAAGGAGAAAGTATGATTATTGTGAAGCCTTTAGTTACAGAGAAATCAATGACAGATGTCAGTAAAGGGAAATATTCTTTTGTTGTCACGAAGGATGCTGCGAAGACGGCGATCAAGTCAGCAATCAAGGCGCAATTTAGCGTAACTGTTTTACGTGTTGCAACAAGTATTGTGAAAGGAAAGATGCATCGGGTAGGCTCCAGAAGGCAGGAAGCCTTGAAGCCGGAGTGGAAAAAAGCAACGGTTACCTTAAAAAAAGGAGATAAAATAGCACTCTTTGAGCCGGGCGGCGGAGAGGAAAAGAAGAAATAATGAAAAATTTGAAAACAATTAAAAAAAAGCATTCAGGTCGCGATGCAAGCGGGCAGGTTGCGGTCCGTCATCAGGGCGGCCAGCACAAGCGTTATTTTCGTGCAATAGATTATAAGCGGAATAAATTTGGTATTACCGGAAAAGTTGTCTCAATTGAATACGATCCGAATAGAACTTGCGATATTGCTTTGATACAATACGCAGATGGGGAAAAACGATATATTTTGGCCCCGCTTGGATTGAAAGAAAATGATACAATCTCCAGTGGCAAAGGCGTTGATATAAAAATCGGCAATGCGTTGCCATTGAGCGAAATTCCGGCAGGAACGTTTGTGCACAATGTGGAATTGACACCGGGCAAAGGTGGACAATTGGCACGCGGTGCGGGAACAGGGGCAATTGTTTCATCAAAGGAAAGCGGTTTTGTTTTTCTGAAATTGCCTTCAAGCGAAGTGAGAAGAGTACATGAAAATGCAATAGCAACTATTGGTCAGGTTGGCAATATTGACTGGAAAAATGAAGTAATCGGTAAGGCAGGAAGATCGCGACATATGGGACGCCGTCCAACTGTCAGGGGAGTTGCGCAAAATCCCCGCTCTCATCCTCATGGAGGAGGAGAAGCCCGATCAGGCGTTGGCATGAAGTATCCCAAGACGTACGCGGGACGCAAGGCAGTTGGAAAGACGCGAAAACCGAAGAAATATTCAGATAAATACATTGTTTCAAGAAGAAAGGCAGGGAAGCATAACCCTTCTAAATAAGTATGAGCAGAAGCATTAAGAAAGGACCATATATAGACGAACGATTGCTTCAAAAAATTATGAAGCAAAAGCAGATAGGGAAAAATGAGCCGATTAGAACTTGGTCTCGTGCAAGTCAGGTGGCACCTGAATTTGTCGGTCATACACTGATGATTCATAACGGGAAACATTTTATCTCTGTGTTGATTGTTGAAGGGATGGTCGGTCATAGATTGGGTGAATTTTCGCCGACACGTACTTTCCGTGGTCACGGAAAAGTAGTAGCGAGAGAGATAAGTAAGACCTAGTTAGGGACTAGGTGTTAGGGGCTAGGGACTAGTAAAAATATAGTTTCCTAAAACCTAAAACCTAAAACCTAAAACCTAGCGGTATGGAAGTAAGAGCAATAGCTAAATCACAAAGAATTAGTCCGAGAAAGCTTCGGCTGGTTGCGGAAGCGGTCAAGCATATGTCAGTTGATGATGCGTATAAGGTATTGGAGGTAACGCAAAAAAGAGCTGCGGGAATCATGCAGAAAACGTTAAAAAGCGCCGTTGCCAATGCCGTTACGAATGCAGATCTCGATAAAAATAATCTGGTGATTGCCAGTGTGATGGTTAATGAATCACCGGCATTTAAGCGATTCCGTCCATCAACAAGAGGAAGGACTCACCCTTATAAAAAGCGGGGCAGTCATCTGACAGTTGTTTTGAGGGAAAAAGTTGTTATCGCAAAAGCAACGACAGCTACGTCTGTTAAAAAGATAGCTGACACAAAAGTGAAGAAAGCAGATGATAAGAAAGATGAAAAACGAAAGGAGAAGCTAGAGGATAGTGAATAGGTTATAGTGGATAGGTAGAAATTAATGATTTCTATACCCTATCACCTATACCCTGTAACGTAAAAGATATGGGACAAAAAGTAAATCCACATGTTATTCGATTAGGGACAGTGTTTGGCTGGAGTAGTCGGTGGTTTAATGAACGACATTACAAGGATGTTGTTCTTGAAGATTATGGCTTGAGAACTATGCTTATGCAGCGATTGAAATCAGCGGGCGTTGCTGGAGTAGAACTTGAAAGATCTATTAACAGTTTGCGTATTATTATTCATGTTTCACGTCCTGGTATTGTTATCGGACGAGGCGGAACGGGATTGGAAGAATTGAAAAAAGCAATTACGGTATTTTTTGCAAAGCAACAGAATAAAAAAGCACCAAAGATTGATATTAGAGTTGAGCCTGTCAAGGAACCAAACCTTAATGCGCAACTTGTCGCGATAAATATTTCAGACCAGTTGATTAGAAGGTTGCCGTTTAAGCGGGTTTTGAACTCAACAGCAGAGCGGGTAATGAGTTCGGGAGCGTTAGGTGTTAAAATTGTTTTGACAGGACGTATTGGCGGAGCTGAAATCGGGCGTCGTGAAAAAATCCATATTGGAACAGTCCCGCTATCAACAATCCGTGAGAATATTAATTATGCGCAGGTGCCCGCCTTGACAAAAAAAGGTTATATCGGAATAAAGGTGTGGATCAACCGGCCTGAGGGTAAAGAGATTATTTAGAAAAACTATGTTAGCGCCGAAAAGACAAAAATATCGAAAACAACAACGGGGAAGCATGAAGGGCAATGCGACTCGCGGTACCAGACTTTCTTATGGAGAGTATGGGTTGCAGTCATCTGATATCGGTTGGATTTCCAGTCGGCAGATTGAAGCGGCAAGGCGCGCAATCAGTAATTATACCCAGCGTGGCGGCAGAATCTGGATTACCATTTTTCCTGACAAGCCAATTACCAAGAAACCGCCTGAAGTCAGAATGGGTGGAGGAAAAGGTGATATTGATTCCTATGTTGCACCTGTGAAGCCAGGAAGAATTATGTTTGAGATGGCAGGAGTAACAGCGGAAGTCGCAAAAGAAGCGCTTCGTCTGGCAGCACATAAATTGCCGGTTAAATCACGAATAGTAGTGAAAGGAGAGGTTTTTTAAGACGTGCGATATAAGACTTAAGATGTAAGAAATTTTCTTAAGTCATAAATCATCAATCTTAAATCAAAAATAGTATGAAATCGGTTGATAAGAAAACAATACAAGTAAAAAGTGCCAATGAGCTTACAAAGCAAATTGCAGAAGTTCAAAAAACGCTCGCACAAATAAAATTTGATCACACGCAAGGTAAGTTAAAAAATACCCGCAGTATTTTCAATACCCGAAAAGATATTGCAGTAATGCAATCAGTATTGCAGGTAAAATTAAAAGAAAAGGAGGGAAAACGAGAGGATAGTGAATAGGATATAGGGGATAGACAATGCTATGCTATACCCTATTACCTATGCCCTATGAACTTAGCAACACTATGGCAAAAATATTAACAGGTAAAGTTATTTCGATAAAAATGCAAGATACTGCAGTGGTTGAAGTATCACGGCGTGTACCACACCCGTTGTATAAAAAACTTTTGAAGAAAGGGAAACATTTCAATGTCGACACAAAAGGACAAACTGTGACAGTGGGCGATGACGTCAGAATTATTGAAACCAAACCTATCTCAAAAACAAAGTTTTTTGTCATTAAGGAGGTTGTCTCTAAAAAATAAGCTATGTTACAGTTACGAAGCATTGTTAAAGCAGCAGACAATTCAGGAGCAAAAGAACTTTATGTGATCCATGTGTTTGGGGGCTCAAAAAGAAAATTTGCTCGGATCGGCGACGTGGTGAATGCAGTTGTTAAAACGGCGATTCCTCATGGACAGGTGAAAGATTCGCAAATGGTAAAGGCAGTTGTTGTTCGCACTCGAAAAGAATTCAGACGGCCTGATGGATCATATGTCCGGTTTTCGGATAATGCAGTAGTCGTGATTGATAATCCAAAAGATAAAAATGTTGTCGGAACCCGTATTTTTGGGCCGATAGCTCGGGAAGTCCGTGATCGTGGTTTCGCAAAGATTGCCAGTATGGCGATAGAAGTAGTGTAACGGAGTCATAAAGTCAAAAATCATCAAGCTATAAAGCGCTTGAAGACTTTTGAGATGAAGGCTTGAAGACTAATAGATATGAAAATTAAAAAAGGAGATACAGTTATAATAGCAAGAGGTAAGGATGCCGGAAAAACTGAAAAAATTGAAAAAGTTTTTTCTAAAGAAGGTAAGGTTCTTGTGTCCGGTATTAATCAATACAAGCGGCATGTCAAAAATCGGATGCCTGGTGAAAAATCAGAGATTATTACATTAACTAAGCCGCTTGCCGTTGCGAACGTACAATTAATTTGTCCAAAGTGTAAAAAAGCGACACGGGTTGGATATAAGATGCTCAAGGATGAAAAGGTACGCATTTGCAGAAAATGCAATGCAGAAATATAGATCTTAGATCATAGATCTTGGTTTCTAGAGAATTAAGACCTAAGAATTAAGACCTGAAAACTAACATGATGGATTTACAGAAAAAATATAAAGACGAATTAGTCAAAAAATTAGAAAAAGACTTGGGGATTAATAATCCTATGGCTGTCCCGCACTTGGAAAAAATTGTTCTCAATATGGGTGTGAAAGATGCAGTATCTGACAAGAAGATTATTGAGAAGATGAGTGTCGCTCTTGGCCAGATTACCGGCCAGAAAGCGAAAATGACTCGTGCGCGGAAAGCTATAGCGGGATTCAAGATCAGACAAGGAGATATAATTGGTATGATGGTGACACTTCGCGGTAAGAGAATGTATCAGTTTTACGATCGATTGGTGAGGATTGTATTGCCGCGCTTGAAGGACTTCAGAGGGGTTCCGAGAGGCAGTTTTGACGGCAAAGGGAATTATACGCTTGGTTTTCATGAATATTCAACATTCCCTGAGATTGATCCGGCAAGCGTTGAACGATTGCAGGGAATGGAAATGATATTTGTAACCAGCGCGGCAGATAACGCCCAGGGTTTTGCTTTGCTTGAAGCGATGGGGATGCCTTTTGCAAAAGAGAAAGCAGGCCGATAATTTGAGGCTAGATATGGTATAATAGAAGCTAGGTTTATTTTATTTATGGCAAAAACAGCAGACATTGTAAAGTTTAAGAAGAAACAAAAATTTGAAGTTAGACAGGTGAACCGTTGTGGGATTTGCGGGCGTGCTCGTGGATATATGCGCAGGTTCGGTCTTTGTAGAATCTGTTTTAGAGAACGGGCAATGAAAGGAGAATTGCCAGGAGTATATAAAGCATCCTGGTAAAAAGGAAGATATTATTTTATGAATTACGTTATTGGAGATTTTGTTATTCAATTAAAAAATGCGGCACTTGCGCGCCGTAAGATAGTTGTTGCTCCTTATGCGAATTTGAGTAAGGCAGTTGCACAGGTTTTGAAAAAAGAAGGTTTTGTTGATGCAGTTTCGGAAGAGACGGTTGATGGTAAGAGAATGCTTTCTGTTACTCTGCGTTATCACCGACGTAAGCCGACAATTACTGACGTTGATCTTGTTTCTAAGCCGTCACTTCGTACCTATGTTGCGGCATCGGAAATTGCAGGGAAGCAAGGCAGAGCGGCAACAGCCATTTTGTCTACAAATACCGGTATCTTAACCGGTAATGATGCAATGAAAAAAGGTGTTGGAGGAGAATTGCTATTTAAGATATGGTAAAGAGAGATCTTAGATCATAGATCTTGGTTTCTAGAGACCTAAAACCTAATATATGAGTAAAATTGGAAAATTACCTATTACAATTGGAAATGGCGTTACGGTAACTGTTAACGGGCAGGATGTTGCTGTAAGCGGTCCTAAAGGTAATGGGAATCTTTCTTTGCCAGAAGGAATTAGCGTAGCAATTCAGGAAGGTAAAGTGCTGGTTACAGCAAAAGATTTAGAGGATCGCAAGATAAAAGCGATGTATGGTTTAACCCGTGCAAATCTTGCAAATCTCATCAAAGGCATGGATACAGGTTTTGAGAAGCAGCTGGAAATTGTCGGTGTTGGATACCGTGCTCAGATGCAAGGGACTGATTTATCTTTATCTCTAGGGTTTGCTCATCCTGTTAAATTTCATCCAAGAAGCGGCGTTACTGTAGCAGTTACTGATAATGTCATCAGTGTCAGCGGAAGTGATCGTCAGTTTGTTGGTGAAGCAGCAGCGAATATCCGAAAGATTAAGCCTCCGGAGCCATACAAAGGGAAAGGCATTCGGTATAAAGGTGAAAGAGTCAGACGAAAAGCAGGTAAAGCAGCAAAAGCTGCAGGAGCAAAGTAGATTTTAGATGTTAGATCTTAAGATCTAGGATCTGAGAACTAAGAGCTTGAAGTTATGAATGATAAGCAGAAAAGATTACATAGACAAATAAGAAGTCGAAAAAAGACAGCATTGGTTACTGGTCGTTTTCGCTTGAGCGTACACCGATCAAATAAATATGTGTATGTGCAAGTTATCGACAAATCAGGAAAAACTATTGCCAGTGTTTCTGAGGCAGTATTGAAGCAATTGAATGGAACGCCAATTGAGCGCGCAAAGCAGGTTGGCGCAGAAATTGCGAAGCTTGCCTTAGCGAAAAAAGTGAAAGAAGTTGCATTTGATAAAGGCCGGTTTGCTTATCATGGGAGAGTTAAGGCAGTAGCTGAGGGAGCACGGGAGGGTGGACTTTCGTTCTAGGGATTAGGGGTTAGAAAAAAATTATGAATAATCAACAGAGTACACAAAATGCACAACGACGTCAGAGACAGTTTAATCAGACTCCAAGTGAGTTTGAAGAACAGGTGGTGCAGATTAATAGAGTTTCCAAAAAAACCAAAGGCGGTAATAAAATCGGATTTTCTGCATTGACCGTTGTCGGTGACAAAAAAGGCAAAGTCGGGGTTGGTCTCGGTAAAGCACCGGATGTCTCAAATGCGATTCGTAAAGGTATGTCTCATGCGAAAAAACATATGATTGCCGTACCGTTGATCAACGGGACAATCCCTTTTCGTATTGATGTGAAGATAGGCGCGGCACGTATTATGCTTAAGCCCGCACCGAGAGGCAGCGGTATTATTGCGGGTGGTGCTGTTAGAAGCGTTGTGTCAGCAGCAGGAATTGAAAATATTTCTTCTAAGATGCTTGGGACAGGGAATAAAATTAGCAACATCTATGCGACACTTGAAGCGCTCAGGCGCGTCGGTGAACAGGCAGAGAAGACGAAAGAGAGAAAAGCTAGGGTTTAGGGCCGAGGGTCTAGGTTTTAGTTTTTTTTATAACTATACCTAGCCCCTAGAGCCTAACTCCTAAAACCTAACCTATGAATTTATCACATATTGTAAAATTAAAGACAAAAAGTAAAAAGCGTGTCGGACAAGGGCACGGATCTGGTCGTGGTAAAACAGCAGGACGGGGAACAAAAGGGCAGAAAGCACGCAATAAAGTTGCTATTTATTTTGAAGGCGGAGCATTGCCCCTGACGAAGCGGTTACCATTTCTACGGGGAAAAGGTCGCAATCCGTCATTGCAAAAAAAACCTTTCGTGGTAAATGTGCAGGCGCTGAATATTTTTCCCAAAGGAGCAGTCGTAACAACAGAATCATTAGTAGAACAGGGCATTGTCCAGCTTGAGCCGACAAGACAAAAAGGCGTTAAGATTCTTGGTGATGGCGCATTAACAGTGGCACTTACTGTTAAAGTGCCGGTTTCCAAAGGTGCCGCTGAGAAAATTATCAAAGCAGGCGGAACGGTAGAAGAAAAATAAATCCGAAGCACGAAATCCGAAACCCGAAACAATGTTAAAATATAAAATTCTAATGAAAAAATCGTTTTGAACATTCGGATTTAGAAAATTTGAATTTGTTTCGGATTGATATATCCGGGTTTCGAATTTTATGAATGGAATATTTGATACACTTCGTAATAGTTTTAAATCGCCAGAGATAAGGAAAAAACTTCTTTTTACCCTCGCAATTTTCCTCGTATTTAGAATTTTTGCGCATATTCCTGTTGCCGGTGTGAATATCGCGGAGTTGAAAAATCTCTTCGCGAGCAATCAATTCTTGGGCTTTCTTGATATTTTTTCCGGAGGAACGCTCTCTAATTTTTCTATCATGGCGCTAGGCTTGAATCCGTACATCAATGCTTCGATTATCTTGCAGTTATTGACAATGGTACTTCCCAAGCTTGAAGAGCTTTCCAAGGAAGGTGATTCAGGAAGACAGAAAATTAATCAATATACCCGTATTCTGACTGTGCCGCTGTCTGTATTGCAGGCAATCGGCGTATACGCGTTATTAAAAAGTCAGCATCTGGTAACTACGTTGACTCCTGTTGATTTTATTTCTTTTGTATTGACACTGGTAGCTGGGTCAATATTGCTTGTCTGGTTGGGTGAGTTGATTACTGATCACGGTGTCGGAAATGGGATATCGCTTCTGATTTTTGGCGGCATTGTCGGGAGGCTTCCTGTCGCGCTCGGACAGACTCTTTCAACGGCAACTGCTCAGGCAAGTCTGGGGCTTGTCAGCTTTACGCTTTTGAGTTTGGTTGTGATCGCGGGGATTATCGTTGTGAATGAGGCAACCCGGCAAATTCCTGTTCATTATGCCAGACGGATGCGGGGAAACAAACTTCAGGGCGGTCAGTCAACTCATCTGCCTTTGCGCTTGAATCAAGCCGGCGTTATTCCGATTATTTTTGCTGTTTCTATTGTTTTATTACCATCGCTTATCGGCAACGTGTTTCTGACTTCTCCAAATCCGACAATGAAAAGTATTGCGGAGGTACTAAATATATGGTTTGCGCCGACGGGTGTTTTCTATAATGCGTTTTATTTTATTTTAGTCGTTGCATTTACCTTCTTTTATACAGCAGTTGTATTTAATCCAAAAAAGATTGCTGAAGAAATTCAAAAATATGGAGGCTTTATTCCCGGCGTACGTCCTGGGAAAGCAACGGCAAATTATTTGAATTATATTTTAACCAGAATTACATTGGCTGGTGCTTTTTTTCTGGGTATTGTTGCCATTATGCCAACAATGATACAGATGGCAACTGGTATCCAAACGCTTCTTCTGGGCGGGACAAGTATCCTGATTGTGGTAAGCGTTGTTTTGGAGACGTATAAGGCAATTGAAGCCAATCTTGTGATGAGAAATTATGAGGGATTTCTTAATAAATAGGGAAAAGATACTAGGGACGAGGGTTTAGTTTGAGAAAACTTGACTATAACCTATAACCTATTCCCTAAAACCTACTGTATGAAAATAATTTTAGTCGGCATACAAGGATCAGGAAAATCAACACAGGGGAATTTGCTGCGTGATAAGCTCGGCGTCCCTTATCTTTCAACAGGACATATCTTTCGTGAAATAGCAAAAGAAAAAACGACGTTGGGACGATATATTAAAGAGACAATGACAGCAGGGTATCTAATTCCTGATAAAAAGACAAATGAAATTGTCAGCGATTATCTTGAGCGTCCTGAATATGAAAAAGGATATATCCTTGACGGGTATCCCCGGACGTATGCGCAGGCAAAAGCTTTTAAAAACGGTATTGATAAAGTTATTTATCTTGATGTGCCGGATAAAGAAGCATTGTGGAGATTGGCGTTTAGAACAAATGAAAACGGTGAAGTGCGGGAAGATGAAACACTTGCTGCGATAAAGAAGCGTATCGAGCTTTTTCATAAATTCACCGAACCGGTGCTTGAGTATTATAAAACGAAAGGGAAACTGGTAACAATTAATGGAGAACAATCAATCGAGGAAATCCATAAAGAGATTATGGATAAGCTGAATAAATAGTGAAAAACGGATTCATTATCGCAATCGACGGTCCGGCAGCCGCAGGAAAAGGAACAGTAGCTCCGGTTCTCGCTTCAAAATTACATGGATATCATTTATATACAGGTTCTATGTATCGTTGCGTTACACTGTATTGCCTGATTCATGCTATTGATATAACTGATGAGAAGAAGGTTGTGGATGCATTGGGGGATATTGCCATTGCCTTTAAAGATGACAGATACTTTCTTAACGGCGATGATGTGACGAAGCGGATACGGGAGCGAGATATAGATACGGCAGTGTCAACTATTGCTGATTATCAGGGAGTCCGTCATGCAATGATATCTCAGCAGCAGTATATAGGAAAAGAGAAAACGCAAAATGGAGCAATAGTTATTGCGGAAGGAAGAGATACAGCAACGAAGGTATTCCCGGATGCAGAAGTGAAGATTTATCTGACTGCAAAGCCCGAAGTGCGTGCAAAAAGGAGACTGAAACAGTTACAGGAGCGGGGACTTGTCAATGCGACTTTTGAAGAAATATTGAAAGAAACAATAGTTCGAGATGAGCAGGATATGTATGGTAATCTCGGATATCTGGTTTCAGATCCAGCAAAATACGGCTATGATATTATTGACGATACGGATAAAACTGAAGAACAAACGATTGACGCGATTCTTGCAGTATTAAAAAAAAAGAAATTACTATGATTGATTATAAAACACCGGAGGAAATACAAAACATGCAGCATGGAGGACATATTCTGGCAACTGTGCTGAACGAAGTGATGGAAGCTGCAAAGCCTGGCGTTACTGAAGTGGAGTTAGATAAATTTGCAGAAAAAAGGATCCGCGAGCTTGGCGGGGAGCCAGGTTTTATGAAAGTTGATGGCTATCATCATGCCACCTGTTTTTCAACCAACGATGTCGTTGTCCATGGTATTCCTTCACAGTATGTTCTGAAAGAAGGAGATGTGGTCGGTATTGATTGCGGCGTCTTTTATAAAGGATTTCATACGGATATGTCGGAATCAAAAATAGTTCAAAGTTCAAAATTCAAAGTGCAAAGTGAAGTTAAAAAGTTTTTGGAAACCGGTAAATTTGCCTTGGAAGAAGCAATCAAACAGGCAACAGTAGGCAATCATGTTGGACATATTTCGCAGACCATTCAGCGGATTGTAGAAAAAGAGGCAGGATATAGTGTGGTTCGCAGTCTTATCGGACATGGAGTTGGCAAAGAGCTTCATGAAGCACCTGAGGTGCCCGGGTATTTGATAGGTAGTATCAATAGGACACCGCTTTTGAAAGAGGGGATGACAATCGCGGTTGAAGTGATATACAATATGGGAACTTATGATGTCGTTCTTGACCGAGACCGTTGGACAATCAGAACGCGGGATGGTAAGCTGTCAGGACTTTATGAACGTACGATTGCAATTACCAGAGATGGACCGCTGATGTTGACAAAATAGTATCAGTTGTTGCTCTTTTATGGCTGTTTTGCTATAATGCTCCAATGGCTCATCAAGGCTCATTTGAGAAGGATGGCACCGTTAGAGAAGCATTGCCCAATACGTTGTTTCGTGTAGAGCTTGAGGATGGTTCAGTGGTTTTGTGTCACCTTTCAGGAAAAATGCGAATGCATTTTATCAAGATCTTACCCGGTGACAAAGTCAGAATTGAGATGACACCATATGATCTGACTAGAGGCAGAATCATGTATCGATATAAATAAGTAAAAGTCAAAAGTCCTCAGGTCATTAAGTACTTGAAGACCTTCGGCTTTATGACTTGAAGACCTGACGATGAAAGTACAAGCAAGTGTAAAAAAAAGATGTTTAAAGTGTAAGATTATCAAGCGCCGCGGCGTTGTTCGTGTTGTGTGCGAGAATCCAAGGCACAAACAGAGACAGGGATAAAAAGGGTATAGGGCATAGTGGATAGCGAATAGGTAACAATTTTCTATCCCCTATAACCTATTCCCTATGACCTAATTTATGAGAATTGTAGGAGTTACTATACCAGATGAAAAAAGAGTAGATATTGCTTTGTCATATATTTACGGCATTGGAAGAAAGAATGTTATTGCTGTTTTGGAAAAAGCTGAAATCGCAACAGATAAGCGGGCAAAGACATTGACAGAAGAAGAAATTAAGAGACTTACCAAAGTGCTTGAAGCATATAAGATTGAAGGAGATCTCAAGGCAGAAATTGCGGCAAATATTAGACGGCTTCGCGATATCGGTAGCTATCGTGGGATGCGGCATGCACATGGATTACCGGTACGAGGTCAAAGAACAAGATCTAATGCTCGTACTAAGCGCGGTAAAAGAGTAACGATTGGCGCCATTAAGAAAGAAGTAATGGCAAAGATGGAACAAGCACAAAAAGCAAAAGCAACAGGAAAGTAAAATGAAAAAGATAACAACAAAAGCAAAAAAGAAAACAGGAGCACTTGTGAGCGAGCATGGCCGTGTCTATATCACGGCGACCTTTAATAATACATTGGTTACCGTAACCAATGATAAGGGCGATACGCTTGGTTGGAGTTCCAGTGGAGCAAAAGGTTTTAAAGGCACCAGAAAATCAACTCCTTATGCGGCAAGTGTGGCAGTTGAGGAAGTTGTAAAAAAAATTGTCGCACAGGGACTGAAGTCTGTTGACGTTTTTGTCAAAGGACCGGGATCAGGACGCGATTCATCGCTTCGGGGTATAAAAAATGCCGGACCGGTTATCACATCGATTGCAGATGTGACACCAATCCCGCATAACGGACCGAGAAGCAAGAAGAAACGACGAGTATAGTCGAAAGTCAAAAGTCCTCAGGTCATCAAGAACTTGAAGACTTTACGACTTGAAGACTTTACGACTTGAAGACTTTACGACTTGAAGACTATAAACTATGGCACGATATACAGGACCAAAACATAAATTAGCACGAAGAGAAGGCATTAACTTGCTTGAGAAGACGTCGGCAAGTTTGATGAGGCGGCTCAATATCCCCCCTGGTGTTCATGGGAAAAAAGGGAAGCGGCGTCCATCTGAATTTGGTCAGCAGCTTCGTGAGAAACAAAAAGCAAAAGTAATGTATGGTTTGCTTGAGAAGCAGTTCCGTAAATTGGTTGAGACAGCAACGTCGCAAAAAGGTGATACGGAAGATATTCTCTTATCTCTTCTTGAAAGAAGGCTTGATAACGTCGTATATCGGTTAGGGATGAGTAAGTCACGGATGATGTCCCGTCAATTTGTGACACATGGTCACGTACTGGTAAATGGTAAAAAAATGACAATTCCTTCCTATACAGTACAGGAAGGAGATGTTATCACTTTGGATGTAACGATTCAGAAAAATCCTGATGTTATAAAAACAATTGCGGAGAATAAAGAAACTCTTGGTTTTCTAGAAAAGAAAGGACCTGCAGGTAAGCTGGTTAGAATGCCCATCGCCCAGGATATTCAGGTCCCATTCAGCACAAGACAGATTATTGAATATTATTCAAGATAATGATATAATATCACTCTATGGATGACATTACCTTTAAAGTAAAAGAAATAACACTCGCTCCCGACTTTGGAGAATTTGTGATTGAGCCACTTGAGCCGGGTTACGGACATACAATCGGCAATGCGCTGCGTCGTGTTTTGTATACTTCTATTCAAGGAGCGGCTATTACCTCAGTAAGAATTACCGGAGTCAAACATAAGTTTTCAACCCTTCCGGGACTTAAAGAAAATATTGTTGATTTACTTCTCAATATTAAAGAACTCAATCTTCGATTGTCAGACAATAAAGAGAGTGCGACAGTGAAGCTTTCAGTAAAAGGCGTTAAGAAAGTGACTGCAGGAGATCTTGAATTGAGTGACGGCGTTGAAATTGTGAATAAAGATCAGTATATTGGTTCACTTTCAGGTGACAAAGCGAAGCTTGAAATGGAGCTTACTGTTGAAAAAGGATATGGTTTTTCACTTGCTGAAGAAAGAAAAGCAGGAGCGCTTGGCGTTATGACAACTGATGCGGTCTTTACTCCTGTTCGTCGTGTGACATATGATGTTACCGCAACTCGTGTCGGCCGCCGGACTGATCTTGATAAATTGACATTGAAAATCTGGACAAACGGGACTGTTGATCCAAAAGAAGCATTGATGCATGCTGCAAAACTATTGAATTCCTATTTTACACAGATTTTTGAGCCAAAAGAAGTCACAGTGCATTCTGAAACGCCGGTAATCACATCATCTATTCCACAGAATTTGCTTAATATGACGATAGATGAACTTGATTTACCAACAAGAATTTACAACAGTTTACGAAACGGCGGGATTGAGACCATCGAGCAGCTGCTTGCAACACCACGAAAAGAATTGGTTTCAATGCGTAATATGGGAGGGAAATCAATCTCAGTAATTGAAGAAAAATTAGGGGAAAAAGGAATTTCACTGACAAATTTATAGAATCTCAAATCTCAAATTTCAAATCTCAAGTCTACATCTCAAAAATACAATCTTTAAAAATTTTGAGATTTACGATGTAATTTTGTGATTTGCGCTTTGAAGTTTGAGATTTTTTATTATGAAGAAGCATGTGTTTGGAAGACAATTAAAAAGAGACGCAAATGAAAGAAAGGCGTTATTTAAAAATTTATTGACGTCTCTTGTGATTGAAGAGCGTATCGTGACAACAGAAGCAAAGGCAAAAGCAATTAAAGCCGCTGCGGATAAACTTGTAACTAAGGCAAAAAAAGGCGGTACAGAGGCGTTAAGAAGTCTTGCTCCTGATGTTCGTTATGACGCAGTGATAAAACTGGTAACTGCTATCGCTCCTAGGTTTGCTGATCGACAGGGAGGGTATACACGAATTATAAAAGTAGGGCATCGGGTTGCGGATAACGCGCCGCAGGTTGTCATGGAGTGGGTAGAAAAAGGCGAAAAGGCTGTTTCGGTAAAAAGTGAGAAAGTCAAAAAAGAAGAAAAGAAAGTTGAGAAGAAAACAGCGGTCAAAGCCACCACAGCAGTTGCAAAGCCAAAACATGAAGCAAGAAGCGTTAAAACTGCGGTAGGGAAAAAGACAGTAACGAGACAGAAGAAAGGATAGATAAGGGACTTGGTTCTAGGGGTTAGGGACTAGTAAAAATATAGTTTCCTAAAACCTAAAATCTAAAACCTATGATAACACAAGCAACAAAAGCACAGGATATTAAAAGAGCATGGCATTTGATTGACGTCAAAGACAAGACGCTCGGTCGTGTCTCAAGCGAAATTGCACAGCTTTTGATGGGAAAAAGCAAAGCATACTTTGTCCGCAATCTTGATTGCGGCGATTATGTTGTCGTTGTTAACGCGAAAACAGTAAAAGCGACAGGCAGAAAGGAAGAACAAAAAAAATACTACCGTCATTCCGGCTACCCGGGCGGATTTAAAGTAGAATCTTTGAAAGAATTGCGCGTGAGAAAGCCTGAGGATATCATCGTTCATGCGGTCAAAGGCATGTTGCCGGACAACCGGTTGAAAGACAGAATGTTGACGCGGTTATTTGTATTTGCAGGAGAAGAACACACATATCAGGATAAATTAAGACAATAGTGGATAGGGTATAGTTCAATAGAGCATCTATTCCCTATAACCTATACACTATAACCTTGAAAAAATATGGCACAAGATCAACAAGAACAAACACAGGTAAAGAAAAATGGAAAATCTCAAAAAAGGGATTATATCTTTGCCGTAGGACGGCGTAAATCGTCAGTTGCCCGTGTCCGTCTCTATCAGCATGTAAAAGCGGATCTGGTATGGGGTGAGGCATCTGTTAAAAAGGGCGATATATTCGTTAATCAAAAGCCGATTGCAGAGTACTTCTCAGGTGATGTAGCAAGAAAGCTGTATACAGAACCGCTTCGTGTAACCAATGCGCATCAGCAGAATTATGCCTTTACCATCAAAGTCGCAGGCGGCGGCCCTTCTGGACAATTGCAGGCAGTGATTTCCGGTATCGCAAATGTACTTGACGCGCTTGACACTGATAAATATCGTCCGACACTGAAGAAAAAAGGATTCCTTACCCGCGATTCACGTATCCGTGAGCGACGTACCGTTGGTATGGGCGGTAAATCAAGACGTAAGAAGCAATCACCAAAACGGTAAGCTTTTTCCCCAAAAATTTCGCAGCAATTATTTACAATTCTTATCTTCTACTGCCACCCATTACTCCTGTTGCCTGCAAGCCTGCTCCTACTGCGAGCGCACCCGCTACGGCAGGAATGGCAGCGAGGATAAGAAGGAAGAGCCCAGCTCTTTTGCTAGGATTTCTTTTAAGAAATTCTATTATTTTTTGTCCTCGTCCAGCAGGTAATGCATCAATGAAGTCTTTGGTGCTTGTAACATATTTATTGATGTGGCTGTCGATCACTGCCATTGATGTGTCTCCAAAGAGTCCTGTCACTAATTCTTGCTCTGAGTCTCCTAATTTTCCAGATGTCAATAAGTCAATCAGCATGTCAGGATTACCGATAGCTTCCTTTGCGATCCCTTTACTTTCCAAAAATATTATCAGTTTATCTTGTGCTTCTGGCGTTTCGTTTTTGAGTGTCCTCAGTGCTCTATTTACATCAAGATTGGAGATGTTATCAGGGTTGTTTTTTATTTGTTCCAATATCGTTTGTCTGAAAGGTGCTCCAAATTCTCCATGTAATATTTGAACAAGAGCCAAGCCTGCTTGTAGCTGAAGTTTTTGTTTATCATCAAGAGTTCTTTCTTCTGGTTTTTTTGCTAGTATTATTTGTATTTCCTGGGCGATGTTATCCAATTGGGTCTGGATAACAGTATCAATAGCGGATCTTCTTTCCGCGGCTATTTTTTCAGGGTCAAGAGAATCTTCAAGTTTTGTCAGTTCTTCATCAGTAAGCTCATCCCCATTGACTGCTTTTAGCTCAGCACCAGTGAAATTATTTATAATATCATCTCGTGCTATGTTAAAGTGTCTTCTTGCAAGTTCTTCTCCAGTTACTTCAACGGTAATTGTTTTTGTTTTATCAGATGGATCTTGTGCAGTACATGTATAAACTCTTTCTCCTTCATCATTCTTTTTTCCTTCTCTTAAGAAGAGGATAGAAACATCGGAAATGTTTTCGGTCGTTCCATCATCAAGCACTCGTTGTGCATCAGCCGTGATGTTGATTTTTTTTCCGGGACCCCCATCTGTAGTATAAGATTCTTCAGGAAATCCGTTTCTAAGTTGACCATAAACATACAATGCAAATTCTGCATCACTCATATCATTCAGGTCGGTAAGCTGCATTCTAGATTGCCATTGCGCTGCTTTATTTTCCAAGAGCTTAACAGCTACTCTTTCAGCTCGTAAACGTTTGTCGGTAGCATACTCAGTTTCCATTGTTGCATCAGGAGCAATTCCTGTGTCTGATGCTATGGGTGGGGCTCCGTCTGTACGATCAGGCATAGATGTCATTGGTACTGCTGGAACAACAGGCACTACATCTGGTGCAGTCGTCAGGCGAGGCGTTTTCGAATCTGGTGCAATTTCTCCTAGTGACGGTGCTTTAAAGGCAGCAGTTTCGCGATTTATTGTTTCATTTTCTTCTGCCATACATGATTTAGCTTACTTGAATTTTCTGTATAATACAAGTACCATAGATGATGAGGAACTGTTTATATGGGTGCTGAAACACAAACAATGACAAGAGAAGCAGTCGCTGCTACACCGTCTGAAGCAGACAAAAAACCTGTAGGAGATGAACTTCTTTCAGATCGAGTAGCTGCCCAAGACGAGATGCGCGTACCTGGAACAAAAGATAAAATTTTCAATCGGGTAGAGATGTATCGTGGCGAAATGATTCCTGGTACCGCTACCGGAAGGAATGTCGAGTTCGCGAATTGGTGGGATAACAGACGCCAGCGAGGTGGAGAACTGACTGTCGGTATTGAGCCGGAGACAGTTCGTAAAGATTTCATTTTTGTAGGTAATTACGCAGCTACCATGGGTGGAAGTAGAGATATTGAAGCGATACTCGTAGCTCCCGACTACCGCATGGATAAACTCCTCATGGACAGAGTAACCGATCAGGTACTTGATAGTAGTACAGGCTTACCTATCCGTCGTATGGTAAATCCTGACAAGCTGTACGATTTTTTACAAACGTCTGATGGGATTAAAGTAGCCATGATGCTGATGGAAGATGAATCCCTGCTTTTGAAAATGGGAGCTGGGATGGCTGCCGAAATTCGGCATCAGTTTACCAGAGGACAGAAAGAGCAAACACCGAGTGGCAAGACAGTTCTTGATAGAAATAGTATTCCAACGATTCCAGGGTTAGCAAAAACAGGAATTCGTGAAACAGCACTTGCATTGATTAGTGCTGGATATTTAACGGTA
>JAJYHW010000045.1 GCA_021784535.1 bacterium
TAGAGTTTATTTAAGGGATAAAATTTGTATAGGAAATGTATAGGATTAAATTATTTGGAAAAGAAATGCATTAGTTTATTTTTAACTTTTTCTGTATCTTTTTCTATCTCACATTCCCATAAAACCAGGACTTTCCAATTTTCTTTTTTGAGTTTTTTGATATTAATTTTATCTCTTTTAATGTTTTTTTCAAATTTTGTTTTCCATATTTCATAGTTTGTTCTAGGGATTTTTCCATCAATACAATTTTTATGCATATGCCAAAAACAACCATGAACAAAAATAACTTTTCTGTATTTTGGTAAAACTATGTCAGGTTTTCCTGGAAGATTTTTTAAGTGAAGCCGGAACCTGTAACCCATATGATGAAGCAAACCCCTGACCTTCTTTTCAGGAGTTGTGTCCTTACTTTGTATTTTAGACATCACATAGCTTCTTTTTTCTTTTGTCCAAATATCCATTATGTTTTTTCCTTAATATTTATTAAAGGTTTGATAAAATCATACAAGCTATTAGCAACTTTTTCAGATAGCGGTACCGGAACACCGTTGGCTATCATTTTGAATTTTGAACTCAATGAGGCTTTAGCTGGTAATGAATAATAGTCAGGTATGCCCTGAATCCGCATTGCTTCCCTTACTGTTAGTCGTCTGTTCTCCCATGGATGCAAGTGAACCTCATTGTTGCCGTAGCAGGCTGTAGGACTAAACCTGTAACGATGTAACCGCTTGAATGATTTTCGAGAGGTGTCACCCTCGCAAACTGTCTTAAATTTTTTGGAATGTGGGTTAAAATGCTCTTTTGCGTTTGGCATGTCCTCAGGGATATTTGAAAGCAGGCTATAAACCATGAGGTTCTCCGGTATTCCATTTGGTTTTTCCGGAACAGTCCCATTATTATTAATTGCCGGCCAAATATAACTCTGTTTAGCATTAGAATACTTTCTTGAGGTTGGCCATGGAAACCAATTCCTTTCTGAAATTTTTATTTTTTGATTAAGCCATCTATCTAATATTTCCCTTCTGATACCTATTAAAAAAACTCGATCCCTGTCTTGGGCAAGTCCAAAATTCAAAGAATTTAATGTCTTGCGATCTATATTGAATCCGGCTTTTTCTAATTGTGTTTCAATTGTTTTTACAAATATTCTATGTTTTTCAGTTTTTATAAGACCATGAACATTTTCCAATACAAAAAAAGAGGGTTTTATCGAGCAAATGAAATCGATAAAAGTCTGAGTTAGCCGTCCATGGTCGCCTTCATAACCCATATGCTTCCCCCCGTTAGAAAAATCCGGACATGGAGGACCGCCAATAATTCCAAAAAGTTTTGGGCGACCCGTAGGGAATGCGTTTTTAATTATTTCAAAATGCTTAATATCCTCAATATTGCGCCTGTCATTAATTTTTTTCAATATCCTTTCATTTCTTAAAAACTTTTCCGATGAAGACATTGCAAATTCATACATATTGGCAAATGCATTATTATATTCATTGGCCCAAACAATTTTAAAGCCAGCATTTACAAACCCGATATCCAGAAAGCCTCCTCCTGTAAAAAAAGAAAGAATGGGGACGGAATTTCCGGGTTTGTTTCCCTCATTAAATTTATTTCTCATTGGACCCGTAACCTGTCGTCATAAGTGTTTCCTTATAATACCCATTAACTGTATCCGTGGCCAAATTACAGAACATTGCCTCGCTAATATCATTATTTAAAAAAGTGTGCTTGTCAGGCGAAAGACCACGAATCACTGTTGTTTCTCCCTCGTTATCAAGTTCAACTTTAAAAAGTCCATTTCCAAGAACCTTCTTTTCAATAATTACTCCTTCAAAATCTAATGGCCAACCATTCTGACCTCTTATTGCCCAATAACTTTTGCATGCAGGCCTATATACGCAATATCTACAGGTTTCAGGTGCGGGTGTGGCAAATATCTCTGTGTCTAACCCATATTCAATACGACTGTTAAGGCCGTCAAAATGATCTATGGCTGACTTTACGATAGAAAGGCACACCTCCTTATCAAAAGGAATAGTGTATTCACGCTGATTCAATCCCATCAAGACTAATTTATCCGGCCATTTTCCGCAAGTTATAAAATATAAAGCAGCATACATTTTTATTTGTGTTTTGTAATCTTCTTTTATATGGCCATTCTGGTTGGGATCAGTAATCATTCCAGTTTTATAATCAATTATAGATATTCCTTCATTGGTATGCTTAACCATGTCAATCTTGCCGCCAATTTTCCCATCCTCCGTTTGAACCCATAATTCGACTACTGATTTTCCAGTTTTTGTCACACGACCAACTTCTCTAAGAAATGGGCGTACCATGTTATATGCCATGATTTGTTTTACCCGGTAATTACTGGCATGCGAAGCTAATGGGATCAGATGCCTTTCTAACGGATTATTTCTCATTGCGGATTCATGCTGCTGCACTTCTTTTTCCCAACATGATTGCATTCCGTCTTCATCGGCAAGATGTCCAGCAAAAGCCATCTCTAATAGTTTATGCGCAATTACTCCTAAATGCGCGGATGGGGAAACGGGCAATAAAGATAGATGGCGATCAGATGCCCATATCTCTTTGAGCGCACATGCGCACAGTGCAGAGTATCTGCTTGGAGATATTCTTGAAAGCGGCTTCAAAGGATATGGGGGTAACACAAATATGCTCATAGCTCAAGTTCGGCAAGTTGTGCACGGCACCATCCCGGCCTTCTTAAAAGATTGAATGTGTCAATATACGCTACCTCTCCTCCGGCGGCAGCGGCAGCTTCTGCAAGTATGCCCTGAGGATTTATCGTATCCCAAAAAGGATGTGTTACAATAACTTTTTGCTGCCCAGCTTTAAATCCAAGCAAGTTACCCCATGAAATATTTTCATAATTGAAGTAATTCGTGAAATTATCCCTTAATTGTTCCGCTGTCCGCAGCCAGCCGCCAAGCTCCGGAGCAGTAAAAATTCCATCAAGTCCCGAACGGTAGGCCAGATCATTAAGCATTTTCAAATATGAAAGTGCAAGACGCCAGTCAAGAAGCCCATGATATGCCATATTACGATAGACTTTTAGACAGTCATAGCAGGAAGAATCACAGGCAGCAAGATGGGTTGATTGCATTATCCCAGAGGTAAATGCACTACGTCCTTCACAAGCATCACGAAGAATCGTTGCAAAGTTAGTGCGTGTCCAGCTAACAAAACCTGCACCATTAGGAAGGCGATCGCTCAGAATCATTTCAGCCACTATAGATTGGTCTGCTAAAACCCTTCTTGAAATATTGGCAACTTCGATCTCTTCCGGCTCAATATCTAACCTGTCAGCAATAATGCGCTGAAGCAAAAAAGTGGCAGAGATTATCGCCGCCCTGACAGAACCCCTCGATTGCTTATGAAATGGATCAATATTTACTCCTGAAGGAACAGCTTCTGGCGCAATCCGGAGAACTTCTGTTGTCTTCCCTGCCGCAAGCGCTATTTTATCAGTTGGAGACGGAGACGCATTTTTCAAAAAACGGATATCTATCCACTGATTCTGAATCTGAGGGATGCCTTGAATACGATCCTTATCTGTTGGTGGTGGTGGTGTCTGGCATACTGTTCCTTCGAATAATCGTCCTGCATTATCGTTAATCCGCCATACCCTGGCATCAGAAGATAGTGAGGTGACGCAATTTGTATTCGCTAAATTTGTTGGCTGAATACCTGCGTGTTCTACAAGCGCAGCGGGAATTCCTCGAAATGTATCAGAGTCTTCTTTAGCATCATACCCACGAGATAAATCAGTGCGAAAGGCTTGCGGGATAGCAATTTGAAATTGATTAAATGTCCCTCTTTCGTCGTTTAGCTGTCCACATATTGGACAACTGTTCTCATTTGCCTGAATTTGAAGAGTAGCAGTATAACCACAAGCCTTGCATCTCATCATCCACATTTTATACAGAAGTGGGTTATTAGATAAAGGAACCCAACTGTTCCTATTTCTAGATTGCTGTCGCAATGGAGCTGTAAAACCTATTGATCTATGTATTACTTTATCTTTTGTTTTCTCTGAACCAGGAGCAAATTCGGTGATTGCAAGCTCCAAATCTCGGTCTATGGTTCTTTCGCCTGAACCTGTAAGTCTATGATAAAGCAAGCGGGTCCTTGAAGGCAT
>JAJYHW010000062.1 GCA_021784535.1 bacterium
AATTTACAAACAAACAAATAGAAAAATTGGCTGACATTACAGCAGATATTGGACAAGCTTTTCTTATAACAAGTTTTATTCCGTTTCTACTTGGTCTTGCACATATACCAATCATTGTGGTAAGCTTGACACTGATAGATAGCGTTGGTTTTTGGGTAATAGCGATCAGCATAGCAGGATTATCTGGAGGTAAAAAATGACCATCACATTCGACCCAAATAATATTCTTTCAGGACTCATGGAATTGGCACTTGTAGGAGCTATATTCGCTCTTGCTATAGCAATTATTGTCTACCCATCGTTAAAAGAACGAGCAAAAAAAACCCCAAGAAAATAAAATCGATATTGTATCCATGCAACGGTAAGACTATAATACCTTAAATGGCGGATTTAAAGAATCTCATTCAAGAACATGTAAAAACTGCACGAGTGATGCATTTGGCAACTGCGATAAATAACAATCCATGGGTCTGTAATATTCACTTCTACACCGACGATGATTTGAATTTTTACTGGATTAGTACCCCAGAGCGCCGCCATTCACAAGAAATTAAACAAAACCAGCATGTTTCTGCGGCAATTAAAGTTCATGAAGATACTCCTGATGAACCATATGTAATCGGCATTTCAGTTGAAGGGAAAGCTGAATTATTAACACAAAAAGCAGCAAAAAAAATTGCTATCGGTTATAAAAACAAACTGAACAAGACTCAAACATCACTAGATGATATCTTTGCCGGAAGAAACCCGCATAAGTTTTATCGCATGAAACCTGAAAAATTTGTCCTTTTTGATAATAAAAATTTTCCCGATAATCCAAGACAGGAATACAAAGTAACATGAACTTTCACCATATCGCATTATCAGTTAAAGATCTCTCAGCATCAAAACTTTTTTATATGGAGTTATTTGGGCTCAAATTTGTGTCTGAATTTGAAAAACCTGAGAAAAACAGAAAATTTTTAATTCTAGAAGATGACAATGGGACGAGACTTGAACTGTCTCAAGATGAAAATCCTACACAACTTACAGAGGACATAAGCGATAAGAAAAAAATCGGCATGAAACATATCGCTTTCGCTGTCGATACTATTGAGCAATTTCTAGAAAAAGCAGAGAAATATAAAATTAAACAACTTACTCCAATTAAAAAAGGTGTTTCTGTAAAACGATATATTTTTATCACCGATCCAGATAATATCCCAGTCGAACTTTTTGAAATATAATAGTGCTATGAAATTACGAAATAAAGTAATTCTCGTTACAGGTTCCTCTACTGGCATTGGGCAAGCAGTAGCTCTCGCATTTGCCAAAGAAGGAGCATCTGTCATTATCAACAGTAAATCAGATGTTACAGGAGGGAAAAAAGTTTTAGAAGAAATTAAAAAGCTTGGAAGAAAAGCAGCTTATATCCAAGCAGATGTTTCTGATGAGAAAAAAGTATCAAATCTGTTTAAAAATATTGTAGAACAATTCGGAACAATCGATATCTTGGTGAATAACGCAGGATATGCTTACGGGAAACCATTTCTCAAGACGACAAAAGATTACTGGCTTGCCCAATTTAATGCAAATTTTTTTGGTACTGTCCTTTGCTCCATAGAAGCGGCGAAAATCATGAAAGAAAAAGGGAGCGGCAAAATTCTTAACACTGCTTCCGTCCGTGGTCTTCCCAATACAGGACGTGAAGGAATTATGGCATATTCTGCCGCAAAAGCTGCAGTGATCAATTTTACAAAAACTCTGGCAAAAGAGTTAGCTCCACAAATAACAGTGAATGCTGTTGCCCCAGGATTTACGTTAACAAGAAATTACGGTACGTATCCTGAAGAGGTAAAGCAAGGATTTCTTGATTCAACACTCTTAAAACGATGGATCACTCCTGAAGAGATAGCGGATGCCTTTATCTACCTCGCAAAAGCTGATGCTGTAACAGGTGAAATTATTACTGTAGATGGCGGCTTTGTATTGAAATAATTACCTTTCTTGCTAATGTGCTGTTCTGCGGACGACTCTTTTTACCATATTCCTCTTCTTTGTAGCTTTCAGACTGGTTCCTTTTTTTGGTCTTGAAACAACACCGCTTCCTTTGATATCTTCCAGTTTCCACGCGGCAAAATCACAATTTGGATAATTGGAACAGCCATAAAATTTACGGCCTTTGCGGGTTTTCTTGATGATCACTTTGCCGCCATCTTTGGGACAAAGGACATTGGTTTCCTCAACGAATGGTTTGGTGAAATTACAATCAGGAAAAGTGCTGCATGAAAAGAATTTGCCAAACCTGCCTGTTCGTACCACGAGATTGCCTTTACCGCATTGCGGACAAACCTCATCAGTTTCTTCAACCGGAATTTTGATCCGTTCTGCATTCTAGATCTCCGTGATGGATTTTTCAAAAGGTATATAGAATTCCTTCATCATCGCTTTCCAGTTTTTTTCTCCATTGGCTATATCATCAAGCTCTTCTTCCATCAAAGCAGTAAACGGAATATCATCAATAGTTGCAAAATTTTTCACCAAAAAATCACTGACTGCCATACCGACTGCAGACGGAATAAATTTACGCTCAACCCGCTCAACATACCCGCGATCGGTAATCGTTGAAATAATAGAAGCATACGTTGAAGGACGGCCAATCCCTTTCTCTTCAAGCGTCTTAATCAGTGAGGCATCGTTATATCGCGGCGGCGGTGTCGTCTCGTGTGCATCAGCCCGAGCAGTAATCAATGCAAGAGACTCGCCTGTTGCGAATTTTGGCAACCGCGTATCTTCCAACGCCTGTGGTGTTAATTTCAAAAATCCGTCAAAGAGCAGCACGGAACCGGAAGCTTTCAGACGATAAACTTTTTCTTCCTCTGAACTTTGATCTTTGCTCTTTAATCTTTGATCTTGAGAATCCACAAGTACACTGGTGGATTCGATAAGTGCGTCACTCATTTGCGAAGCAACAGCCCGCTTCCAAATCAAATCATACAATTTCGCATAGGCATCACCTAACTTTTCCTTCACTTCCAAACTCTGACGTCTGATATTGGTCGGCCTGATCGCCTCGTGTGCTTCTTGCGCATTTTTTTGTTTGATGAAATATGACCGAGGTGCTTGCGGAATATAGGTATCACCGTACTGTTTGGCAACATACTCGCGAATTTGCGCAATTGCTGTTTGAGACATTGTCACCGAGTCAGTACGATGATACGTAATATATCCTTCTTCATATAATTTCTGTGCCAGACTCATAGTCCGCTTTCCAGGAAACCCATATCGCTGCGCAGCCTGCTGCTGCAGTGTTGACGTAGTAAATGACGGATACGGACTACGCTTTGATTGCTTTGTCGCGACATCAACAACAGAGAATTGTCTCCCGTACAACTCATTGACAATCATGTCAGCTTTTTCCTGCGTATCAATTGTTGTTTTGGCAAAAGTAAAATTACCATCATATAATTGCAATGTCTTCTTTATCTCAATCTTTACCTTATTAATTTCAATCAGTTCAAATGCTACTTCTTGGTTTTTAGTTTTTTGTTCTTTGCCCTTTGTGTTCACAAATTGCGCAGCAATTGTGAAGTATGGCTCTTTTCCAAATTTTTCAATCTCCCGTTCCCGCTCAACCAGAAGTCTCAATGCCACACTTTGCACCCGACCTGCCGAAAGCCCACGGCGGATTTTCTTCCACAGCACCGGGGAAAGCTGATAACCAACTAATCGATCCAAGACACGCCGGGCTGTCTGCGCTCCCACAAGATTGTCATCCACTTCCCGTGGATGCTCCAATGCTTCTTTAATAGCGCCTTCAGTAATTTCATGAAAGACAATTCTTTGAAACTTTGAACTTTGAACTTTGGACTTTGAACTGGAGCTGAGAATATCTTTGATATTCGAAGCGATCGCCTCACCCTCACGGTCAGGGTCAGTAGCAAGAAAAATGGCATCAACTGATTTTGCCGCACTTTTTAATTCACTGATCAATTTTTTCTTATCTTCAATAACCTCATATTGAGGCTCAAAATCATTCTGCAAATCAATTCCCAATTTGCTTTTTGGCAAATCCATAATATGTCCCATGGAAAATTTAATATCATACTCTTTTCCAAGAAATCTTGAAATAGTTCGTGATTTAGTGGGTGACTCTACTATTACTAAATATTTCATAAGTATTTATTAAAACGTACAAGCGTTAACAAAATGTAATTACGATTGTAGTCTACAGTATACAGGAGGTGTCAAGAAGATATTTTCTCTAAAATATCTCATCACCTGGTTTAAGATGAAATTTTGCGGCAGCACTTGCACCCTGAACGACAATTTCAATAAACCGCTTGTTATCTAATCCTGAACTGCCGATAATAAGTCCTGGCTCACCGTTGGGAACATCTTTCAAGTGATCATAGCAAATTATGCCACCAGCTTTTGTCTGCAACATTTTGCCTGCATCATGTCCAATTTCCTCAGGAAGAAGCGTTGTTTTACAATTACCGAAATTGTCCACCCACCAGACTGCCTTTGGCACTTGTGGGATATTGGTCATCGGATAGGATTCATGCGGTATATCTTCGCCATCATAAATCCATTTCGCAAGACGCGGCATATAATCATAACTGCGAAATTGACTATGAACAATCCTGTTCCTGAGTGATTTTTCCAGCTTCCTGCGCCCAATCATCGCATCAATGACTGTTGCAATATCGGTGAGCTTGATGTCTTCAGTCAAACCAAATTTTTTCACCAAAGATAAGCATTGCTCAGCAATAGTAGCAATAACGATGGTATTTTTATAATAAAAATATCCAAAAGGTGTCCCATTGGGCCATTTTTTTCCGCGTCCGTGTCTTGGTGCAACATTTACCATGATAACGCCATTTTCGCCATCGGACGCATCCAACATATCGATCAGATTACCAGCGCCTTCCAATTCGTTTTGCCCAATTCCCACAGTATTGATTGCAACACCGTCCCCAAAAAGACGTGCGGCACGAGTCGCCTGTCTTCCCATAGTGTTTTCATCCCGACAATCATTGATAATGGTCACAAACATATTGTTATAGGCATTATTGTATCACCATCTGACGAAATCCGTCAACGAAGATTTTACGATTATTTTTTTTATCACAGACGTTTTACGATATACACATGCAATTTTACCGGAATCTGCTATACTCTAAGCCTATATTTTTACGAAAAATAATAAATAGATATGCAAGAACGCTCATTGCCATCATACAGTAGCTTTGCGAAACCGGAAACTGCTCTGCCTGAACCCGCTCACAAAATGCCTAAAAGAAAACATCGCTTGAAAAATCGTGCTACAGCGGCTGCTTGCTCTATTATATTCGGTGCTGCATCAATTGCAAATAGCGCAATCACCCAGTCGCTATGGCCACCAAAAAATTCTGCAACTATCCAGGAAATTACTCCGATTGAAGCAAATCTACAGGAAGGAGGAACAGTTTTTATCAAAGGGAAACGTGCACAAATAAATTTACTGCAGCCACCACCTCAAGAACCCTCTGTCAGTAAAAAAGAACGTATGCATACCGGCATTTTTGTCCTCGGAGGCCTTGGCACTATTGACAGCCAGCGCTATGCAGTCGCAGAAAGCCCTGCTTTTGTACTATTCGGCCGTCTTTTTAGCGTGGGCTATCCTACTGATATGAATATCAAAACAATCGCTGATGCCATCAATGCAACTGTCGTAAAAAAAGATCTTACAACAATCTATCTTGATGGGGCAAGTACCGGCGGGGTTGTCGCATTGCGGACGCTTCCCTTTATCCATCAGCATGATCTCAAAATAAATCTTATCTTCGATGATACTCCCATTTTGCCTTCAGATATTCGTGATCAAAATTATCGTATCCCTATATTATTATATAATCTTGGCTTACGTAATGGCGGCGGCTTTGCCGGCAAATTATTGGGAGAATTAATAACCAATCTCTGGAGCAACCCAAACGCTAATCCGCGTTTTGCTGATATTCTGCAGCAGGCGGGACAGCAGTTTGATCCGTCTGCCACTCCTGTTTTCTTAAACCTTTTTGGACAACTCTATACACATATTTATGATAATCCCAATATTGTAGATTATCTTTCCCGGCAACTCAGCTATGCTTGGGAAATAACAAATGACCCCACCCCTCCGGGAACATGGCTAAGACAATTAAATCTGGATGCTACAAATACAATGCGAGGAACAATAGAAGATCTTGCATCAAAACATATCACCTCCATCATATTCATTCATCCAGCAAACTGGCGTTTTGATGAAACGGTAAGAGATATGCATGCTGCGCAACAGATACGATGGGCAAGCGAACAGGCAATTCGTATACAACGTAAGGCACGAGAAGCAGGTCTTCCCGTAAGCGCAATACCTGTCCCTGTCTATGTGAATGAAACATTGCCGGGAAAAGTAGGGCATCAAAGCGCTATTGAACATCCTACTATCTCTATAGTAATGGACTAAGGTCAAGCATACAGCAAGCCTTATTAAATGCGAAATAACCCGTCTTCCATGCTTTTTACTATTCCTTTCATCTCCATCAGAGATAAGAGTGTTCCTAATTGCGAAGGAGAAAGACCGGTACACTTTACCAGCTCATCGAAATGCAGCTGCTGATCCTGTAATGTATCAATGATTTTCTGTTCCTCTTTTGTCGAGCCTTTTATTTTCTTCGTTCCCATCCCTGATACATAATTCTTCATTCCTAATGCAGTAATAATATCCTCTCCCGTCGTCACTATTTTCGCGCCCTTTGCAATAAGCGCTATCGGCCCTTTTGAAACAGACGATGTAATCGGTCCCGGGACAGCAAAAACTTTGCGGCTGTTTGCAAATGCGCTATTGGCTGTGATCAAGCTTCCGCTATCCTCGGTACCTTCGGTTACCAGAACCCCCAGAGATAATCCGGCTATAATACGATTCCGGGCAGGAAAAGACCCCTTATTCGGCATCATGCCAAGCGGATATTCGGAAACAATTGCACCTCCATGTTCAAGGATACTGTCGTACAAACTCCTATTCTCCTCCGGAGTACAGACATCAACACCGCTTCCCAAAACAGCAATCGTTTTCCCGCCGGCAGCAAGAACCGATTTCGCAGCAACTGAATCAATGCCGGATGCGAGACCTGAAACGATAACACATCCTGAGTAAACCAACTCTGTTACAAAAGATTCCGTCACTTCCCTGCCGTATTCTGTATTTTTTCTTGTCCCGACAACTGAGACTAATTTATCTGTTTCGTTAAATAAATATGTTCCTTTTTTATAAAGAATAATTGGCGGATTCTTTATCTGTTTCAACAGTGCCGGATAGGATGTATCCTGCAGCGTACAGTATGTGACCCGCAATCGCCTCATCCGCTCCTCGTATTCTTCTAAAGAAAATTCTTCGCTAAAATTTCTTACACTATGCGCCGCCTTCTCTCCGATACCTGATGCTACTAATGCTTCAAGAGAAGCTTTCCACGCCTTTTTTGCAGAGCCAAAATAATGTACTAATTTTTGAAATCGCACCGGTCCGATACCATCACAGCAGGATAATGCCAGCCAATATTTTCGCTCATCCATAGAGCTATCATACTGTATTTTGATAAAATCTGCTACAATAAACGTATGGGTGATGATATGACCAAACCGCGTCTGCTCGTTAAAAAAAATGATGCCAGAAAAGGCAGTCTGTGGAATCAATTGACCAACAAACGGATTATCAAGCAGCATGGAGGATTTGATATACCGGAAGGAGATTTGCATGCAATTCAAAAATACGAAAACCCCCTTCTTCCCGAACAAACTTCACCTGAAGAGATAAATAGTGCGCTTTCTCATCTGGAAAAAGAAATACAACAACTTAAAGAAAAAGATAATGAAGATTTCGATGATAAACAATAACGATTTGTTTTATGGATCCCAGACTGATACAACAGACGATCAGCACGCCGGCTACAATTCCTTCCGAGGAACCACGGCTGCTCACACAAGAGCCGGAGCCTACCTATTTGAGCCGCCTTTTCAAGGGAAGAATGAATAGACAAAACTATATCGTCGGCTCAACTTTTTTTGTTTTGGTGCCGCTTATTTGTTTTATCGTTGTACTATTCAACATCTTACTTTCACCCAACACGTTCGCGATGCCTTATCTAAACCCATCAAATCCGGCACAAATTATTACTCCGCATGTTTCGATTATGTCACTGCTTAATACTCCGGCAAATATCTTGTGGGTTAGTATCGGTATCTTATTTACTCTTTTATCTACTCCTTATCTCTTGTCAATGCAAATAAAACGTTTGCATGATCTCAACTTAAACGGATGGCTGTGGTTAATTAATTTTGTCCCCTTTACTTCTTTATTTGCATTGCCTTTACCGGGCGCCAATACTGGACAAACAGAATTTCTTATCGCAAATGGCATCTCACTTGCTGCATCAATTTTTTCAACCTATGTCACACTGGCTCCGGGAACGAACGGACCGAATAAATATGGAGAAAAACCGCTCCCGCGATCAAGCTTTCTCAAAGATATTCTGGCGTTGTAATATAGTTATTGTCCGAAATATGCATTCAGAATTTGTTTTTCTATCGGTCCAGCAACATTTGATCCTTCTCCTGCTGATTCAACCAATACTGTCACAACTATCTGTGGTTTATACGCCGGCGCAAAAAGTGTCATCCATGCATGCGGCAATGCTGTAGCGTTCCCCTGCTGTGCAGTCCCTGTCTTACAGGCAATAACAACATGACGTAAAGCTGATGATACTGATGATACTTGTGTAATATTTTTCCCATCGATTTTCAAATTTGGATTTTTTACCGTATAGTTAAATAATGGCCATCCGACCCCTCCCGGATTACATGCCTCAATCATCCCCTGCCTGATAAGATCGACAGTTTTCGCGTCAAGGAGATTTTTTTCTCTCACAATTGGATGACTGGTCATAAGTAAATGCGGCGCATCAAAGGTACCGTTATTTGCAATAATTTGCGTCCATGTATTAACCTGTAGCGGAGTCGTCAATAAATATCCCTGCCCAATACCATAATCATATGTATCACCCAGATACCAAGGTTGCCCCAATACCTTTTGCTTCCATTGCGTCGTCGGTACAATACCTGATGCTTCACCTGGTAAATCAATAGCAGTTGGTGCACCTAATCCCATTTTGAGCGCAAAGGCTGATAACCGGTTAACGGTAATTTTTGCCGCTAATTTGTAGAAAAAAATATCATTTGATCTTGCCAGCGCAGTGACAACGTTGAGCGGATGCGGCTCCAGACGATGATAATCTGTCCATAACCAGTTTGCGAAAGAAAACTTCCCTATCCGCAAAACGCCAGTATCTTTTACTTTATAATGCTGATCAATAATATGCTCCTGAAGACCTGTTGCAGCAGAAACAATTTTAAAAGTTGATCCCGGCGGATAAACGCCCCCAATGGCACGATTTAAAAGCGGATGATTTTTCGTATCATCTAAAATAGCAGAAACTGATTTATACGCGCTCTCTGAAGCAGGCTTATAAGAAGTATCCATAGTAAATAAATTCGGATCAAAGGTAGGCTTGGATACCATTGCGAGAATTTCACCGTCAGGTTTGGAAACAATAATAGCTCCTTTTTTTATTCCTTTTGCTGCCTGATAAACTGCCTTCTGCAGTTTCAAATCAATTGTCAAGGTGATATTGTGCCCGGGTATAGGATCAGTCTGACCGAGAGATCGAACTTTTTGTCCCAACGCGTTTACCTCAATCAATGCTTTACCGTTTTGGCCATGCAATTCCTGTTCATACTCTTGTTCTATTCCGCTCTTCCCGACCCACGCATCCGGCTGATATCCTGCATATTGACCGGAAGCCAACTCAATTCGGGAAATCTGTCCGACATAACCAAGAACATGACTCAATATAACATTGTACGGATATTCTCTCAATGAATCTACCTGCACATGTTTATCGCCTTTTGCAAGAAGTGCCAATGCCGCATCTCTACTTAATGGCTTTGTGGTGCATTTTTGGGTATCACCGGGAGAACAGTGCTCAACCAGCTGAAAACCCGGCATATTATATACAAGAGGATTCCCGTTGCGATCAAAAATAATACCCCGCTGCGCAGGAATGACTTGCGTACGAATACGATTGGAATCTGATAATTGCTGATAATAATTGCCCTGCACAATTTGTACAGAAAAAAGGGTAATAAAAAGGATAATACCGGTAATAATCAATATAACCGGCAATAAATACCATCGTATCCGCAAAAGCCTGGCATGTTCTTCATAATGTCTTCGTGTTATCTTTTCTGTTTTAATATGATCGCCAAACGCGAAACCAACCTTCATAATACCTTTTTAATTTTCAAAATGAAACAGTGAAAATTGATTGCTTATCAATCTGATAATTGCAAATAATAACACTGCAATAACTGCGCTCAAACCTGCCATCATAAATATATTCTGATACGTAAAAATAAGCAAATAAAGAAAGGATCCCAAAAACGATGCAATAAAAACAAACGGATAAGAATTAATCTCATATTTTCGTTGATATAACAAAATCAATAGCACAGCCGTCAATAAGAAAATGCTTGTCACGCCGATTGGACGCAATGCAAAGGTATCAAGAAAAATGCCCGCAAGAAACGCAATAAAAAAAACCGCAGAGCTTCTCATGCGTATCGTCAGACAAACAAGACAGATAAAGACCAGCGGCAGGGTCGTCACCGTACCCTCAAAGAAAACTGAAATTAATAACAAAACTAATAATAAAATTATCATACTCGTTAATTGGTTAACGCGTTAACGAGTTAACTCTTTAACTTTTTACTGTGTCTTAACAAAAACCATTCGTAATCGAGACACATCCACCAGACTCCGAATCTCACCCGACTGGAAAAGACTGCTTGCCTGCTTATCAATCGACACAATTTTGCCGACAATTAAACCAGGCGGATACCCGATTCCCTGCAAATTCTGATCGCCTTTTGTCACAATAATATCATTTACTGCAAGTTTATCAGAAAGCACTACGTTCCCGAAAACAACTGTACCGTTTGCGAGAGTTTTGACAATGCCATGAATTCCTGTTTTTGCGGTAACGGCAGTAAACGATGTAGACGGATCGCTAAGAAGCAATACAAGTGCGATATGAGGAGTAGACTTGGCAATTTTTCCGATAATATTGTTTTTCACTACCACAATATTTCCAACGCGGACATGATCCGCGGTCCCTTTATCGATAAGCAAAGCATTTTGCTGCGTTCCGATAATATCTGCGGGGAGCAGTTGCTGCGGCGGCGGACTGGTAATCAAAAACTGGTCATGAAGCGCCTGATTATCCTTTTGTATTTCCTGCATTTGTGCAAGCCGCGCCCGTAATTGGTTATTTTCCTGCTGCAGTTGCTGTTGCGGTGTCAATACGACAGGCTTTGTGCTTGCTATAAACGCCCATTTTTGGATTGGCAAGGTGATAATCTGCAAGACGTTTGTCAAAGGATTCTGAAAAAAGAAAAGAATGAGAAGAGAAAGAAGAAGAAAAATTGAAAAAATTGGGAAAACAGCCCTGACCCGTTTCATACCAGCTATTGTAGTTGGTTTGTTTGCCTTTGACAACCCAAGAAGCAAAATTGACTTTATATTATAGGATATTTATAATACACACATGACTGAGCGGCTTAAAACGAGGACAATTGAAAAAAGAGATATATCTTATTGGGTTCAAGAGGCGCAGCGTGCAGCAACTATGCAAGTCAAGCGGGCACGATTAGAAGAGACCCCCCCCTTGGCTACTGACTGATGGAAAAATTGCTAATCGTGATCCAAAGACTGGCAAAGCACGCTTTTTTGAAGTTGGAGCTGTAAACATTGGTACAAGTGGTCGAGAGGTAAAGATATTTGGACAACCTGGTATTTTTGAAGTTGAAGACCTTAGTGATCCCGATGGAGCCTGTGGAACAGTAGGATTATTGATCGACAGAAAAACAGGAGATGTGTTAGTTACAGCAGTGGCAGAACCATTCCAAGCAAAACCAGACTCGCAAACTGGCGAATTTATTTCTCTTAGAGCTTCTCTTCAGGGAAGTTTTACCAATATTTCAGAAAATAAAGTCCCCTTCTCTGAACAGGTAAATCCCCATACCTATTATCATTTTGTCAGATCCAATCCATCACGTATCGAAGAGAAAATTCGTGTTGGGTATACCTTTGTAGATAAAGAAAAAATCGATTTGCGCGATCAACCTAATTCCGCTTGGTTTTCTGTAAGAGAAATTGAGCGTGGAATCAGAAATGATTTACCCTTTAATGCATTATTCCATGCAGCATTTGATATTTATCGCGCAGAGGTAAAACAACCTTCACGGATTAAAAGATTCTTCAGACGGTTGATGCGTCCTAAACGGACGAGTGCCGTTTAGCGCAGTCCCCCAATTACCTTCACCCGTTCCAGCAGTGCGTCATCTTCAAGGACTTTGCCGGTACCACGGACGACTGAAGTTAATGAATCATTGGAGACTACGACCGGCATATGAATTCGTTCTGCCAAAAGCTGATCAAGACCCGCAAGCTGGGCTCCTCCGCCAGTGAGCAATACGCCCTGCTCCAGAATGTCAGGAAGCAATTCCGGAGGCGTCTCTTCCAGAACATCAGCAACAGCCTGAATAATCTGCGTTAAACTTGACGAAAGCGCTTCCCGGATTTCAGCTTCAGTAATTTTCAAACTCCGCGGCAATCCTGTCTCGATATCCCGCCCTCTGATAATCATTACCTTTTCAAGATGCGGATTCCCTTCAGCTTTTTCCTTATCGCTATTTTCTTTTACATTCTGCATTTTCATTTTTACATTTTTTTTGTATGCGCTCCCGATTTTCATCTTTATCTCTTCTGATGTCCGTTCGCCGATAACCAAACCATGACGCAACCGGATATAATGCAAAATTGCCTGATCCATATCATCTCCGGCAAGCTTAAGCGACCTGCCCACGACAATTCCTCCCAATGAGATCACTGCGATCTCTGTAGTCCCTCCACCGATATCAACCACCATAGCGCCTTTGGACTGAAAGATCGAAATACCTTCACCGATTGCTGCTGCCATCGGCTCTTCAATCAGATACGCTTCCCGTGCTCCTGCTGATAAGGCCGCCTCCCATACAGCTCTTCGCTCAACTTCGGTTACGGCTGAGGGAATGCCGATAACAACCTTGGGACGAGCCAACAAGCGCGGAAGCAATCTCCCCATCTCATGAACCTGTTTGATATAGTAAGCTATCATCGCCTCTGTCGCGTCAAAATCAGCAATCACGCCTCCTCGAAGCGGACGGATTGTCAAAATTGATGCCGGTGTCTTACCAAGCATTTTTTTGGCATCAGTTCCAATCGCAATAATACGTTTGGTTTTTTTATGCTTGGCGACAACTGATGGTTCGCGGATCACAATACCCTTATCTTTTACAAAAATTAATGTATTTGCAGTACCGAGATCAATACCGATATCATGGCTAAACAAACTGAAAAATTTATTGATAGGAGAAAAATTCATAAAATTACTACTTTGTACATTTCTTCGCCCATTCTACCAGCTTGCTCAGGTTTTGCCAATATGATAGGATAAACAAGGAATTGAAAATTTCAAATTAATCAATGAAACTCATTTCTTACTGTAACCGTGTCATCGAATACTCCTTTTACGCGCTCTTTTTCCTTGTGCCGCTTATTTTCTCAGGAGATACTTCAGAGCTCTTTGAACTCAATAAAATGTGGCTTACGTGGGGTGTCACCGTCATTATCGGATTGTCCTGGGTAACAAAAATGATTCTTCAGAAAAGAATTATAATACAACGCACTCCGATTGACATCGTACTACTACTTTTTCTGGCTTCACAAATCATTTCAAGCATTTTCTCTCTTGATCCACATGTCTCATGGTGGGGATATTATTCACGATTCAACGGCGGCTTACTCTCAACGATTACCTATATCTTTCTTTATTACGCATTTGTCAGTAATTTTACTAACTTTTTAAGAAAAAAACCTGACGGAACTCAATATGCTATTGCGGCAATAACGATAACAATAATTACTATTATTGCAGGACTGATTGCATCAGGATTTTCATCATCAGCCTTACTACTCAGCATATTCACGATAGCATTTTTTATTGCTGCTTGGTTTTTGCGAAGCAGTGTCGTAATGAATGTTTTGTTTATCAGTCTTTTATCAGGATTTGGCGTCGCACTATGGGGTTTTCCTTCTCATTTTGGAGCGGATCCTACCTGCTTTATTTTCAGAGGTAATTTTGATACCTCCTGCTGGACAAGTGCATTTAAACCAACCATACGCGCTTTTTCAACGCTTGGTCAACCGGCTTGGCTTGCTGCATATATGGCATTTCTGGTACCGGTTTCTCTTGCCTATGGAATAAAAAATAAAACAAAAATGTTTATCTCGCTTAGTTTCTACGCGCTCGCTGTTTTTCTTTATCTTTTACTGCTTTTTTCAGATACCAGAGCAGGATACCTCGCATTCTGGATAGCAAATATTTTCTTCTGGGGAGCAATTTATTTCAAAAAGCTCTCTACAAAAAGCTATTTCTTCAAAACGCTTATCATTGTCAATATACTCTTTATCGTCAGCAGCTTCATGTTTGGGCACTCACTGGATTCTATCAAAAATTATATAAGGCCGCTCTTGCCAAAAACAGCTACAGTACAAACGCAAGCAGCTTCATCATCGGCCGGAATTATCACGCAAGGGATAACGGATTCCGGCAAAATCCGTCTCCTCGTCTGGCAGGGAGCGCTCAGGGCTTGGGAACATAATCCGTTATTTGGGACAGGTGTTGAAACATTTGCTTTTGCTTATTATAAATATAAACTTCCGGCGCACAATCTCACTTCAGAATGGGATTATTTGTATAATAAAGCACACAATGAGTATCTGAATTATCTGGCAACTACGGGAATCTTTGGATTGGGAACTTATCTAGGTTTCCTGGGCATTTTCCTGTTTACAACAGCAAAACAATACGTTAAAAAGGAACGCATTAAAACTGCCGCATTAAAAGTGCAACCAGCAAAACCTGCACAGGAGAATATACTTTGGATTATCACCATTGGACTGATCGCCGGCTACTTATCACTGCTAATTTCAAATTTCTTCGGCTTTTCCGTTGTTATTATCAACTTGTACATTTTTTTGGTACCGGCATTTGTTTTCATTTTTCTGGAAATACTTGATCCGGCCAGAAGCCTTGTTTTTCCGGCTGGAACTTCTTCATCTGATAGCAAAGATGACATTAACCCGTATCAGTGGACAGCCATTGCGATATTTGTCTTTATTGCAGGATGGATGATCCTAGGGCTTATCTGGTACCGGCAGGCAGATATTGCCTACGCTCTTGGTAACAATCTAGATAAAGTAGGACAATATCAACAAGCATATCCGCAATTAATACAAGCTGTTCAAATGGAACCGAATGAACCGGTATATCAGGACGAATTATCCATCAATCTCGCTGCTCTTAGCGCTGGTCTTTATCAACAAAAAGACGCGACACAAGCAGCACAACTTGCACAAAACGCTATCGCGCTGAGCAACAACGTCGTCACCAACCATCCCAATGACGTCGTTTACTGGAAAGACCGTGTCCGGCTTTTTTATACACTTTCGGCAAGTAATACAAGAAAGGAAGCGCTATATCTACGGGATGCCATTAACGCGATCAATGTCGCAAAAGCACTCGCGCCAACTGATGCAAAAATCGCATATAACCAGGGCGTACTCTATGGACAAGCAGGAGATCTTAAACAGGCAATTGCGATGCTTAAAAATACAATCAAGCTCAAAGATGATTATATCGACGCGTATGTCGCACTCGGACTCTTCTATCATGAAGCTGCTATTGATAAAAACGGAAAGATAATCAATCCCTCTATGCAGCAGAAGGCTATTGCTACGTATACATATATTATCAAGCATCTCGCGCCGACTGACAGTGAGGTAAAAAAGACATTAGAACAATGGCGAACTCAATAAAATTCCTCAAAAAAATTTTCTTTATGGTATACTAGAGCCTGTATTCGCATTAATTCGTATGTTAAAGATTGTACAAGCGCCAGATGCGGTTCTTTCTCAAACTGCTTCACCTGTCGCACAGATTGATAAAACCATCAAAAAATTGCTTAAGGACATGGAAGAAACCCTTGTCTCCCAGAGTGATCCTGAAGGAGTTGGACTTGCAGCACCGCAAATAGGAAAATCGCTCCAGATTTTCGTTGTCAAACAGGACCACGACGCGCCTTTTATGGCCTTTATCAATCCTGTTATTGAAAAAACTTTTGCAAAACCTGTCAAAAAGGCTTCCGGACAAAAACAAGTCCCGATAAATAAAAAGAAGAAAGAAAAAGGCATCCAGCTTGAAGGCTGTCTTTCTCTTAAAGATGTATGGGGCGTTGTCAAAAGACCGTATGGAGTAGTCCTGACCTATCTTGACGGGAAGGGCGTCAAACAAAAGAAAACGTATGAAGGTTTTCTGGCAACTATCATACAACATGAGGTTGACCACTTAAATGGCATATTATTTTCAAAACGCGTTCTGGAACAAAAAAATCCCCTTTACCATTCAGTAAAAAATGAAAAAGGTGAAATAGAATTTGAAGAAATAGAGATATCATGAAAATTATATTCTTCGGGACACCAAAAGAAGTCATCCCTGTTTTAGAAAATCTAACAAAATATGGTAATGTGACTGCTGTCGTTACTGCTCCCGATCAAAAATCAGGCAGAAAACAACTCCTGACTCCACCGCCTGTTAAAATTTTTGCAGAAAAACACAATATGCAAATTTTCCAGCCTGAAAATAAGCAATCTCTTAAATCTTTACTCTTACATCTTACATCTGATTTATTTATTGTCGCCGCATATGGGAAAATTATCCCGCCCGAAGCACTCAGTATCCCCACATACGGCGCTATCAATATCCATCCTTCCCTTCTGCCAAAATACCGCGGTGCCACACCGATCCAGACAGCACTACTTAACGGTGATGAGAAATCAGGAGTTACCTTTATCAAAATGGATGAACAAATGGATCATGGCCCGATAATACACCAGATACCGTTCACTCTGGAAAAAACAGATACCTGCAACTGGCTTATGCAAACCATGTTCGCGCAAGCTGCTATACTATTGCCCTCTCTCATTGAAAATTATGTTGCCGGCAAGCTAACGCCTCAACCACAGGATGAGAATAAAGCAACATACACAAAAATTATTACCAGACAGGATGGCTATATTGATTTATCAGTATTAGAAAAACTTGCTCCATTGGAAATCAGAAACTGGAAATCGGAAATTGACCGGAAAATTCGAGCATATTATCCGTGGCCGACAGTCTGGACAAAGGTAAAAATCAAGAATCAGGAAATAAGAATCAAGCTTCTGCCCTCTTCTGTCATTGCGGACAAAACGAAGCAATCTCAGACTACTCCTTTTGTTCTCCAAGTCGAAGGAAAAAAACCAATGAACTTTAAAGACTTTCTCAACGGTTATCCGGCATTAAAAGAAAAAATTAAAGAGCTTTACACTGAATAGCTTTATCAAACCTGTCAAAAAAGAACAATTTATTGTGATACTATGCAGCAGTGCCATTTTATCCATTCTCAAATAAACAGCAGCACAGAAAAAATGATATACTACAGGCCTATAATGAATTTACAAATAAACATTTTATATATAAAATACAGGATATATGACTGTTCCTCCACAAGCAGTTTTTGAAGCAACAGAAGAAGCGCTCGATGAAACCATCGGGGGGATGTTTGCTATTCCTGAACAGCATATTATTGAGCAAACTGAAGAGTCATTGACTATGGGTGCTGAATCCTATGAGACAGGCGACACAAACTCACAAGCAGATACTAGTTGGGACCCTTTTGCCGGCTGGTAAAATATTCTTCTTTATGCGGCTGGCTGTGTAATTGTTTCTGCGGGAATTTCAGTTGACTGATTGATGGTAACTTTTTTGATTGTTCGAAGACATTTGGTACACAACTTAAGACGGACAAAGCCTGTTGTCGTCTGAATACGGGTACTATGCAGATTTGGCTTAAATATCCGTGGCGTACGCCGTTTGGAATGAGACACATTGTGCCCATACATCACGCCTTTGCCGCAATACATACATTTCATTGCCATAGGCATATATGATATCATATTGGGGAGTTAATCTCAATACCAGAACATATGACTATCTTATTTTTACTTATCAGTCTTATTATTTTAATCTTTTCTTCAATTCTCCATGAAATCGCTCATGGATTTGTCGCCTATCGCCTCGGAGACCCGACGGCAAAATTGCATGGACGGCTCACCTTAAATCCTCTCAAGCATCTTGACCCTTATATGAGCGTTCTGATGCCCCTTATTTTTTTCTTTGGATCCGGAGGCAGATTTATTTTTGGCGGAGCCAAACCAGTCCCCGTTGATCCTTTTAATCTGCATGACGGAAGAAAAGACCTCGCACTGGTATCAGCGTCAGGACCGTTGACTAATATTCTCCTTGCAATTACAGGAAGTCTTCTGATTCATATCTTTTTCCCCGGTCAGGGATTTAATGAAGTAATAACAAACGGACTTGCAGGCACAATCCTTGCCGAAATTGTCCAGTTAAATCTTTTGCTGGCGATTTTTAATCTCGTTCCTATTCCTCCTCTTGACGGATCCAAAGTCTTTGCGATGCTGCTTCCTCCGCGTGAAGCCGCGGCCTATATGTCTATGGGAAATATCGGCATGATGATTCTTATCGTTCTTCTTTTCTTCCCCATAGGAGGATTTTCCCTGATGGGGCTGGTCTCAAATATGATAACTCTCGCACTTTCTCTCCTCGGACTCTAGACTTCGTAAAAGCTTGTCAAGACCTTGACTTTTCACAGAACGGGAAATATACTAAGCATGCTCTTTGATATTGGATATTGGTTGTCTTAATTTTTCTCTACTTCTACATTCCTGAGGTATCCCGATTTAATCGGGAGACGAGGTCGTTTTTGCAGCTTACTGAGGTAGGATGCATAACCTTCCTAATTGTAACTTTGGGAAAAATGTCAACCAAGTCCATATCTAAGAGCACTGAACTTATCACTTTTTATCGTAATCTTTTGGAGACCGTTTCAAAACGGGCGCTTTTTTTCTTCATATAGGTTGCTATAGCAATCCAAAAACAGGATTTCACTAGGTGAATTAGCAATAAAGCATGGTATACTAACTCGGTGAAAAAAAGTATCAATGCA
>JAJYHW010000070.1 GCA_021784535.1 bacterium
CAGCAATGGTAGTATGAGGAAAATGATCCAAAGCATTTATTAAAACCGCAGTCTGACCGGAGATATTCCATCGCTCATGCACTGTTCCTTCCCATTTCCCTGCTCCTTTTTTTGCCAAACGAAGTAATGCTACATTGCCGGTCTCACCATGTCGTAGCGCCTTTCCCCACATCGTATCGAGACGCTTTATATAAAAACCCGCATAGTCATCGATCGACTCGCTGGTATGCTGCATAATTTCATACCACAAAGCAGAAGAAGCCCGTTCATCTGCATCGATAAAAAGTATCCAATCGCCTTTTGCCTTTTCCAGACCATAGTTCCGTTGATCGGCAAAATCCTGCATCAGCGATCGCATAAAAATTCTTGCTCCTTTTTTCTTCGCTATCTCAACTGTTTTATCGGTAGAATGATCATCAATAACAATTGTTTCATCACACCAGGAAATACTATCAAGGCAATCGCCAATATTTTTCTCTTCATTTTTGGTCAAAACAACTACACTAATCATAGCTTCTTATTATTTCATATGGACGACCTGTTTCGCAACGATAATACCGAAAGGCGTTTCAGAAATGACAAATTGTAATTTTTGCAAAGAGGATGATGCTGGATGACCCAGCCACCATGTTAAATACTGATAATTCATGGTAAAAGAAGCAAATTTACTTCCCGGACCTTCGCCAACCAGATTGTATTGTCTATGATCTGCTTTCTGAATTATTTCTTTTGCTGCGAGCAGCCTCTCTTTGTACGTAATGCCCACAAAATAATTATGCTGCAATAAGGTAAAAATATTCAAAAATACAATGCAGACAATAACCGCTATTGACGGTACAAAATATTTCGTTAGACACATCTCTCCTGCAACTGCCGTCAGCAAGGCAAGTAACGGAAATATATCGGGAAGATACGCATCGGATGTTGTTCTCGTGGCAAAAAACCCTGCAAGTAGCAATAACATCATCACGCCGACAAGCAGCAAGCCTGGATGATATTTTTTTGATCTGATCATTTGATAAAAACGGAAATAAAATAATCCAAATGAAAAAATAAGAAGGCTAAGAGCTACAATTCCGCTTGCCGCAAAAATAAACATCTGATACTGTTGAAAAGCAAAAAGAATAACCGTGCTCCAGCTCATTGGCTTGAGATTCGGATGAATACTCGGAAATCCAAAAATCAACAATACATGATAACCAATCCATGCTACAAATTTAAGAGTTTGTGGAAATCCGTGATGAAAATCATAGATAATCATCGGCAGCATCGGAAGAAGATAAGCCAGTACTGATAAGAAAATGATGCGTTTATCGTACAATTTCTTTACCCATGATGTCTTCTTCTCTATTCCAAAAAGCGTTATAAGAACAAAAATGATGCCAAGCGTTGCTGTTGCAAGTTCAAAATTATAGAGCACTGCAAGGAAAAAAACGGATAACGGGAAAAAATACTTATTGCCTTGTATCCACTTATACAGAGAAAGAAGAAATAATAGAGTAAAAAAAGGTATCGGACTTGTGTGATATGCTGTCCGTGAAGTAATAATCACCAAAGGAGAAGCAGCATAAAGAAATGAGGCAATAATACCAACATTTTTTGAGAAATATGTTTTTCCGACAACATACAGTAAATATATGCTCATGATTCCTATAGATGCAGTCAGATAAGAGCCGCTTATGGGATTAAAATGGAACAACCACAACATAAAAGCAAGCATATATGTCCAATATGGGCCTTGATGTAGCCATGGATGACTTGCAGGAATACTGACTAACGGTAAGCTTTTCCCCAATACCACATCGCGTGCAGCAAGATAAAACCATCCCTGATCTCCAAAAAACGGCATAAACTCAAAGAGACGATAAAAAAGAAGCACAGTAGCTGATAAGAGTATTCCGGACATAGCAAGACTTGTCTTTCCAAAACTTAAAATTGCATCTACCAACAAAGCGGTTATTAATCCATAATGTTTCTTGAAATAATAATATCTGCTTTGTTTAAAAATTTTATTTATATTTTTTGCTTCATTGGTTCCTCCCTTCCCCCACAGATGAATAATCTTTGCTTTAGGATTAATATATAGAAGATATCCTTTTTCTTTAATTCGTTTACAAAGATCATATTCTTCAAAATAAAGAAAAAAATGTTCGTCAAATCCCTCTACTTCATCATATACTTCTTTGCGTATCATAAAAGCTGTTCCGGGTACAACTTCTAGTTCCTTTATTTTTGTCTTGTCCCATCCAGTTTGCCAATATTCTTTAGCGATTGCATTATGAGGAAAAAGTTTATTCAAAAACGATAAAGAAAAAATAGCCCGAAGAGGAGTCAGAATTGATGAGCCCTGTATGGGATAAGGGTTTTCTTGGGGATCTAATAATAATGGCGCGACAACCGAGCATTTTTTATTTTTATCAAGAAATTTGCTCAATTCATCAATGGTGTCAGGAAAAATCAACGTATCGGGATTAAGAAAAAAAAGATATTCTCCTTTTGCATATTTTGCTCCCAGATTATTTCCTCCTCCAAAACCGACATTCTTCGGGCTTTTAACGTAAGTAATCCACGGATACTTTTTTTTAATCTCTTTATCTATTACTTTCTTTTCATCGTTATCTACAACAATAACTTCATGAGGCGGGTTTTTTGTTGTCTTAAGAGAATTCAAACACGCAAAAAGAGTCTCTTTCGCATGATAATAGACAATAATAATAGAGACAGCAGTTTGCTTACTGGCCATAATTGTTAATTCTAACAGCATTATACAATATCTTTGCAGATAAACGTATATTTAACTTCATCAGTATATAACTAGGTTTTCACATATTGTGAATACGGATTTTTTTAGTATACTGTACAATGTCTTTTATGAATAAATGGAAAGAATTTATAAAAAAACTCAGGGCAAAAATACGACATATAGCAATCGGACACTTAAGTCTTGAACATCAAGATATTCAAAGAAATCTGGAATCAATTAGGCTCGCAATTGGCAAACATGAATCACGCAGTATAAAAAATATTATTTATCCCACTATCCAGGAAGCAGAATTCAAAGTATTTTCACAATTTGGAGAAGACGGTATTATTCAATACCTTATTCACAAAATAACAGTATCGAATAAAATTTTTATAGAACTGGGTGTCGGAGATTATTCTGAATCAAATACACGCTTTCTGCTTATGAATAATAATTGGCAGGAAAAAATAGTCAATTGCGGTACAGAACATATTGATTATCTACGAAGCGATAAAGGCAAAGAAATCTATTACAAACATGACATTCATGCAATTTCTGCATTTATTACAAGAGAAAATATTAATAAAATTATAAAAGATTTTCATGTTCCAGAAGATATAGGATTGTTATCAATTGATATTGATGGTGTTGACTATTGGATTTGGGATGCTATTACAACTATTTCGCCGCGGATTGTAATTATCGAATATAACAGCCATTTTGGGCCTGATTATGCAATAACTGTTCCTTATAAAAAAACGTTTGATCGGATGCATGAACATTATTCAGGATTATACTTCGGCACTTCTCTAGCGGCACTTTGCCTTCTGGCAAAACAAAAAGGCTATCAATTTGTTGGTAGCAATTCTTCGGGAGTTAATGCTTTTTTCGTAAGAAAAGATGTCGCCGGCAAACTTCCTAAACTTACCGCAAAAAAAGGCTATATCAAAAGTACGCATCGGGATTCACAAGATGAAAACGGCAATTTTACTTATATAAACAGCCACAGGGAACGATTGAAATTAATTGCAAACAAAAATGTATTTGATCTTCAAAAAAGTACGCTAATCAGTATCCGAAAACTTTTTCAACTTAGTTAAAGAAATCAAATGATTTTCTAAGTTTCTTATTTGCTCATTCCACGTCCATTTTGCTTCAATCCATTTTCTGCCCTCATCGCCCATTTGTTTTGATAGGGACGGATTATCAAGAAAAAGCATAATTTTTTCAGCTATAGCTTCAGGATCGAAATCTACGAGAAAACCTGTCTTGTTATCAACGATTGTTTCGCGGTAACCTGCGACATTAAGCGCAATTACCGGAACTCCACAAGCCATCGATTCCAATGGAACAAGCCCAAAAGTATCATAACGGCTTAGGGATAATGTAACAAGTGATTCATTGTAGAGATGTACAAGATCTTTATCGTTAATTCTCTGTTCTTTTTTTGTTCCGAATACAAATTTCAACAGAGGACGTTTTTGCTCAGGTATCAATCGCATTGCTTTTTCGATAAGATCATATCCGTAAATATATTCCTTTTCCGCAACAAATAATATCTGCTTCTTCTTTTTCAGTTTTAAAGGATGAAATCTTTTTTCATCTACGCCAAGATACGAAATAACCGGATACAAATTAAATGCATGAATCATATATTCTCTGCCAAACAGGCTGATTGCAAGAGTATAATCAGCGCTTTGCGCATTGCTACGATCAATATTTTTTCTTATATGACGCGATATTGATTCATATATCCTATTTGCTATTGCCGTATTATCAGGAAATCGCAAACAATATTCATAAGCTATTCTTAATGGTTCAAGGCAAAAGTAAACATTTCTCGTGTGTAAAAACTGCAAGATAAACGGTGATTGCGTATAGATATCGCTATGTACGAGAACGATATCGTAGCCTTTTTTATCAATTTCCTCAGCAATTTTCTTATGATGCTTTTTAAGCAAATTGAATACAGTATAATCTTTCAGCAATCTACCGATCAATGGCAGGCGGACAGATAAAATTGTAAATGGGAAGATATATTCATGGCTTGCAAAAATACCCGGATCAAAAGCATCATACTCTTTTACTGTTGTATACAAATCCACTTCATGTCCGCGTAAAACCAAACCTCTTACGTGCTCCTGCACGACTCTTTTTGCACCTCCAAATGGAAGATGATAAAAAACCGCAATTCTCATGTTGAAATTATAGCATGTACTCAATTATAATAGCTCAATACTATGCTATCTGAAATTATTCGCAATACCTGCCGATCATGTTCTTCAGAAAAACTCACCGATATTCTCTCTCTCGGGAATCTTTATTTATCGGATTTCACATTAGGCAATCTAAAACCTCCTCAATACCCCCTCGTCTTAGTATTGTGCAGCGATTGTCTTTTATTGCAATTGAAACATACGACGCCCGCTTCACTTCTCTATACCGAAAGATACGGCTACAAATCAGGAATCAATCAGACAATGAATAAAGAACTTAAAGAAATCGCCGAAAACGCATTATCAGTCTACGGTAAAATAAAGAAAAATATGATTCTTGTCGATATCGGAGCCAATGACGGAACACTGCTTAAAAATTATCCTCCTGATAGTACAAAAATAGCTGTTGAGCCGATAAAAAAATTGGCAGCGGAAGCTAAAAAACATGCAGCAATTGTCATCAATGATTTCTTTCATTATGCTTCTTATAAAAAAGCAATGAAAACAAAAAAAGCAGATATTATTACTGTCATTTCCTGTTTTTATGATATGGAAGAACCGAATACGTTTTTGCATGATATTACCAAAATACTTGCTAAAAATGGCGTTCTGGTAATTCAACAGAATTATTTAAAAGCAATGCTTACGCTAAACGCTTTTGATAATATCGTTCATGAACATCTTGAATATTATTCTCTTCATTCTTTGAATAATCTTCTTAAAAAGCATAATCTCGAGGTATTTGCCGTAGAAGAAACTCCAATTAACGGAGGAAGCTTTCGTACCTATATCGCGTTTAAAGGAAAAAGAGAAATTGCAAAGTCAGTACATGATCTTCTGAATCAAGAAAAAGAATTAGCGCTTGATACAAAAGCGCCATATCATTTATTTGCCAAACGGGTAAAAGATAATAAAAAAATGTTAAAACTATTTATTGAGAAAGAAGTAAAAAGGGGAAAAACTATCTATATTTATGGAGCTTCAACGAGAGGGAATACTTTATTACAATATTTTGATTTAAATACAAAGTTTATCAAAAAAGCTGTTGAACGAAATTCAGAAAAATGGGGGAAAAAAATTGCATCAGTTGGAATTCCGATTATTTCAGAAGCACAAGCCAGAAAAGAAAAACCTGACTATATGCTTGTCCTTCCATGGTTTTTTAAAAACGAATTTATAAAACGGGAAAAAGCATATCTTAACGCAGGCGGACATTTTATTCTTCCTCTCCCTACTTTTGCAGTTATCCAAAAATTTTTATCAATAAGTAAAGAATAACGGGTATTTCGGCAAGTATTGATAACAGCATCGCAATTCCAGCGCCAACCATACCAAAATGCAGTACTAAAGGAACAACTGCAATGATCAATGCTCCTACTCGTATAAACGTGGTTTGAGCTACATAATTCTGTTTCTGTACCGCAAGAAACAGTGGAGCAAAATTGCCAAAAATTGTCCGCAAAATTCCATAAATTGATAGTATCTGAATTGCCGGAATTGCTAAGCCCCATTGCCCGCCCATAAATAGCAAGATAAGAGGTTTTGCCAAAAAGAAAATCAAACTTCCTAATGTTATTGCTCCCAAAGAACTGAGTATAGTCACTTTTACAAACGCTTTCCATAATCGTTCTTTATCATCTGAAAATTTTGCATAAACAGGAAATACCACCATATTAACAACATTGGTAATCTCGCTAATTGGAAGTGTTGAAAATTTATATGCTACCTGATAAATACCAAGCGGCGCTGCGCCCAATATTTTCCCGACAGTAATATTGTCTCCGTTATCCGCGAAATAAGAAAAAATCCCAGTTATAGTAACCCACCATCCTTTGTGAATAACATGAATTACTTTCTGATATTCAAATTGTAACTGCGGTTTTAACGGTATAAGTACATAAGAAAGTATCACCTCTACTATTGCTGATACAATAAGTCCGACATCGAAACTGATAGCATTTCTGGTAATAAAACCTGCGATAATAGAACACAGCACATCCACAAAAAAGAGTACGGTGCGCAATCGAAATTCTTTATTGAAAAATAACTCTTTTTGATAGGAAACTATGGCGGGATTGATAAAACCACGAATAAACGGCACAACCGCTATTAATGCAACAATCGGATAGGACTCTGTTGCTTTAAAAAAGATAACAATAAAGGGTGCTGACAAATAGATAATGAGCGCTAAGATAGTCCCACGAAGTATTGAAACCACCCATGCGGAATTAATATATTCCTTAATTTGACTCTTTTCCTGAATAAGAAAAACATTAATCCCTGTTTCCGTAAGAATTTCCAAAAAAGAAAGGAGCAATGAGGCAATTCCAAAGAAGCCGAATTGGGTTGGCGTCAATAACCTGCCCAAAACAGCAAGCCGTATAAAAGTAAATATCCTTGTCAAGCCTCGAAGAAGAGTAATCCATGAGATTCCTTTGATAGCATTTCGTTTGTATCCCATATCTAATATGTAATCTTTTTTCTCAATACACCAAGAATGGTTCCTATCATTACTGCCCAATCAGTTGTCAGTTGTATCTGTGGCAAAAGATACAATGCTTGCCATGCTTTTACATACTGATAATTTTTAGCAGTTGCCCAAATCATATACAACACAAATAAAATAAGTAAACCGAGTAGCATGACGACTGATTTCATCATTATAGCGAAAGTAAGAAGAAAAATCCCCAAGGCATAACGAATAAAAAGAAAAATCACTTTTGGTCGATAAATTTCCGCTTCAGCATCACCATACGCAAAACGGAAAAACATAATAAATGCTTGTTTAAAATTTTCTCGAGGCTGCCAATAAACAATTGCATCTTTTTTGAAAACGATCTTTGCATATACTTTTTGCAATGCTTTGGCAAACGCATAATCTTCATTATGAGAAAGCATTTCATCAAATCCTCCGACTTTTTGCCAAATTTTTTTAGTAAAAGCGACTGATCGTGTTGCCGGTAAAAACGTCTTAGGATTGACTTGGTTCGGCATAACCAATACATAGGGAATCAGACATTTTTGAAATATAGTCTTTGCATTACCATCATAATATCCTGCCACGACATCTATTTTTTCCTCTTTTTTATCATTCTCGCGTTCTCCAGAAACAGATCCACCCTTGACGGAAACGCGGGAATCTACAAAAGGCTTGGCAATTTCTTTTACCCAATTTTTATCTAATATATTCCCTGCATCAGAACAAGCGATGATATCACCCGTTGCATATCGTATAGCTTCATTTCTTCCAACTGAGCGATTTCCTTTTTTTATCAATACTGTAAACTGTATCTTTTTCTTTTTAAACCGCATTGTGTAATCCGCAATTCGTGAAATTGTAGAGTCAGATGACAATGCATCAACAATGACAACCTCATCCGGCAAATGAGTTTGGGACAAAATTGAGTCAAGAAACGACTCGATTGTTTTTTCTTCGTTATAAACTGTGGTAATAAAAGAAATTCTCATAGTGTTCATTATATACTTTTCTGTTAAATCAAGAGGAATTTTATAAATTTTTCTTACTCCAAAGTGTCAGATATATCTCAACCATTTTCTCCCATGTCTGCTGCTTCACCCATGCATATCCCTTCTCAATCATTGCTTCTTCTTCCTTCGGATGATGGAGATAATACATAATTTTCTCGGCTAGCTTTTCAGGATCTCTCTCAATAACAATAAATCCCGCAAAAGGTGCCATCTTCAGATAATCTTCTTTAATCGGATTATCATAAACAGCAAAGATTAAACGCTTGGCCGTCAGCGACTCAAGGATTGCAAGATAGCGGGAGACAAATGCAAAATGATACGCAGCAAGATATTGTTCCGGATCTTTTTGAAAGCCGAGAACGGTAAATTTTTTTTCTACCAAATTTCTCTCTTTTCCATCACCGATGATGTCAAATTGAAATTTGGGATAGTTCTTTTGCAGTATCTCAACTGCTTTTGCGTATGTCATTACCCCAGTCTGTTCATCAAGTCTACCGATAAAAACAGCTGATTCATTTTTTTTATACCTTGATGAACTGGTGACTTGATGGCTTTTGAATTCAACAGCTCCATACGACACAATTGTCGGATGTGTCCCATACCATTTCGGAATAAAATCTCCAATGCAGATATTGCCTGAAGAAAGTTTTTCCGACAATTTCCGTACCACTATCGCACTTTTTCTCACTGGATAACTTTCATAGCCATGGAATGTTGTAAAAACTGACTTTGTTGGATAGAACAATCTAAACGGAAGGTACCAAAAAAAAACATCGTGACAATGCACGACATCTGCTGAGGCGATAACTGCGCGCAGTTTCCATATCTCCCGCCAGATCCTGATTTTTTTAGATCTATCTTCTTTACCGGCATTGATACGATAAATATGAATACCGTTTATAATCTCTTCTTGTCTTTGATCCGGCAGCATTTCCGTTATCACGATCACTTCGTGCCCTTTTTTAAGAAGTTTCTTGCCAATCTCCATCACATGCTTTTCTACACCACCTATATGCGGCCAAAAAAGCCGTGTCATAAAAACAATGATCATATTTTTTGTGCAAGAATAATAATATTATTTGGATGCCAATGGTTTTTCCATAGATACTTTGCAATCATTTTCTTGAAAATATAATATTTATTAAAAGCATAGAGCGTTTTAAGCTTAATAACTTTAAAACCCGCTAATTGCAGTTCTGCACTAATTAAAGGAATAGTATACATTCGCACATGTCCGTTTGGATTTCCAAACATATGCTCTAATCCTTCGTTGGTTGGCACAGAAAGAATAAAATAGCCTTGAGACTTTAAAATATTCCTAATATCGGATAGGACCTTAAATGTCATACTGGGGGGAACATGCTCAAGTACCTCCAGAAGAAATATCGTATCAAAAAAATTCTTTTTATACTTGAGATTGTAAAGTGACTGTGTTAAAAACTTTCCCTGAAATCTTCTTTTAACATCCTTGATTGCTTGATCTGATATATCATTGCCATATAATTCAACGTCTCTATTTTCAATCAACTCTTCAACCCAACCATGCCCTATTCCAATATCAAGAATACGCTTAGCTGTCTTAGGAAGAAAGGACGCAGTTGTTCTTATTCTATCTTTTGTTATACTATCTTGCTGTTGTAATCCATTATAGATTGACCATTTGACATTCCAGAATGGAGCAGAGTTACTATCTTTTATCTCAAGATATTTTAACGAATATGTCTTTTTTAACTTTTGTAATTTTTTTTCACTCGCTAATTTGTCTCGCAAATGTTCAATTGCATAAGGTGATTTTTTCATAAAATTGAGTACAACTAGCATTATAATGATAAAGCTTTCATTTTGCTATATTGACAAGTATAAGCTCATCAATATATATTAAGATTATATGAAGAAATTGATAAGTTTTTCAACTATCATTTCTATAGTTTTATTAACGATTCTTCTAATTCCAAAACCAGCTTACGCTTCACATATAATATTTCAAGATAATTTCAATTCTTATCCTGAAGGATCGATTCCACCAGGCTGGATAACAACAAAAGAATTAGATAGAACTCTATGTAATGCACATTGGCGAATACATAATGGAATGTTAGGAATATCAATAATTGATGAGCCCAGTTGCACAACTAATTTAGTTCCTGATGCTAATATTTGGAAAAATTTGATAAATAATTATTCAATTGAATTTGATATGAGACTAGTTAACGGTACCGATCATAATTTCATTTATCGATATACTACTTCTGATATACCTTTTTATGAAATACATATCACTTCTCCAGGCGACATTAGCCTAAATCTTCCTCCAAATTCATTTTTTAATACAAATTTAACTGGAAACTATATTAACGGTAATACTTACCATATAAAAATTGTAGTAGACGGAAAAAATATTCAAATTTTCGCTAACGATAATCTAGTAAAAGATGTATCATTACAAGATGCTTTACCTGCAGGAAAAATTGCTTTTAGGGCAGGTACAGGAGCTAATCCAAATTCTGAAACCTGGTTTGATAATCTAATTGTAACCGGCTTAGATTCTTCAAAAATCTCAGACTTCAAGCAGACTGATCCTACTTGGAGCAACAATCCCAACCCCCCACATGGCTTGAATAATTATATTTACTCTACGCTTCTTGATCACAACTCAAACTGTAGAGATATGTATATGTGGGGCTGCGCAATTACTGCTGTCGCGGATGTACTCAAATCATACGGCTTCAATACAGTAGTTCTTAAGGGCAATTCGATAAAGCAAATAAATCCTGGCTCATTCAACGATTGGATGACTGAAAATAATATATTTTCTGAATGTGGTGCTCTATTCCAATTAATGGGACAATCAGTCGGCATAGCAAATCCAGTACCGTTCTGGATAAATAATGATCCAAATCGGAAAACAACGGCAAAAATAATGATTGATGACGCACTAACTGCCGGCAATCTCCCCATTGTTGGAGTAAACACAACCTATGGAACACACTTTATCGTCCTGTCAAAAAGGCTTGCTGACTTGTCCGACGGCACGCCTGACTATCTTATTATCGACCCTGCATTATATCCATTTACCGCAAATGATCCAGGCAATACAGGAAAAACATTAAGCGCAACATATAAATGGAGCGATGTTTATGAAACCATCATATTCAATAAGCAATCACAGCCTACAGCAAAGACCATAAGTTTTATCGGACACTCGCCTGTTCAGATGCTCATTACCGATCCCAATGGGAAAAACACAGGATATGAGTCAACAGCAAATTCCTATTTGAACGACATCCCCGAATCTTCTTATGGAGCCGATCACGGAATTGCTGATATAGATGGACAAGTTCCAAAAGCGCCTGAATCAATTATTTATGATCAAAATAATCCAATCAACGGCACTTACACGCTCAAAGCTTATGGAACAGGGAATGGACCATATACTATTGATTTTGTAAGCATGGCAGCATCTGAGAGCGCTGTACATCATATAATTTCCGGTAAAGCAACCACCGGTAAAACCGATACGTATTTTGTTACAATTTCATCAAATTCCAGTAATCCAATCATTGTCCAGCGAAATGTTACCATACATGTAATCCCAAATATAATTTATCCAAAAGCAGGAATCCTCGGAGTGACTATCGCGGGAGAATCAGGTTTTGATGTAAAAAAGATCGATGTCAGTACTGTACGGCTTGGAAATGGGAAAGCAAAACCGTTAAACAATAAAGGGTTCTTGATTGGTAACAAAAAATTACTGCTTCTCTTTGACACAAAAAAGGTAGGTATTGCTTCAAGCGATACGCAACTCTGCTTATCTGGAAACACAGAAGACGCCATTGGATTTAGAGGGTGCAATGCAATTACTGTAATCTTACCAAAGACTTTTCCAGCATTTCCGCCATTCCCTTATCCTACCGGCAATAGTAGTTTCAAAAAATTATCAAATGTTCATCAGCTTTTTAACTAGAACAGGAGTTTATTGATAGTCCTGACCACCCATTTCATATTTAGTAGAACTATAGACTCCTCCCCGTATCAAAGTCTCTGCAGTAAATCGAGCATATTTTAAAAGAATAGCAAGAATCCCATCACGCTCAAGGCGACGCATTGAAAAAACACATTTAACATCAGAAAGAAAATGCGCTTTTATACCCATTTTATGTGCTTTAATTATTAAATTGTGATCTTCGGACGCTGTTGTTTGCAAGCTAAAACCACCTATTGCATTGAAAACATCTTTTTTTATGATGATGAGGGGACCGATAGATAAAGGTCTTCCGACTTTATGCAATAACTTTACAATATTAACGGTAAAAGAAACGAGCGCACTATACTGCAAGCCTGGATTGCTGGATTTTAACAAAGGTAAATAAAGAGAATATTTTTCTTTTCTAATATGCTTTGAAATTGTTTCAATAATTGTGGAAGAAAGTCTGGTATCCGCATCAAGAAAAAACAAATAGTCACTCTTTGCTTTACTTGCGCCAAAATTACGCTGCAATGCAAGCTGGCTCTTCGTAGAAAGATAAAAAGAAAGATGAAGTTGTTTTTCAAAAGACTCAGCCTGCTTTCTGGTCGTATCAGATGAATTGCCATCAGCAATAATAACCTCAAAATTTTTTTCTGTTTGCCCTGCAAGATCATCCAGCAATTTTGGCAAATAATGCTCCTCGTTTAAAGTAGGTATTATGATTGATAATATAGGCCGCATGTCTATCTCCTATTGTAGATTAAATTAAGTCATTGTACAATATACGTATGAACGATAACAACTTACGGGTGTCCGTCGTTATCCCTGTATACAACGAGGGTGAATACTTAACCACATGTCTGGATAGCCTCATGAAACAATCTGTGAAAGCTGATGAAATTATCATTGTTGATAATAATTCTACCGATGATACCGTTGTAATCGCTCAACAATATCCGGTAAAAATTATACGGGAGAAAAAACAGGGAATAACTCCTGCGAGAAACCGTGGATTTAACGAAGCTCGTTATGAAATTATCGCCAGAACTGACGCTGACACTATTCTTCCTCCAACATGGATAAAGCGTATCAAAAAAGCTTTTACTGACGAAAAACTTGTCGGTATTTCAGGCCCTGCTTCCTTTTATGACCTGCCGGCTATTTTTAAACGTACCTGGCAGACAAAAACTGCGTCAATAAAATTTATTCGCTCCTACAATACTATTGTAAAACAAATTCTCAGACACAATTGTCTTTTTGGACCTAATCTGGCCATACGAAAAACTGCATGGAACAAGATCAAAAATTCAGTTTGCATGGATGATACCAAAGTTCATGAAGATCTTGATCTTGCTATCCATCTTTCTCCCTTGGGAAAAATTAAATTTTTAAAAACCTTAACGGTCAGTACTTCTGTCAGGCGATGGAAACGTCCTGAAGCGTATATTGAATATCTTTATCGTGGCCTGAAATCAATCCAGCGTCACAGACAACTTGCAGTAAAACAACGAAGCAAACAGTTTGTCAAAAAAGTTGTTGAGAAAGCATTCTTTTTTGACCAAATCCCCACTGGATTTAAATAGAAGTTATTTAGTGTCTTTGCCGGAATAATTATGATTGAAGGTGTAAGGTACATTATTATTTGTACGTTTAACAAGAAATAATAAATTTACCAACGTATATACGTATTTCAATAACAACTTCATTCTTCCTTCTATTTCATACCTTCTTAAAGAAATGACAATCTTCTTTGATCTTAAAAAACGAAATTCTCCAAACTTACTAGCTCTTGTTACATAATCAATATCTTCTCCAATGAGTATTTTTTCATCATATCCAGTAATTTGTTCGTGTATCTTTTTATCAACAAAGGTACAATATCCAACACCGTGCTTAACCAATTTTTCTGTTACGATAAAATAAAAATTAGCGAATGCTATTCCATACCTATCAATTAGCTTGCCATTGGTAATCATTGCCAGACAGGAGGCAACGCCTAATTTTTTTGAAGAAAATTCTTTCAGTGCTCCTTCCAAAAATTTTCTATCCGGCAAAATAGAATCAGCGTCTAAAAAAAGTAACAATTGAGATTTTGCCGCCACTGCCCCATTGTTTCTTCCGATACTGGGATGATTGCCTCCTCTTACTACAATACAGCCATATTCTCTCGCTATCCTACGTGTCTCATCTTCCGAATTTGCGTCTGCGACAATTATCTCAATAGGCTGAATTGTTTGATGCTTAATTGATTCCAATAACTTTGGGAGATATGCTTCTTCATTTCGTGTTGGGATAATAATACTTAACGAGGCAAACATATTATTATGTTATTTATTATTGTACTATGTAAGCTGAACAAAAACAAATAGGTATCAAGACTTATTAAGTGGACCCGAGAGGATTCGAACCTCTGACTTTTGCAATGTGAATGCAACACTCTACCGCTGAGTTACGAGTCCTTATAACACTGTCATATCTTACCAAAACAAAACAGCGTTGACAAATAAACATCAATCTTGAGATAATTGGCTGATGGAATTTGCCAAAAAAGCATACTTTTTTACACTTGACCTCCTGCAGACGATTCTTCTTGCAGCTTCAATTTTTCTTGTCATTTATATTTTCTTATTCCGTCCATTTCAGGTAAGCGGTGACTCAATGTATCCGACTTTTAAAAACGGTGAATATATCTTAACAAATCTGATCGCTGTACGAATCGATGGCATCCAGAGGGGAGATGTTATTGTATTTCAGGCGCCGCCTAATCACGAAAAAGATTTTATCAAGCGTGTTATCGGCCTTCCAGGTGATACAATTGAATTAAAACACGGATTTGTCTATATAAACGGTAAACAGCTGAATGAAAGCGCATACCTCAATAGCAGTATACGGACATACGGCGGTGCCTTTCTAAAAGATAATGAGCCATACACGATCCCTCCCGGAAATTATTTTGTTATGGGAGATAACCGGCCTTTCAGCTCCGATTCGCGTGAATGGGGACTGCTTCCCGCACATATGATTATCGGAAAATCATTCTTTGTGTATTGGCCATTATCTCACATGCGCCTTATCCACAATCCTTTTCCTCCGGCACTACAAAAGTAGATTTAAGATATATATGATGTAAGATTTCAGATGGATGTTGTAAAAAGATTGATAAATATGTTGGCTTAAGCTGAACTACTTCGTCAGGATTTCGTGGATTTGTTTTAATTTCTCTGTCGTAACATCAGGTGTTCCTTTCATAATTAAAGTAACCCTGGCAAGTTTGCTTGACTGAAAAATTTGTACTCTGTCAAACGTATATTTCTCTTCTATCTCTTTTGCCATCTGATCCTGTTCAGGAATCCATAGCTGATCTTTTGGAGCCGGTGGTTCTTTTTTCTGCACCTCTCCTTTTACTTTACGTGCCAATTCCTCTGTCTGACGAACTGTATAATTGTCGCGAAGAATTGTCTTAAAGACATCCAACATCAACTTTGTATCTCCAAGAGACAACAACGGCCTTACATGACCTTCTGTGATGACTCCAGCAACCAACGCGTCTTTGATAGCATCAGGCAGAGAAAGCAAGCGGATAGTATTGGAAACTGCCGGGACACTTTTTCCGACTCTTTTTGCAACCTCTGTCGTTCCGAGACCAAATTCATCGATCAATCTTCGATACGCAAGAGCTTTTTCAATAGGATTCAAATCTTCTCTCTGCACATTCTCAACGATGGACATTTCAAGCATCTGCTGAGGAGTTGTTATTTTGACAACAACAGGGACATGCTCTAAACCGAGTACTTTTGCAGCGCGCCATCGGCGTTCTCCTGCAATAATTTGATAACCTGCAGGTGTTTTTGCCACTACTATTGGCTCAAGAATTCCCTGTTCACGAATTGATTCAACAAGATCTGTTAAAGAATCAGGAGTAATTACCCCACGAGGCTGAAGAGGATTTGACTGCAGCTGATTTGTCTCAAGTTCGTATATTTTGTCGCTGGCTAAATTATCCATTGGTTACCTCAATATACTTTTTTCCTTTAAGAGTTTTGAAATTCACAAATCCTTCCTGTATTGCAAATAATGTGAAGTCTTTTCCTGTTGCAACACCTGCTCCTGCATTAAATTTCGATCCCTTTTGTCTCACAATAATATTGCCCTGCTCAGCGTACGCACCGCCATACATTTTGACTCCACGGCGCTTTGGTCGTGAATCTCTATTTCCTTTTACTGATCCTTGTGCTTTTGTATGTGCCATATATTCAATTTAGTTACGCTTATGAAAACTAGACATATTCTATATTTAGTTTTCACAAATGTCAACTGTTTGTAAGTATCTGGTATAAAGTATCATGTATTACGTAGATAATTCGTGAATAAAAATATAATGTATATACTTAATACTTGCTACCAAATGCTTAATACTATTTTGTTGGGGCAGTTCTTTTCTCGACTTTGCCGGCCAAACTGCTAATCTTAATTCTGGTTAATTGTGCACGAAAACCCTGCACTTTCCGATAGCGTGCTTTTGCTTTAAATTTTGCAACACGAATTTTGTCTCCTTTTACTTGTTCCAGAACTTTTGCAATAACTACTGTATCCTTGAGATATGGTGTGCCAACGTGAATCGAATCACCGTCAACTGTTAACAAAACTTTGTCGAGCGTATAATTTGCGCCTGATTCTGCCTCAATTTTATCAATCTCGAGAACTTGGCCTTCAATAACTTTGTACTGCTTTCCCCCGCTTGTTACCACTGCGTATTTCATAGATACATTATACCAAACTCTTCATCGTATTTCCAGCACGTTTTTATGTTTCTCGTTGGCATTCATCGAAGATAATAAGCCGAGGAAAATAAAATTAGAAAGTAATGAACTTCCACCGAAGGAAACAAAAGGAAGTGGTACACCCACAATAGGCATAATTCCCAAATTCATACCAATATTGACAAAAGCCGGAATGAGAAAAAATCCAAAAGCACACGCTGCGAAAATTCTGACAAAACGATCATCGCTCTGGCTAAAAATAAGAAAAATACGATAACATAAAAAAAGTAATGCGGCAACCACCAGCAAAGATCCAACAAAACCCAGTCCTTCCGCAATTGTCGCGAAAATAAAATCAGTCTGACGTTCGGGAAGAAAGCGTAAGCCTGATTGCGTCCCTTCAGACAATCCCTTACCAAAGAACGCGCCGGAACCGACAGCGATAAGCGCTTGGATACTATTATAAGAAACTCCCAACGGATCTGCCTGCGGATTAAGAAACGTCAGGATTCTGTTTCGCTGATATTCATGCAATTTTGTCCAAATTACAGGCATAAGGATGACAACAGGCAAAAAAAGTAAACCAAACCAGCGAAATGGATATCCACCGATCATCAAGGCAAACAACGCTACCAGAAGATATATCAGCGCGCTTCCCAAATCAGGTTGAAAATAAACAAGAAAAAATACAGGCAGAACAAAAAATATTGCCAAAAAAAATGATTTCAAAGAAGCAGTCGGACGTTCAGCAAGCATCGAAGCAAAAATAACTGCAAGAAAAGGTTTGAGAATTTCAGAAAACTG
>JAJYHW010000088.1 GCA_021784535.1 bacterium
ATAGAATGTTCATCTCAGATTTATAAAAATTTTTCAGGATTATTCACCGGAAGTAATACCCAAATCCATCGATGAAGCAATTATTGATTTCCATCCGACTGAAAAATTGCATCAGAATCTTATAGCTGTCGCCAAAGAAATTAAACAACGGATGAAAGAGGAGATAGGTGAGTGGATCTTTTGCAGTATCGGCATAGGCACCAATATGTTTCTCGCCAAATTAGGTGCGTCATTTCGCAAACCGGACGGCCTTACTCTTATAGACCATACGAATCTTCTTGCAATATACAAACGTACAAAGCTTCTTGATTTAAACGGCATCAATGTCCGTTATCAGGCACGGCTTAATATGCATGGCATTTATACACCTGTAGATTTTTTTAACGCTAAGAGAGAATTTCTTCAAAAGAATGTGTTCAGAAGTGTCATCGGAGGCAGATGGTATGAGAAACTAAGAGGATACGAAGCAGACCAGCGGGAGTTTGCTACCAAATCAATCGGGCACCAATATGCACTACAGAAACCATCTGCTGATCCAAAAGAGCTTTCCCATCTGATGATGAAATTATGTGAAAAAATGGGGAGACGGTTACGACATAAAGGTTATACAGCACGGGGGATTCATCTATGGTTTCGTTATCAAGATCGTACCTTTTGGCATCGGGGACGGACAATGAATAAAGAACTTTATATGACGATTGATTTATATCGTTATGCACAAATGATTTATAATTCCCAGCCGGAAAAAAAAGTAATTTCTCAGATGGGGGTTTCCTGTTATCAGTTGTCAAAATACAATGAAATCCAATTGTCCCTTTTTGAAAAAGATGAATCAAAACTCAGGCGGGTTTCCGATGCCGCGGATAGGATTAATGATATGTATGGTGAATTCACTCTCATTCCCGGGACAATGATGAATATGGATGATACGATTCTTGACCGTATTGCATTTGGCGGTATGAGAGAGATGGAAGATCTAGATGTCAGTTTCGCAGGGTAAATGTGAATTATAAAATTTCCTACTATTTGCAACATTGTTTCTGAAAAGGTTTTATATTATACTGCTTCAGTATGTTCGCAAAAAGAATAATAAAACTTCTGCCATCTCCAACAATCGCTATTGATGTCAAAGCAAAAGCTTTCAAACGCCAGGGTATTCCTGTCATAAATTTGAGTGTCGGGGAACCAGATTTTCAAACTCCAGAGAATATCAAAAAAGCTGCTCACCGGGCAATTGATGAAGACTATTCTTTTTATACGGCACCTGAGGGAATGATTGAAGTACGTGAGGCGATTGCCAAAAAATTATTCCGTGACAATAAGCTAGTATATGACCCTACAGAAATTATTGTCGGATCAGGCAGTAAGCAATTATTATACACTGCTTTTCAAGTACTTTGCGACAAAGGTGATGAAGTCATAATCCCTGTCCCTGCGTGGAATACATTTGTAGAACAGGTAAAATTAGCAGGAAGCAAACCGGTATTTCTTTATTTAAAGCCGCCATTTAAATTGACTGCAACTGCTATTAAAAAAGTTATAACACCAAAAACAAAAGTATTGCTTCTTAACAGTCCATCAAATCCTACTGGTGCGATGATTGATTCCCGGGAATTAAAGAAAATTGCAGATTTTGTTGTTGAACATAATTTACTTATTATTACAGATGAAATTTATGAAAAACTTACCTATACGCAAAAGCATATCTCCATTGCTTCTTTGAACGACCAAGTTAAAAAGCAAACAATCACTATCAATGGCGTATCAAAAGCATACGCTATGACAGGATGGAGGATAGGTTATGCAGCAGGATCAAAAGAAATTATTGAAAAAATGAAAGCTTTACAAAGTCAATTATTATCGCATGCTACTGCTATCGCGCAAGTTGCGACAATTGAAGCCTTAAATGGTGATCAGAAATCACTTGAAATAATGCGAAAAGCTTTTGCGAAAAGACGCACTTTTTGCATAAAAGAATTAGCAAAAGTCAAAGAGCTTTCTTTTACAGAACCGGAAGGCGCATTTTATGTATTTATCTCAATTGAAAAATTGCTTGGAAAAAAATATAATACAGCAACTGTATGGGCTGAAGCACTTCTTGATGAGGAGAAAGTTGCAGTCGTACCTGGAGAAGCCTTTTTCTATCCTGGCTACTTTCGCATGAGCTATGCTGCTTCTGATGAAGATTTAAAAGAAGCAATGAAAAGGATCAAAAAATTTATTACAAAGTCATAAAAGACAAAGTCATCATGTCAGCAAGTTCTAAACTTGACCACTTTTGACTTGAAGACTTGACAACTATTATTATCTATATGAAACGCAAAATTCCTGCTACGATGGCATCGCAACATCCAGATCATGCAAGCACGCCGTATTGGCATAATGATCCGTTTATTACCGTGCAACATGAGTATGAAGAAACATATCTTGCCTATTCTGATTTGGGAATCGATGAATATAAATGGGATTGGGAAGGAAAACTTGTTGATGAATCAGTCATGGAACGATTATTGAGTAATTATTATACTTATTTTAAAGAAAATCCGCTTGGAAAAGAAAAATTTTTAACCTTTCGTCTGCCAAATCCAAAAGCTGAAACGGAATTTCGTCTTGCGCGCGCATTTATCAATTTATTAAGCGCTGCTGCATTGGCAAAAAAAGTCGGCTTATATTCACCACCGCTTTTTGAAGTAATCTTGCCCATGACAGAAACTGCTGAAGAAATGATTGCTATTCAAGAAGCCTTCAAAGATATTAGCGATATCAAACATGAGCTTTTGCGTTTTAACGAAGAGACAATTGGAAATCTTGAAATTATTCCACTTTTTGAGCAAGTTGATACGATTATTCATTCTGATGAAATTCTTGAAAAGTATTTAACAATGTACAAAAAAAGGTTCAAGAAAACACCTGAATATCTTCGTCCATATACTGCTCGATCTGATCCCGCATTGAATTCAGGAGTAGTACCGACTGTTCTGGCAATAAAAATTGCGTTATCTCGTTACAAAAAATTATCAAAAAAAATAAAAATGCCGTTATATCCGATAATTGGCACTGCTATGCTTCCTTTCCGAGGAGGACTCAGGCCGGATGATATAGAAAGTTTTGTAAACGAATATCGCGGAATGAGAACAGCGCTTATCCAAAGTGGATTCAGGTACGATTTTGATAAAGAAATTGTTAAAAAAGGAATAGCAAAATTAAATGAATTACTCCCAAAATATGAAGCGCGATCCATTACCTTACAGGAGGAGAAACTTTTAATTTCTATAATTCCAGCATTTGAGAAAGCATATCAGGAAGTGATTGAGGAGATCGCACTCTTGATTAACTTAGTCTCATCCCTCCTGCCAAAAAGAAGAGAGCGCGTTCAGCATATCGGGTTATTCGGATATTCGAGGGGAGTTGGAAAAGTGACATTACCCCGGGCTATTGGATTTACTGCTGCGTTATATTCTCTTGGTATTCCGCCGGAATTGATCGGTACAGGCAGAGGATTACAAAAAGCGAAAAAAGAATCAGTGAAAGTCCTTGAAAAATATTATCTTAATTTTAAAAAAGATATGCTCACAGCAGGACGATATCTCAATAAAGAAAATCTTGAAAAATTAAGCAGTCAATATCCTGCCTTACAACAGGTCAGTGAAGATATAAAAATTCTTGAAGCGTATGTTGGTGAAAAGTTTATCCCAAAAACCCTAGAAGAAAAAGAGCATCATATCCTTACAAGCCGTATAGTAGAAGGATTAGCAAAAAAAGAGAAGCTACAGGATCTTATTGTTCGAGCTGCCAAATTGCGAAGA
>JAJYHW010000021.1 GCA_021784535.1 bacterium
TTTTTGGATATTACTGCCTCATCAGAGAATAGAGAGACAATGCTTAGCGTTGTTCGGTCAGTTGCTCAGCAAGTATTCATTCCTTTTACCGTTGGCGGCGGCATTCGGTTTGTTGAAGATATCAGAAGTGTTCTGTTGGCAGGTGCTGATAAAATTTCCTTAAATAGCGCTGCCGTAAATAATCCCGAATTAATTTCAGATGCGGCAAATATCTTTGGCAGTCAGTGTATTGTGCTCGCGGTTGATGCGAAAAAGATAAAAGACCGATGGGTGGTTTTTATCAATGGCGGAAGAACACAAACGGATCTGGACGTTATAGATTGGGCAAAAGAGGGCGTACGAAGAGGGGCGGGAGAGATCTTGTTAACAAGTATGGATGCAGATGGAACAAAAAAAGGATTTGATGTTGCTCTGACAAAAATGATTTCAACCAATGTTCCGATTCCTGTTATCGCATCTGGTGGAGCGGGAAAGGTCCAGGATTTTGCAGATATTTTTCAAAAAGGGGAGGCTGATGCAGCGCTGGCCGCATCACTTTTTCATTTTGGTGAGTTGAAAATAATAGAAGTAAAAGAATTTTTAAAAAAGAAGAAGATAGCGGTACGCTAGTTATTCTTCGAGTGAGCGTAGCGAATCGAGAAGCAAATGTTCTCAACTTTGTTCGAACAATAATATCTATGAAAGTTGATTTTATAAAAGGCAATGGTTTAGCACCAGCAGTAATCCAGGATTATCAGTCAGGAGAGGCTTATATGCTTGGATATATGAATGAAGCGTCTTTGCAAAAAACTTATGAAACCGGCTTTGTCCATTTTTGGAGTAGAAGTAGACAAAAGTTATGGATGAAAGGTGAAGAGTCAGGTAATAAATTGAAAGTAAAAGAAATTTATTCAGATTGTGATACTGATTCATTACTGATTAAAGTAGCACTCATTGGTCATAATGTTTGTCATACCGGTAACAAAAGCTGTTTTTTTACAAAAATTGGAGGTGAAAAATGACTTTAGAAGAACTCTATAAAATAATTGAAGATCGCAAAAAAACTATGCCAAAAGACTCTTACGTTGCTTCACTTATCGCATCAGGCAACGATCGAGTGATTCAAAAAGTAGGGGAGGAAGCGACAGAAGTAGTCATTGCTGCAAAAAATAATGACAAAAGTCAAATAGTAACAGAGATGGCTGATCTATGGTTCCACACCTTATTGCTTTTAGCAAATTTTGATATTAAGCCTGATGAGATAGTAGAAGAATTAGAAAGAAGGAATAAAAAGTGACCGGTTATAGTTCTAGAAGATTTTTGGGAGCATTGGTCAGTTGAACTAGTTTATTATTTTTAATTGCAAAAAGATCTTCTATCCTGACTCCAAATTCCCCTGGGAGATAGATGCCAGGTTCTATCGAAAACACCATCCCAGATGCAAGTTTCTCTTCAGATATAGGTGATAAACGAGGAAATTCATGGACATTCAGACCAATCCCATGACCAAGTGAGTGAGGAATGGGAGAGAAGCCTTGAGCGATAATATGTTCTCGAGCTATTTTATCTATTTCTGAAGCGGTGATCGGCGATTTATGATTTATAAGAAACGATTTAAGCAGATTTATTGCTTTGTTTTGTGCAGCAAAAACTGTTTCATATACCGTTTTTTGCTTCTTTGTTGCTTTGCCGAAAAAAACGGTTCTGGTCATATCGGAACAATAATCGTTTAATTTCACACCAAAATCAAAAAGCACTAAGGAGTTTTTTTTGAGTTTCGCTGCTGTCGGTACATGATGGGGCATTGATGCATTTTTGTCAAAAGCAACAATAGTGGCAAAGCTGGTATCAGCGCCATGGAGTTTGATAAAAAAATCAAGCTTTATTGCAAGTTCCTGTTCGCTTATCCCTGTTTTGATTTGTTTACAGATATAAGTAAATGCCTGATCTCCAAGTTTGCATGCATTTCTTATCGCAGTAATTTCTTCCTGATCTTTGATGATCCGTAAAATACCGATCAAATCTTTTGCTACTAAGATTTTTTTAGAAATTTGATTGGTCAATTGTTCATATTCACTTACTTTAAGATCAAAATCTTCAAAACCGAGTCGTCGTACCCGGTGTTTTTCAACAAGCGTTTTGATTGCGCTGCTGATAGGATATTCTCTCTTAATGTCGATAAAAGCGAAACCTTGCACAGTTTTTATTACCGCTTCTTTGTAGATTTCATGAGTAAAGAAATATTGTTTTTTTTGCGTAATAAGCAGATATGCGTCGCGATCTTCAGTGGTAAACCCAGAAAAATTACTAAGATACGTTATATTCTGAAGTGAAGAGATGAAAACAGCGTCAAGTTTTTCCTCGCTCATTAATTTTCTGAGCTTTTGTAGTCGTAAATTCATTGATCTATTTAACAGGCTTGATCGCTTTTGCTCCTGAGCTTGCCGGAGCAATTGTCGGTGATGGCGCAGGAGTGACGATTGAGATTTGAGGATCTTTTGGTGCATCGAGATAGTCAATCATGCGAGCCGCAATAAGAAGTGATGCATTTGTTTTGTCCGGATAGCCGATAACTTCGACTCTGTCTCCAATATTGAGTTTTGAAAAACCATATTGATTGAGTGATGCGCCTCCTGAATAAGAGACAATAGCTGAAGAAGTATCAATCGCGACTTTTGCTGATTTCCCGTTTGCGGTTGCAATTGTCAGTTGAAATTTTTTGCCGTCAATTGCTGAGATTTCGCCTGTATATCTTGTTGGGACAGTCACTGTATCGACATATCTTGCCAAAATTCTTTGAGATTCTTTATTGTAAATTCCAAGAACGCTGATCTGCATGCCTTTTTTGAGATCAGAAAGGCCGAATGATTGCGAACCTGCTGATGAAAATTTGGTTATTTCATCCAAATCGATATATTGTATATTTCCGTTTATGGTTGTAAGAGTAATCTGGTTGTCTGAAATTCCCTGAATAGTTCCGATGACGCCTCTTTTTTCAACGAGGTTTAGCTTGGAGACTTGTGATGCAATTTTTGCTTTTAATTGATTAATTTGATTAGTCATCGCAGCATTTGGAGTAGGCGAAATAGTAGTCGAAGCATATGCCTGAGTTGTAATTGCGAGTGAAATGATCAGTGTTGTAATAAGTATTCTTGTTTTCATAGTATTAAAAATTTGCTGTCGAGAATGTTACTGTTCTGTCAATTGTTTTCTGTGTGCCGTCAGGGAAGATTACGGTTAAATCAACAAGGCTTGTTCCGTCAGGAATTGTTTGTGTTAATGTAAAATCTCCATTGCTTGCAGGTTGTACGACCTGGTCTGAATCATCAGTAGAGACTGTCACTATCGCGCCTTTTACCGTAGTCCCTTTTACTGTAATAAGCTTTTTGTCGGAAACCAGTCCGTCCTGTGGTGTATCAACAGTAAAAATATCATTGCCTGAAGGGGTTGGTGTCGGATTTTGCGATACCTTCATCGCTGATGCTTTCGGTTGATCAGAAGGGAGCGCTTTTGTAGACTGATAAAGATAAAACGCGATGCCGGCTGCAATTAAGCCGACAAATACAGCAACAAATGATAAAATAACTTTTTCTGCTTTCATTTTGACAACTATTTTTGGCAGGGGTACAGATAGATACGTATCTGGATCCGTAAGATCGGAA
>JAJYHW010000078.1 GCA_021784535.1 bacterium
CCATCATCACAACAACTATAATAGGGTAAAGAAGCGCGCTTCTGATGGTATGGACCAACTCTTCACTTTTTTCCAGATTTTCCGCAAGACGCGAAAGTACTTTATCCAATAATCCAGATGATTCAGCTGTTCTCACAAGTGCGAGATAAATAGGGGAAAACGTACGCGGATATTTTTCCAATGCTTTTGATAATTTCACACCATCTTCAACATCGGAAATAACACCCTGCACAATTTCTGACATCCTTGCACTTTGCATTTGATTTTTTAAAATATTCAACGCCTGCACCAGCGTCAATCCCGAGGTGATCATGGATGCAAGCTGTCTGGTAAAAAAAACAACATCTGATGACTTTGTCCTCTGAAGAAAAGGGAAATACCGGACTATGCTGGTTTTATTTTCCTGCATAATCTGTACAGGAACGAATTGATGATTTCGCAAATACGCCGCGGCCTCCTTGACATCTTTCGCGTCTATCAATCCACGTATGGTTTTACCGTCTTTGGTTACTGCTCTGTAATAAAGTCTCATACATATTTTTCTTTATCCTACCAATCGTATCAGCTCATTCTCTCTCAATGAATATGCCTTGGCATCATCAAGCGTGACAATACCGTCTTTTACCAGTCTGGCAAGCGATTCATCAATAGTTATCATACCGAGATCTTTTGATGTCTGAATAACTGAATCAATCAGATGAGATTTACCGTCACGGATGTTACTTGCAACAGCTGGTATACCAAGTAATACCTCAACTGCGGGGATACGGCCACCTCCTATCTTACTGATAAGACGTTGCGAGATGATGCCCTTCAACGTTGCAGCCAGCTGAATTCTGATCTGGGGCCGCTGATCAGCCGGAAAAGCATCAACGATACGATCAATACTCTGTGCTGCAGAATTTGTATGCAATGTTGAAAAAACCAAATGTCCTGTTTCAGCAAGAGTAATTGCTGCCTGCATTGTTTCTGGATCACGCATCTCACCAATCAGCACAACATCCGGATCTTCACGAAGAGATGACCTGAGTGCCATTGCCCATGAATGCGTGTCAATTCCCATTTCTCGCTGAGAAATAATGCTGTTGCCTTTGGGGTAGACATATTCAATCGGATCCTCAATAGTCAGTATGTGACATGATTTATTCAAATTAATCTCGTTAATAATAGCCGCCAGAGTACTTGACTTCCCATGCCCTGTCGGTCCGGTAACGAGAACAAATCCCTGCTTCATTTGTGAAAAATCATGACAGATTTTTGGAAGATTCAATTCCTCGACAGTCCGGACTCCCGGTGCGAGAAAACGCAGTGCCGCAGCAAGAGTACCTTTTTCAAAAAAGGCATTAATACGAAACCGTCCGATATCCTGCGCAGTCTTACCTTTATAACCAAACGAAAAATCAAGCTCTTTATTTGTCAAAAGCAGCTCTTTCTGCTCCGGAGTCAACAGGGAAAAAATCATCGTCTCCAAATCGACTGCTTTTAACGCGGGATGTGTCGTAAGGTAACGAAGTTGTCCGTCGATACGAAACGTCGGTGGTAACCCGACCATCAGATGCAAATCCGAAGCGTTATTTTTAATAGTAAGTGTTAGTAATTCCTGAATTTCCATACGACATTATTCCTGCGCGACTCTGAGCACTTCTTCCATAGTAGTCTCTCCCTGTAAAACTTTCAAGTAGCCGTCTTGTTTCATCGTTATCATACCCTCCACAATTGCTTCATCTTCAATTTGCTGTTCTGATGCTTGTTCGAGAATAAGTTTGGTAATCTTTTCGGATGCTGGCAATACTTCAAAGATACCGACTCTTCCCATATAGCCCAATCCGCCACATTCCTGACATCCCTTTCCCCGAAAAAATTTGACGTCACTATTTGCAGGATACAGCTTGCCAAGCACTTGCTTGACTTCATTTAATAATTGCGAAGGAGGCATATATGATTCTTTGCAATGAATACAAATTCGTCTGACAATCCTTTGTCCGGCTATCGCGTTCACGGTTGATGCAAGCAAAAAACCCTCTGAGCCAAGATCAATCAAACGAGGTAGAGCTCCTGCGGCACGTGAAGTATGCAATGTTGAAAAAACCAAATGCCCTGTCAACGCTGCCTGAATAGCAAGATCTGTTGTTTCTTTATCACGGATTTCTCCGACAAGAATAATATTCGGATCCTGCCGCAGGAAGGAACGCAACCCTGAAGCAAAGGTGAGTCCGACAGCAGGATTAACTTGCACCTGATTTACGCCAGCTATTTCGTACTCAACAGGATCTTCAAGTGAAACGATATTAACACGGGTGGTATTTAATCTTGAAAGAATTGAGTACAGCGTCGTTGTTTTACCGGAACCTGTCGGACCGCAAACCAGAATAATCCCATGAGGACGCAGCATAGCAGTCTCCAGTGTCCTCAATGACGATCCTCCCATACCAAGATCCGCCAATGTCGGTATGCCGCCGGTTTTATACAGCAAACGCATAGCAATTTTCTCACCCTGCACCGTTGGAATGATGGAGACACGAATATCAACTTCCTGTTTGGCGATTTTAAAGGTAAAACGGCCATCTTGCGGGATACGATGTTCATCAATTTTTAATTCCGCAAGTATTTTAATACGAGAAATCAAAGAATCACGGACATTACGCGGAAGACTCAATTTATCATATAAAATACCATCAATACGGTATCTGACGCGCAATTTATCTTCAAGCGGTTCAATATGCACATCGCTTGAACGACTATTCACTGCGTATTCAAGAATGGTTGAGACAATTTTTGCAATTGGCGCTTCCTTGATGATTTGCGAGATCTGCGTACTGTCCACGGTACGCTTTTTTGTAAATTCTTCTGTTTCTTTGATCGCTTCCCCAACTTCACCGACGAGTTCTTGCTGATACTGCTGCGCGATAGCCGCCTTTACTTCATCAGGGTCTGCCGCAAATGACTTAATGAGAAGTCCTGTTTTTTGCTGCACAAACCCCAGCGCGTCCAGGTCTACAGGATTTGCCATAGCAATAGAAAGCGTTCTGGTTGTATCTTCATAAGCAAAAGGAATCACCAAGAACCGTTCAACAACAGAACGGGGGAGCAAGCTTAGAGCCTGCGGCGAAAAAGCAACCGTTGTAAGTGAGATATATGGTATACCCAGAAGTTTTGCCTGTGCCTCTGCTATCTTTGCCTCCGGGACAATATGCATTGATTTGAGAACTTCTATCGGCGATTGTCCTGCTGTCACGCTTTTTACCTTGATACCTTGATATTGTTGATCATTTATCAACTGTTCCGCGCGTAAAATATCCAGCAGTGAAGCTTCATTGGACTGATCAGTATCTTTTGATGAAGAAAGAGGTGAGCCGGGCATTACTCTAATAGTAAAAAATAACCGAAGGCAAGTCAAGGAAAATTGTGTATAATAATCACATTCCATGGTTAGTTTTATTATTATTGCCAAAGATAAGAAGAAGCGGGAAGCGTATGTCAAAGAATATGCAAAAAAATATAAAGTAAATATTTTCGAT
>JAJYHW010000043.1 GCA_021784535.1 bacterium
CCCGTTCTACAGGATATGATCATATAGACTTAGATTATTGCAGAGAAAAAGGGATAACGGTTTCCAATGTTCCTTCATACGGCGCGCATACGGTTGCTGAACATACCTTTGCTCTTATTCTTGCGATTTCACGAAAACTCATCGAAACGATCGACCGGAGCAGGCGGGGGGATTATTCGCTTAACGGACTTACAGGTTTTGATCTGGCTGGCAAAACTATCGGCATTATTGGAACTGGGAAAATAGGTGAAAAAATTATAAAACTTGCGCGTGCTTTTGAAATGAAAGTACTGGTTGTAACCAGACATTCCGAAGAACTTCAGGGAATGGAAGAAGTGCAGGCAGTTTCTCTGGATAAATTAATTGCACATTCTGATATCGTTACGCTTCACTTGCCTTATACCAAAGAAACTCATCATATTATCAACCGTGAAAATATAAAAAACTTCAAAAAGGGTAGCATCCTAGTGAATACGGCAAGAGGCGCGCTTATTGAGACACAAGCAATTCTTGAAGGACTTAACTCAGACATCTTAAGCGCAGCAGGATTAGATGTTGTTGAGGAAGAATGCACATTGAAAGAAGAAAGAGAACTTTTGACAGTAGAATTTCTCAAAAAATGCGATATCACAACACAGCTGCTTAACCATGTCTTACTCACAAGAGATGATGTTCTTTTTACCTCTCATAACGGATTCAATAGTCATGAATCTGTAATACAAATTCTTGATGTAACGCTTGATAATATTAAACAGTTTGAAAATGGTAATACGCAACATACCATCTCTTAGCAAGATACTGTAAACAGAACTCCTCTTGCTCATGATAAAGTAAATATCCTACAATAAAGAAACAATGAAAAAAAAGACGGGCGTTATTTATAAACAGAAAAAAAAGAACGCGAAAAAGAAAAAAAGTCTGTTTAGTAAAAAAAATTTTGCGAAAATCAGTAAGCTATTTTCTGAAAATAAATGGTTGGTACTCCTATTTATCGCAATTCTCTTTATTTGGACTGCCGATGCGCTAATTCCTTCGCATACGTACACAAATGATAAAAAAATCACAATTTCACCGACCTCTACTGCACATAATCACTCAATTAACACACAGTCGCCTACAGATTTGGCAAATAATTATGCTGCAGATTTTAAAGAAAAAAATTACGCAGCAATCTGGAGTCTGTATGCACCATCATACCAAAACTTTATCAAAAATAAAGTAGGAGAAAATACCTATCTCTCATTTTTACAAAAGAAATTCAATAAGATAACTATTGCGAACTACAGGGTAAATCAATGTATTGCCGGTCAGACAATATTTCCGTATGGAATTGAACGAAAATTTCACACTGTTTGCCATACTTATATTTCTTTTGCGCTTTCTTCTTCAAATGCGACTATCTCTGCGCAATTATCTTTATTTGCAAAGACTCCTCTTGTAATTGCTAAAAAAAATAATATATATAAAATTATAGGCGGTGGTCCGACAGATTTACAGGCGCCTGTTTTATTTCCGGATACTATTGCAAATAATACCGATGCGGTACCGGTAATTATGTATCACAGAATAGCTCCAATGCCGGCAAGAAGCGAATTCAATACAGACTACGGCTATCGGCTTGATGTAGGCTTGACTGTAACACCGCAAAATTTTGCGTCTCAGATGAATGATCTGCAAAGTAAAAACTATCATACGATCTCGCCAAACGATTTATTTAACAATCTCTATTATCATTTACCACTTCCGCCAAATCCGATTCTATTAACATTTGACGACGGAAGATTAAGTGCTTTCACCTATGGTCTTCCTATTTTATTGCAGCATCATTTTACTGCAACCTATTTTATTCCTCCTTATTTATCTGGTAAAATGTTTGGCCTTGATAATCATAATAAATATATGAGTTTTGCGCAATTACAGATACTTGCAAAGCATGGCATGTATATTGAAAATCATTCCCTCAAGCATGATCGGCCACTGTGGGATATCCCTCCTGCAGCATTGAAACAAAGCCTAACCACTGCAAATAGCGAACTTTTTCAGACAACGAAATATCCAATTCAATTTATTGCTTATCCAGGCAGATGGCCATATGCTAACTGGGATCAGATCGGACCAGCACAGCTTACCACTGAGCAGGTACTTAGCCAGATGGGATTTGCAACAGCATTTTTAGATTTAGGTCAAAATGAAGCACTGGAAAATAGTAATTATCCCTATCAGGTACCCCGAATCCGCCCCGGCAATATGCTTATATTAAACTTAAAATAACAGTAATGCAAACTTATTCGATGTACGTGGTACAATACAGGTATGTTGATAGACTCAGTGACTCTTCTGGTAAAAGCCGGTGACGGCGGCAACGGCTCATCATCACTTTTACACAATGGTCTTACCTTCAAAGGAGGACCGGATGGGGGTGACGGAGGTAACGGAGGAAATATTTATCTTCAAGGTTCAACCAACATCAACGACTTACGCGAATTTCGCTTTAAGAAAAAAATAGTTGCTCAGGACGGCACAGCCGGAGGCAGACAAAAACTTTTTGGGAAAAATGCACCACACCTGACGCTTCTTGTGCCGCTTGGCACCTCAATTATCGATACAGCACGAAAAAAGAACTATGAAATAACTGATACAAAAAGACTGCTTCTGGTAGCAAAAGGAGGCAAAGGAGGGCGTGGCAATACCGCGTTTAAATCAGCTACCAATCAGACGCCTGAATACGCGGAATACGGAAAAAAAGGGGAAGAGAAAAAATTACTTCTTGAATTGCGTTTAATTGCAGAAATCGGGCTTATCGGCTTACCAAACGCGGGAAAAAGCAGCATTCTTTCTGCCCTCACCAACGCAAATCCAAAAATTGCTGATTATCCATTTACAACACTGGAGCCAAATATCGGCATGATGGAAAATCATCCCATCGCTGATATACCTGGCTTGATCGAAGGAGCAGCACAAGGAAGGGGATTGGGCGCGAGATTTCTAAAACACATTGAAAAAACAAGAATACTTATTCATTGTATTGAATTAACCGATAATACAATACTAGAAAGGTATGCTACGGTTCGTCAAGAATTTGAACGCTTTAATAAAGCTCTTTTGGAAAAGTCGGAGATTATTCTTCTTACCAAAACGGATCTTGCCAGTGAAAAAACGATAAAAAAATATAAACTTTTGTTTGAAAAAAGAGGCAAACAGATGCTTACCTGCTCACTCTATGACCAAAAAAGTATTGACGCGCTTCATGTAGAATTAAACATGCTTATTGAAAATATATAAATAAATCATTCCACGGGCTTACGCCCATGGTATTAGTCTAGTTCAAGCACAGCTTGTCCAGTATCTTCTTTTCCTTGATTCTCAATATACTTCTTTACCACCTTCTCATTG
>JAJYHW010000027.1 GCA_021784535.1 bacterium
CCTTACTCGCTGCAAGTGCTTTGCAGCCGAGGGTTAATAACCCTCGGATAGCCGCTTTATTAATTATAATTAGAAAAAATCCTATCATAAATTGATACGAATGCTTAGCGCGAATATAGACAAATTATGAGAAAAATACTTATCGCCGAAGATGATTTTTTTATTCGAGACATTTACAGCAAAGTATTCTCGCTTTCCGGTTATGATGTGAGCATTGCCGTCGACGGAATTGACGCTCTTGAAAAAATAAAAGCACAACAATACGATATGATACTGCTGGACATCATGATGCCCCGCATGACAGGAATAGATGTTCTCAAAAATGTCCGAGCACTGACAACTCCCTCCAAAAATACTCCTATATTTATTATTACCAATTTGGGACAACAAAGTATCATCGAAGAAGCATTCAAACTCGGCATGGACGGATATATTCTTAAATCACAGGTGTCTCCTCAGCAGATTGTTGATGAAATCAACAATTATTTTCTCAACAAAGAACCACTGCCGCAGACATAAAAAATGCCCGTCACAGGAAAAGTGAATAAATAGTAACAACTCCTGAGGCAACCATGAAAAAAACTACAAGCCATCCCAAAGCGCTATTTAATGAACTGCTCGTTCGTTCTTTCATGATTTTCCGATTGCTTGTCATCTGAACAATGGGAACAAGAATCACAGGCGCAACAAGTCCGTTAACGACAGCTGAATAGATAAGCATTCGTATCGGATCAATCCCAATGAAATTTAGTACAAGCCCGATAATCATTGATAAAATAATAACTCCATAAAAAGCTCTTGCTTCTTTTAATTTGCGATATAATCCCTGTTTCCAATGAAAACTTTCAGCAACAGTATACGCAGCAGATCCGGCAAGAACAGGAACAGCAAGAAGACCAGTACCAATAATACCGATACCAAATAAAAGAAATGCCTGATTACCTGCAAGCGGCTTAAGCGCAAGAGCTGCATCAGCGGCAGTTGCGATATTGGTAATACCATGAGAATACAAAACCGCGGCACATGTTGCCACAATAAAGAACATGACAAGATTTGAAACAAACATACCGGACCACACATCAATACGCATATTTTTGATTTCTTTGTTTGTCACTGCTTCCTGGCGAAGACGAAGCGATGTTTTGCCATGTAAAATTTCTTCTTCGACTTCGTGTGATGTTTGCCAGAAAAAAAGATACGGAGAAATTGTTGTCCCCAGAATAGCAGTAATAAGAATGACCTGATTTTTTGAAAAAGTTATTGAAGGAATAACTGCATGAAACAATAATTGTTTTGGATCAATTCCGACGATGAGGCCGGTTGCAACATAGGAAAATAAGACAAGAACCAGCCATTTTAGATAGCGAGCGTATCGCTCATACGGCGTATATATCTGTATAAGCAGCATAAAGAAGGTGAAAAAAATAAGCAGCATGACGAAATTAAACTGCGGTGCAAAAAGTTCAACTCCTTTTGCCATTGCTCCCAAATCCGCACCGATATTAAAGGTATTGGCAACAAAAAGTAACGCGGCACTCATATACATTACCCACCTCGGGTAATGAATACGGATATTCCCGGCTAAACCACGCCCTGTCGCAAGACCTATTCGTGCACACATTTCCTGCACAATTGCCATCAAAGGAAAAGTAAATAAGGCGAGCCAGAGAAGCTGAAATCCTGTCTGAGCTCCCTGTTGTGAGTACGTCGCTATTCCTGAAGGATCATCATCTGCAGCTCCGGTAACCAGACCTGGTCCAAGATTTGTCCAATATCCTTTCGCTTTTTTATACTGCGACACAGTGGCGGCGCTTTCACCGAGCTTTCTGGTAAGATCAACACTTCTTTCAAGGACAATCGATGGAGCTGACACAATATCTTCAAATTTTTCTTCCATACTATAATAGTATCTATTTTTGGAAAGATAGCAAGAGCTTTTCTTGACAATAAGTGAAGTTAAGCTTATCCTTAATATAGAGGAATAACCATTTGCAATGAGAGATCTATTTACATCACCAAAATTTCTTACCATCTCAATTGCAATCATCGCACTCATCATTATCCCTCTTACGCTGATCGAAGTACAAAGCCAGCAAACAATACAACAGCACGCTGCAACCAACTCTCCTTGTCCCGGATATAACGGAGATAGTAATGCAGTCATATGGTGTGGATCGTATGACAATGGCATTTCAACGGTTCGCCAAATTGTCAACAAATATAACAATGGAGACGGACATAATTCAGCGAAAAGTATTCAGAACATCTACAGCTATTCATTATTTCATATTTCGAGTACTAATATTAAAAATCTAGGTACATATGAAAAAGTAGGTTCTGTGGATAAAAACGGTAATGTGATTTTAAATGGTACTATCATAGCAACAAACGCCGTAACCGCAGGACGTCAATATATTAGTGGCAGTACGAAACATACTAATAACGGAACTGTTTTTTATACTCGACCAACCAAAGTTTCTTTTCTGAATAATTCTCTGCCTGCATATATTGTTATGCGAAACGGCAAATTTTTGTTTGCCATATTACAGAGTTGCGGAAACCCAATTTCTGCAACTCCGAAAAACTTGCCAAAGCCGACAGCTAAGCCGACAGCTAAGCCGACAGCTAAGCCGACAGCTAGTCCGACGACAAGCCCAACAGTTAGTCCGACGACAAGCCCAACAGTTAGTCCGACGACAAGCCCAACAGTTAGTCCTGGCCAGCCTTCTCCTACAATATGTCCAACATTAGCACCAGTACAAAATGTTCATATTGTCTGTCCAAATTGCCAATTAAACCCGAGTCCAAGTTTGAGTTCAAATCCAAGCCCGGGCATAAGTCCAAGCCCAACTTTATGATGTTATTTTAAAAAAATATGAATAATGAAAAACCATCATCAAAATTATTTATTATAATACTGCTTGCAATTGCACTTGTAGGTATTCCACTCACTCTCTATGCAATTCAACAAAGACAAGTATTGAATCAATTTGCTTTTTCTACACAACAATCTGCAACTGCAGAATGTTCGGCTGTAGATGGATCAGCTGTTATTAAAGTCACATTTGCAAATACCGAAAGCTCTACGCCTCTTACCGTTACAGCAAATGATTTGCAAACCGGAACATTTGTCAGTTTAGGAACCATTCAGCCTCAAGGCGTCAATTCTGTTGATATTGTTACGTTACATAGTTCACTTTCGAATGGAACGGTAGTATTTAAACTTACAGCACCAGATGGCTCTACATCGCAAGTTTCAGCTACCTATAACGCTATAAATAATTGTCCTGCAGCTACAATGAATTATTGTCCAGTAAGTGGACAAAATAATCAAGGATTATGCGAGTGGACTCCTGTCTCTAACGCTACAGGATATAATGTTGTAGTTAAAGAATTAGATACAGGAACAACAGGAACAGTAGTACTTTCAACAACAGTTTCTCAAAATGCTTCACAAATCGCCTTTCCTATGTCTCCCGGCACACCATATACCTGTACGGTTACCCCAACCAATACATGCGGCGCAGGGAGTCCGACAACAAGCACAGCAAAAGTATGTCCTCTTTCGCCTGTTCCCTCACAGGCAATCAGTCCAACACCTACGCTTTCTCCTTCCCCAATACCTTCATTATCGCCAACACCAATACTCTCAATCTCACCTACGCCTGCTCCTACCGCGACGCCAGCCCCCACAAGCACGCCTGCTCCTACCGCGACGCCACTACCAACTTCAACGCCGTTACCAACTCCCACCCCTATTGTTATCGTGAGAACTATTACACAACCTCCGCAAATAACCATACAACCGACACCGACACCAAAACCATATAGCCCTGTAACGCCTGTCCCTACCGTTATGGCAACCGGAGATACAACCCCTACCTTTATCTTGGCCGGCGCAAGCACGGTCCTCCTTCTTGCCGGCGGACTTATCTTCTTTATCCTCTAGCTTAAAAAGTATGTATTTTTCAAGCTCTCATCTTTATTTCATTTTCATATGATTTACTGTACAATGCTTATCTCGCTATGAAGATTTTGTCCAGGAAAATATCTGCTATTATTGGCATTTTTGCTCTTTTTACCCTATTGTTGTACGTGTTTATCACAACAAACCCTGCCCTGCCGGCACAAGCCGCTGACAGCACGCTTAGGCCTCTTATCGGCAATCAAGGAACACTTGATCTGGAATCATTATATTTTTTTCTCAATGATCAAATAAATAAAGTCGAGTATAGTTATCAAAAACCTAATGCAAACGTTTTTTCATCATCTCTTCTTACAAATCCAGAACAAGTTGCCGGCGCATCAGTTAGCAGCACTATGAATCTGGCAAACATCAAGTTGTCAAAATATTTTAGCCCTTTACCCATGGAAGGCGTCTGGCAACCAATCGCAAATGCACTATTTCCGCATGAAACTATTCTTGCCAAGACATTCATCCAGACTGATCCAGCCCGTTCTTATGCAATTGTTTCGTTAATAAAGATGAACATGAAAAAATTAAACATTGGTGTACGGGCAGGCACTTATTATCCCGGAGGCCCAAGTGGTAAATTTGGAAAAGGCAGAATTCCTCGGACTATTCAGCAAGCAAATAGCCTCGTTGCTGCTTTTAACGGTGGTTTTATGGCAAAAGACGGACATTATGGGATGATTGTAGGCAACACTTCTTATGTGCCTCTTCGAAAAAATCTTGCATCACTGCTCATCTATAAAAACGGTACGGCAAAATTTATTAACTATCAGGGGCAGCCGCTTCCAGCAAACGTCGCGGCAGTACGACAAAATGGAGCATTTCTTATTCATCATGGAAAAATTACTCCTTTTGTTGAAACGGGCACAGATACTTGGGGAAGAACAACAACAAATTCCATGTATACATGGCGATCAGGAATCGGCATTACCAAAAACGGCAATCTGATTTATGCGGTCGGCAATTCACTTATTCCTTCAACATTGGCTGCTGCACTAAAAGATGCAGGCGCGATTGATGCAATACAGCTTGATATCAATCCGTACTGGGTACGCTATGTATTATATACCAGTCTTGGAAAAGGGAGATATACGTATGTACCGCTGCTTCGTGACATGCAAAACGGCGGCTACGCCTATCTTCATGGGTACAACAAAGATTTCTTCTACATTTACAAAAAGCCCGCTCAACATAATTGAAATCTTGTCTACAAGCGAATAAAACCTGAATATGCTACTATAGAAGTGTTTTCAGCTATGATTACGAAAATAGTCATACCGCTTACCGGTTTAATTGCAGGACTCATACTTGGAGTCTATTGCATCAATCCGCATATAAAAGCGCCAATACATATAAAAAGTATTCCCAAACAAGTCATCGGATTTCTTCCATATTGGCTTCTTGACAGAGCACACACAGATTATTCGAGTTACATAACAACACTTACTTATTTCGGATTGCGCATGGACGGAAACGGGCATATTATGAAACTTGCCACGCCACAACAGGAAGACCCCGGCTGGTATGATTTATCATCCGGCAAGCTTAATCCATTCTTTGCGAATGCCCGGCAAAACAATGTCAAACTTTCACTGCTTATTGACAGCGGAGACAGTAGTACGATCAATCAATTACTATCCAAGCCTGCGCCGCATGCTGTAACTCTCGTTCATGACGCTATGCCAATTATGAAAAAATATCATTTTCAGGATCTTAATCTGGATATTGAATATACAGCAACTCCTTCAGCAATTGCACAAACACACTTCACGCAATTTATTCACACAGTCAAACAGCAACTGACAAAATACAGGCTTGGCACGCTCACGCTGGAGATCAGCCCTATTGATGTTGTTACATCAACTTTGATTAATCCCAAGGCGATTGCACCATACGCAGATACGGTAATTCTTATGGCATATGATTATCATTCTCCAACCTCCCTGGTAACTGGACCCATTGCCCCGCTACAGGGAGCCGGAAAAGATCTGGAATACGATGTTACAACGGCAGTCATAAAAAGCTTACAATCCATTCCTGCAGCAAAACTTATTTTAGGCATACCACTGTATGGCTACGAGTGGGAAACATTGAATACTGCTGTGAGATCCGCAATTATTCCCGGAACAGGAGAACTGGCAAGCAATGCCCGAATGGATTCTTTTCTCGCGCAATGTGCTACCTGCAGTGCATTTTTTGATAACGAATCACAAGAAGAATTCCTTGTCTATCATGATCAGAAAACAGGCACCTATCATCAAGCCTTTTTCCCTACCGCAAAATCAACAGAAGCAAAAATAAATCTTGCAAACAAAGTACAGCTTGGCGGTATCGCTCTCTGGGCGCTTGGATATGAAGGTGCCAATATTCTTAATCCACTTACACAGTACAAAAATTAATGAGCAAAAAAAGATGGAAGAAAGATTGCTTTTCCTGTAACAGTTCCTGTTCTTGTTATATCATCATAAGAAAATGTCTGTCCTGCATCAACCGTTACCATATGGCTTATATTTTGCAGATCATCATATCCTTCTTGTGCCGATCCCTTCGTAACAGTTACTGTTACAGTATTTTTACTATTATTAACGGCAATCGTCATCTCTCCTTTTCCGATAATTGTCACTAAATGTAAACTAACAACACTGATGGCATATTTTCCGCTGCCTGAATACATGACTGTTCCTTTATTCTGTTGTAAAACAACATTTACCGGAAGCAATTGTATCAATGAAAGCTGTGTCTGCGAAAATAAATAAAAATATGCGTTATTTTGTATAGCAATCCCCGCATCGCTGTTTTTACCCGTATATAACGCTTCTCCTTGTTGCACCTGACGCGGCGAGCTAATTTGTACCGGGTGAACAGCAACTCTGGAAAGCCAGCTGATGGCCCCTGACATGGTAGCAATTTTGCCTTGCAATGATTCAGAGGGAGCTTTTGCCAGAGAAAACTGTGTCGTTATATGCAATGGCGCGGCAATCGGAAGTTTTGTATAGGGAAAATATGTGAAACTCAACGCAACAGCAAGTCCGATCAGGAAAAAAACAACAAAAATAAGAATTCTTTTCACATAGTTATTATAGTAAATCAACAATAAAGTAAAAACAGGTAAAATACAATTTCAACGTATTTCCTGTGCGACATATAACTTCACGCCGTAAAATAACATGATAAGTGAAATACTAACCGGTGTAAGAACAGGACCAATCCAGGGAACAGGAATTAAAAAATAGACATCTATATTCAAAAGATTTGTCGGCCATCCGATAAGAACATACAAAAAGACATAATAAAAAATATCCCATAACGCAAAAGTAATTAAAAAAGCACCAATTCGCTGCTTGATAGTATTTCCTGCAACATATCCAAGAGATACAAGCATAATAATTGTCGCTAGCTCACGAAACATTTCTACAGAAGTGATATGAGTATTCTTAAGCATTGGATTCCTAGGCAAAATAAACGCGATAAATTTCAAATTGAGAAGAACAGTATAGTGAGTTGGTTGTGTTAACTCAGTTACCCGATGACCTATAATCGTTTGCAGATAAAACACAACAATTGCTTCAAGAAGTCCGAAAGCTATACCAAAGAAAAACAATGCAATAAGTTTTTTGTAAGACATAACGTTTTTATCAATAACTACCTGAGGTTACAATAAAATGATTACATTAAAATAATCTTTATAAATGGAGTATCGAAAATACTCTATACAATAAAAGGGCAGGCCAGAAAATTGCTTTGATAACGCCGATAACTCCTATCCAGAAAGACGCAGCATGCTGCAGATAATACCATGCAACTCCCAGAACACCGAGTCCATAGATAGCACCAGACGAACTGCCAATTTGCGTATATGATCTTTGTTGTTTTTCTTTTTTGATCTCTTTATCTTTTGCCATACGAAAATATTTTATCACAAACGTCCTTTACCGGCTAATCTGCTGATAAACCGCGTACCAGTTGGTCGTAATTTCTCTCTGCGCTTCTGCCAGAGTCATTTTTCTATCACAAACTTGTTGATTGAGATAATTCTCAACCAGATCTTTTTCATTGGGAGACCCATGCGGCTCAGGCCAGAGATTTTTTGGATCATCAGGGCTGCCACCGAGTTCAAGTGAAATATAATGATCTTCCTCATAACTGCTCATACTTGTATCGCTATATCCATACTCAGCAATCTGTTCACGTTTTAACTTGCTTGTGTACGAAACAGGAGGCCTGATAGTTCTGGTAAATCCCCTATGACAAATTGTCTCATAGATATTTTCCTGTGTCACAGCAGAATTAAGCACACCCGGCGTGCAATTCGGATCAGGAAGAACAGACTGAGGATCAGAAGGAGCAATAATCCGGGCATGACATTGCGCATTGACATCTTCCGCAGATAATACGTGAGATTGCGGCGATGATGCAGGAGACATCGTCAACTGCTGCTGATGCGTTATCAGATAAAAACCAAAAAGGGCAATTATCAGCAGGAATGAGAGAAAATACCGTGAAGACCTGTGCATATGACTTTAGTATAACAGATTATTTTTGCAAAATGCCTCTTTATTGATACGCATGATTAAAACATGATTAAAGCATGAATAAAGTCATTGACATAACTGATGCGCTTCAGTAAGCTAGAATTGGCGTGGCTTCTTGTAGGCTATTTGTGTGGTATGGGAAAACAAAATAATAAATATCTTATTCATGAAAGATACCAAGGAATTAAAATCTAACTTTTTCTCTGATATGTTTTTAGCAATCAAGCAATATCTTTTTTCTCCAAGATTTCACTTCAACCGATTGCAATTCAATCTGGTAACACTTCTTTTTATCTCAATTGGTCTTTTGATTGGCTCCTACCTGACTGCCAAAAACATAATCCCTAAAATCTTTGCAACAACCCAAGCATCACTTACCTATCAATCAAGTACTGATTTCAACAATGGAACCCTCTCCTCTACACAAGTTGCTGGAACAGGAAACTCAGCTGTTATCCAATTATCCGGACAAGGTGGTAGCTGGTATAACAATAGTTGGACTTATCGCAAAGCTATCACCATAGATCACACAAAAGTAACCGCGGATCAGACAAATTTTCCGGTCCTTATCGATATTTCATCAGATGCAAATCTTGCCGCAAATGCACAATCATCGGGCAATGATATTCTTTTCACCTCATCTGATGGAACTACCAAGCTGGATGATGAAATTGAAAGCTATAATTCATCAACAGGGCAACTGGTTGCATGGGTAAAAGTGCCAACTCTTTCTTCAACAGCAGATACCGTATTGTATATGTATTATGGCAACTCGGGTGCGTCAAATCAACAAAATAAAAATGGAGTGTGGAGTAATGGTTATATTAGCGTATGGCATTTACAGGAAACTTCAGGATCAAATTCTGACTCTACATCCAATGCAAATAATACAACAGTAAGCGGCACAACAAGTACGACGGGAAAAATTCTCAATGGGAGAGCTTCAAGTGGCAGCAATTATGAATATGGATCCGTCTCAAGCTGGTTTGGAGGCAATAATACATTAACGGCAAGTGCATGGTACTATGCTACATCCGGCTCTAATGGCCCAATTTTTGGCGTCACGCAATCGGTTCCCGGAGGTGGCTGGGATATGCCTTTTCTAAGCGCCAACGGAACCACGATTTACGGATGGTTATGGGATGTAAATGGCAACACACCATTATCGTATAATACAACAACAGGGTGGCATCATCTTGTCATAACATACGATCCAGGCGGAGGCGGTACGGAAGATCTTTATGTCGATGGCAGTCTGGTTAAAACAGCAACAGGAGAATATAGTCCATCAGGGGCTACTGATTATTGGACTACTTATATACCAGGAGCAAAACCGGGTGGAGTAAATAGTAATTTGACAGGAACAATTGATGAAATAAGAGCATCAAATACCGTCCGATCAGCTTCCTGGATAGCAACTGAATACAATAATGAAAACTCACCTTCTACTTTTTCTACTCTTGGAAATCAAACTTTTAACATGGCTTCTTCCGGCACTTGGGAATCGCCAAGCAACAGTAACGTCATTGATCTTGTCTGGAACGGAGGCTGGGGGGATGGATCAACGGGGACAAGTACCGCTTTTTCAGCAACAGTCGCCTCTGTCTCCGCAAATCAAACTATTGCTTTTCAGATGAGAACTGCCGCGACAACGATAGCTTTAACCTCTGCCAATTATATAACGCTTGGGACAGTCAATTCCGGCACCACATTTACCGTAACCAAATCACAAATGGATGCTTTGGGACTTGGAACAGGAACAAATCGCTATGTGCAGGTGAAAGTAACATTTGCACAATCTACAGGGACTTCCCCCACGCTTGATAACTTTACTATTTACTATGCCAAAGACAATACAGCACCTGAAACAAATGCCACGTCCCCTCTTATGTATACCTCAAACGGCGGGACAAGTATCGCATCTTCAGGCTGGGATAACAGTTCCACTCCATATTTTTCCTGGACAGCAGGATCTGATAGCCAGTCGGGAATAAAAGGATACTGCTTGTATCTTGGAACATCCAATACTGCCAATCCGACAACTTCATCCCCCGGAGATTTGAATGCAACTAATTCTCCGGTCTCAGCAAGCGGCACGCAGTGTGATGGAGGCAATGGTTTTATTGTTTCTTCAACCTCAGTTGATTTATCAACCAGCGGGTATATCAACACCGCCTTAACCTCTTCCAATTCTTCCTACTATTTAGGAGTGGCAGCAGTTGATAATGCAGGCAATGTTGACTCTTCTTTTACATTCTTTCCCTTTTACTATGACGGGACAGCACCGACAAATGCCGCCTACGTATCCTGCCCGGGAGGCAACTTCTCCAATGTCTCGGATATGAGCTTCTCCTGGCCGGCCTCCGGATCCTCTGCTTCTTCTGATTCAACCTCAGGCGTTCTTGGCTGGCAGTATCAGATCAACTCATCAACCGGAGCCTGGCAGGGAACCACTCATGACAGTACCCTTAATCTTGATTATATTCCCGCAACCGCCTCAGCTTATACGCTGGTTCCCGCCCGGGATACCAACGCGATCAACACCGGCTCCAATATCATCTATCTGAGAACCGTTGATAACGCGGGAAACATTTCATCGCCCTCCACATATCGCACCTGCTCACTCTCTTATGGCGGGTCAGCACCGACATTCCCCGGTGACGGGATTATTACCGTAACGCCGTCAACTGCCACTACCAACTCTTTTGCCCTCTCCTGGCCTGCGGCAACAGCAACAACCGGAAAAAGCGTTACTCATTACTATTATATGATTAACAATGCTCCGCCATCTTCTCTTTCCACCCTTCAGGGAAACTCCGGAGAATATATTGACAATAGTACCAATACCTCTGTTGCCACCGGCTCTCTTGCCAATGTCGTCAAGGGAACCAATACTGTCTATGTAGTTGCAATTGACAACGCCTCAACTCCCAATTATTCTCCGTCAAACTATGTCAAGGGCACCTTTACGCTCAACTCCACCAATCCTGACCCTGTTTCGAATCTGATCGCGACTGACTCATCCATCAAAGACAAATCTCAATGGAACGTCACTCTTACCTGGACAGCTGGAAATTATCAGGGAGCGGGAAACTTAACATATAATGTGTACCGCTCAACCGATGATAGTACATTTACCAAAGTCGGAACTACCACAGGTCTTTCTTATGTTGATAATACGCCTTCATCAACGCTCTACTATTATTATGTCGTTACTATTGATGGAGCCAATGCCAAATCATCTGATTCATCCACCGTCTCAATCACACCTACAGGCAGATATACTTCACCGCCAAATCTGCAGTCCGGTCCGACAGTCTCTGATATCACCACCCAGCAAGCTACCATCTCATGGAGCACTGACAGAAACGGAGATTCAGAAGTATCCTATGGCACCAGTTCAGGACACTACGGCAGTGTTGATGCAGCCAACACCGATCAGCTCACCAGTCACTCCATCACACTGACCAATCTCTCGCCAGGCACTACTTACTATTACCTCGCCAAATGGACTGATACCGATGGCAATACCGGCACGTCTACTGAAAAAAGTTTTACCACAGATCCGCCGCCATCAGTATCAAGCGTGACAACATCCGGCATCAGTCTTACAACAGCATATATTACTTTTACAGTAAGCGGCGCGAGCAAAGCTACTCTGCTGTATGGACCGACAACTGCATATGGAGGCGCTATTTCAATGAATACCTCAACATCAGAATCAACATATACACAACAATTGACAAACTTGCAGGACGGCACAGTGTATCATTTCAAACTGGAACTTGAAGATGCTCAGGGAAATAAATATGACTTTGAGGATCATCAGTTCCAGACTCTCCCCCGTCCCAAAATCAGTACCATTCAGATAGATCAAGTTGCCGGCACTGCCCAGCCAACAGTTTTGGTAAACTGGCTTACCAATACACAAATCTCTTCCATTATCACCTATTATCCGCTCGGTAACCCCGGTGCTGCCAGAGACAATGTCGATGTCGCGCTGATCAAAGGTCGTCATCAAATGCTCATCCAAGGACTTGATCCAAAAACTACCTATGCATTGATCGTAAAAGGAAGGGACAAGATCGGAAACGAAGCAATATCCGATACTCAAAACTTTACTACTGCAACCGATACTCGCCCACCATACCTCTCACAACTTGCTGTTCAAGGATCTTCAGTTCCTACTACCGGCTCCTCAGGAAACAGCCAAACCTCTCAGCTGGTTGTCACCTGGAATACTGACAAAGCCTCTACCTCTCAGGTAGAATATGGTGAAGGAACAGGGACAAGTTACTCGCAAAAAACACAACAGGATGGTAATCTTACCTTCAACCACCTTGTTATTATTTCAGGTTTGACTCCTTCCAAAGTCTATCATCTCAAAGCACTCTCTGTGGATAAATATAATAATGTAGGGCAATCGATTGACACGGTTACTATTACACCTAAGGCAACCAACAATGCACTTAATCTTGTCATTTCAAATCTTGAACAGGCATTCGGATTTTTAGGAGCGCTCAACTCAAACGCAGGAGGACAATGATCTATTTAACAAATTCAACATAAAACTATGGTAGATACGGTAATGACAGTTGATACTATTACAAAAACGTTCCGTGTGGGAACGCAGGACGTACAGGTACTGAAGGGTATTTCTTTCACGGTTGAAAAGGGAGATTTTATGGTAATTTTTGGCGCCTCAGGAAGCGGAAAATCAACGCTTTTACATACGCTTCTCGGTCTTGAAATGCCGACAAGCGGCAATATCCATCTGCTTGAAAAAAATATGTATGATGGATTAAACGATGATGACAGATCAGAATTTCGCAAAAAGCATATCGGTATGGTCTATCAGCAGCCGAACTGGATCAAGGCACTCAAAGTAATTGAAAATGTCACTTTTCCTCTATTGCTTTTGGGTACTGATAAAAATGAGAGTTTTGAGAGAGGTTTAAAATTACTTGATTCCCTCGGTATGGTCAAATGGGCGCATTATTATCCCACAGAGTTATCAAGCGGACAGCAGCAAAAAATTGCTCTTGCAAGAGCTTTGGTTACCAACCCTGATGTCATTATCGCTGATGAGCCGACAGGAAATCTCGATTTCACCTCAGGAGAAGAACTGATGCAATTATTAAAAGATATTAATCAGCAGGGGAAAACAGTTATTATGGTTACCCACGATTTGGAATACATCCGTTTTGCCAAAGATGCTATCCAGATCAGAGACGGACAGATAATCGCAAAATATGCCGATAAAGAAATCGCGCAATTACTCAAGAGTATTGATTCAAAGCGCGGAGACGGAGACGTCCCATCAGAGAAAAATAAGAAGAAGGAAAAGTAATATATTCATGGAAAAACCAAAATTCTTTTATAAAAAAACTTTTGTAAATAAGGATAACAAAAAAGATGCGCTCGTTATTAATAAGCCACTCACAATACAAACGAGCAATCTCCGTCATGTTATCTGGGAAACAACAACGTTTTTCTTCCTGCTTATGCTTTATATTGTTTATCGCGTCGTCCTGATCCGGATCGCCCGCAGGCTCTTTTCCAGTAACAAGCTGCAAAACAAACGGATACAAATCATGAATGCATTTGATACAGTATTCCGGTTTTTAGATAAACATGAAAAGGGGTCTATCAGTAGAATTGATCTGATTGATTTATCTATCCGTAACCTGCAGGCAAAGAGAACAAGAAGTCTTGTCACAATCGGTGGTATGACGATTGGAATTGCCGCAATTGTCTTTCTGGTATCTATCGGATATGGATTACAACAGTTGGTAATTGCAAGAGTCGCATCGCTTGATGAGCTTAAGCAGGCAGATATTTCTTCACAGTTAGGAAGCAAAATAAAAATTAACGATAAAGCACTGAATAATTTCAAACAGATTCCGAATGTCACTAGCGTATATCCGGTCATCTCAGTCGTTGGAACGGTTAACTATCATAATTCAGTCTCAAACATGGCTGTATACGGTGTCCAGTCTGATTACCTCAAAAATGCGAGCATACAACTTATTAACGGCAAGCTTTTTACCAATAACCAGATCGCAAGACTTCTTCCTGTTGAAACTCGCACTCAAGAGCAAACTGCAGTACTGGGAGCCTCAACAAAAATGCAGCAGCAGAACGGCAATCTCTCAATCGGAGCGTTTATTCAACAAATCCAGTTTACCCTCTCGCCTGTAGGATGGGTACGAGTTCATAAAGAGCCCACCGCAAATTCTCCCGTCATCGGATACACCCGACGGACAGAAGGCGTGGAAGAAGGAGAAGAGTTATGGGGTGGCCAGTATCTTTCAAATGACTCGTTAGGGAAAGCAGGAAAAGATGCGCGGGGAATATGGTACGGCAAATGGATTAAAGCACCATTATTGCTCTGGAAGAAACAACTCTGTAATCCGGCAACTCAAGGTGACTGCGAACAGGGCGATTATATGGTAATGCGGGATACCGATGGACATCAGATACAAAAAGAAGGTTATTTCGCGGCAAGCAATGCTTCCCTTACCGGAACAAGTCTTACAAAGGGACAAGTTCTCGGAGCATCAACAAATGCGCTTGCAGACTCATCGACACAAAAAACGCTTGGAACGCAAACTTCTTCAGGAGGAACTATTCCGTTTATTGATATCGCGTCACTTTCCGCACAAACAAAAACTCCCAAAGCAAAAATTGTCTCTCTTGGAGGCAATTCGCAAAAACAGGCAGTAGTCAATGTGGCGATGCTGAATATTCTGGGAATCAAACAGCAAAACGCAATCGGACAAACATTTAACGTCTCTTTTACGGCAACGGGTGATTTACTAAATAATGCTTCACAGAATATTCAATCAAGACCGGCAGTCTATACAATTGTCGGAGTTATCGCAGGCAACAAAACGCCGGTTTTTTATGTTCCTTTTATTGATCTGCGCTCTATGGGACTGACAAATTATTCACAAGCACGAGTGGTCGTCAATCATAAAGATGCGCTCGCAAAGGTCCGTGAGCAAATTGCTTCTGAAGGGTTTGTCACACAATCAGTTGCCGATACTGTTGCACAAATTAATAGTGTTTTTTCAACGGTGACGACGCTTCTGGCACTATTGGGCTTTGTCGCTCTTGCCGTTGCGTCACTCGGAATGTTTAACACCCTCACCGTTTCTCTGCTTGAAAGAACAAGAGAAGTCGGATTGATGAAGGCAATGGGGATGAGATCTGAAGAAGTAAAAGAACTTTTTCTTACTGAGTCACTCATTATGACTATTTTTGGCGGATTATCGGGCTTGCTGCTCGGTTTTCTGGCAGGGCAACTCTTAAGCCTTATTCTCTCTTTTTTCTCCGTTATACACGGTTTGGGATTTGTCAACGTCTCCTATATCCCTATCCTTTTTATTCTCATTATTATTGGAATTTCATTGACTGTCGGATTCGTGACAGGGATTTATCCCGCCAGGCGGGCAACCAGAATTTCAGCCCTCAATGCTTTAAGATACG
>JAJYHW010000008.1 GCA_021784535.1 bacterium
AAAATATCTTTCCTGCTGGCAGGATGCTGAAGTGCGTTTTGTTCCCGCAGGGCAAAAACTCGGGCTGAACGATACAAAAGTAGTGAGCAGAGAAGGAGATCCTATAGAAAAAGTTGATGGCGGTGAAATGATCCATGTTGATACTGGACTTGGACCGCTTGATCATCATCAAACGCAGGATCAGACAGTCTGCGCGGCTTCCCGTACATGGGAGTATGTGCTCGCTCAATTTGAAACGTCCAATGATAAAATGACTTCCGAACACAAAGAAGCTGTTTCACGTATTGTAAAGGTTGTGGTTGATATCGATCATTTTAAGGAAGTCTTCTGGTATAATGCGGCTTCGGATATTTATGAATTTTCCCTTATCGGGGTTCTGGAAGGATTGAAATATGAGCAACAAGGGCAGGACAATAAAGCACTTGATTTCGGGATAATTTGTTTGAACGCGCTTGTCTCGGAATTTGAGAATCGTATCTGGGCGGAAAAGGAAATCAAAGAAAAAGGAATACTTTTTGAGACAAGTTTTGGAAAGGGGATCGGGTTTGAAACGCTTAATGATACCGTACTCAAGCTTGCACAGAAGATGGGATATCTTCTGGTCGTCCGTAAAGATCCGCGCAAGGGATATGTTCGCATCAAAACATTGCCGGCAAGAGAGGACAATCCGGGACTAGATTTAACACCTGTCTATAAGCAATTGAAAGCGATGGATCCTGACGCGACATGGTTTCTGCATGTCTCAAAAAAAATGCTCTTAAACGGTACGCCGAAGAATCCGAAAATGATACCAACCAAACTTTCTCTCAAAGAAATTATTAGTGTTTTAGAGAAAGTGTAATGTGTTATTCTATGGCTGATTGTCTTTTTTGCAAACTTGTTAATAATGAAATTCCTTCGCTTTCGGTTTACGAGGACGATGACACAATTGCTTTTATGGAGCTGTATCCGTCAGCTCCCGGGCATGTCATGGTAATTCTCAAAAAGCATGGCAATAATATCCTGGAGTATTCTCAAAGAGAGCTTGGCATTTTGATGGCAAGCGTACAGAAAGTGACTGAGAAGATTGAAAAGGCGCTTGAGCCGGATGCAATAACGATTGGCATCAATCATAAAGAGCGCAGGGGTGTGCCGCATCTGCATATCCATCTGATCCCCCGTTGGGAAAATGATAAAGGTGGCATCATCCAATCCGTTGTTAATAATCCTCCGAAAGAAAAAAGGGAAGTAATAGCGGAAAAGATCCGAAACGCCTCTGTTTAGCTACTTATTTATTTTAATAAATTCACTATTGACTGATCTGATCTGATCTGATCTGATATTCTTTCATATAAGATGACAGAAGCAGTAGGTATGTCGGAAACCGAACAAGTACTCCCTCAACCGAGAGATATTGATTATGATACTTTTTATGAACCCGTAAAAGAAGCAGGTGGTTTTCATACTGATGAGGGAAGAGGCGTGCAAGAAGGTCTTGAAACGAATGATGCAACAATGGCTGCATTGCAAGAAATCGGAGTTGCCGATGGGCTCATAGAGTATGCAGCTGCCAGATGGCCGTACAGCCATGGTGGTTCTGAAATGGATAAAGAAGGCGTACGGTTTGGAATCCTACGAAGACGCTCAGAGGATCATACAAGGAAATTTACTACTCCTCCTTCACGAACATGGAATACGCTTCTGGTATGGGGAACAGAAGCAGGTACTGATAAAAGAGGCAGAATGGAGTTTGAGTTTCAAGAGCCAAGGTGGTTGGCGCATATGAAAGCAGATCCTTATTATTCTACAAACTACACAGTAGATGTTGGCAAATTAAGCATATTGGTTGATGAACAACCTTGTCTGGTTAGCAAAATTTCACCACTACCTCCAATAGCGGATAAGTAATATGCATATTAAAGGTTTTTGAGATATTGATTGAGTTCTTTATCTGTTTTGATAACAGTATAGCGTCCGTTTTTGTAATCTTCCATACCTTTTGCAATCAGTTTTTCCGTTTTTTCGTCGACAAGAGGAACATCTTCCATTTCTTTTTTATACTTTTCAGCAAGCGCAACTTTTATAATTTCAGCTTCTGACAATACGCGGTATCTGCTTCTTAAAAAAGATAAAACTTCTTGTAATTCAGGTGTTCTGTTTAATCTGATTTGAGACATATAATGCTTATTATAATGCATTAATTACCCAAAATCAAGCATCAATTACCTAAGCAAATGAGAGATTTACTTATGGGACGATTTGGAGTAAAATAGAGTCTAATTCAGGTTAATTGTTCGTATATAGTTACCTGTCACGCGAGGAGGTGTGTTTTTATGGTATATGTCAAAAAATTACCAGGGCAATCAGATGATCAGGTTATCCGAAACTTTTCCAAAAAAGTAATGGATGCCGGTATCGTGCAGGAAGCAAAACGCCGGAAATTTTATCTCAAGCCGTCACTTGCCAAAAAACTGAAGAAAAAGCTTAAACAGGAAGAGGCAGCAAGAGTAAAACTGTTCTAATTTGAATAACTTTGCATACAATTTGCAGAAACGCGCATCCAATGACAAAACCCAAGGTTCTTATTTACGTTGAAAGCAGGTACAAAGTCGACCGCAAGCGCATTAAATCCGCGGTACGCTTTGTATTGGAAGATCAGAACGTACAGACGCCTGTGGAAGTTTCTGTCGCGATCGTAGGTGATCGCAAAATGAAAGCCCTGAATAAAAAGTATCGTAACAAAGAAGGTACGGCAAATATTCTTGAATTTCCGCTTAATGAAGGGGAGTCAACAATGCTTCCGAGTGACATTATGCGGTTGGGTGACATTGTCATTTCTTATCCGATGGTGATCAAAGAAGCCTCAGAGCAGGAAATGCTGGTTGATGACCGGGTGGAAGAATTGATTCAGCATGGCATGCTGCACCTGCTCGGATTACACCACGAGTAATATTATGGTTTTCTACAGAAAATATCGCCCGCAAACAATTGAGGATCTTGACAGTAAAGCAGTCCGCGAGACGCTTCACGCGGTTCTGCAGAAAAATACTCCGCACGCATTTTTATTTACCGGCCCTAAAGGATTGGGCAAAACCTCAACAGCAAGAATTGTCGCAAAAGTCGTTAATTGTGAGCGCTTAGGAGAGAGGAAAGGTTCTCTAGAGCCTTGCAATGAGTGTGGGCAATGTGTTTCCATCACCAATGGTACCAATGTAGACATTCTGGAGATTGACGCCGCATCCAATCGCGGCATTGATGAAATTCGAGAATTAAAAGAAAAAATCCGTCTCTCTCCTGTAGCAGCAAAGAAAAAAGTATATATCATTGATGA
>JAJYHW010000026.1 GCA_021784535.1 bacterium
CTTTTCTAAAATCTCGTTCTTTACCTCTTTTGCGATTGGGGCAAACATACCAAAAAAACACCTCCTCTCTCATCCTAATACAGACGAAGAATTAGTGTCTATTTTAAAGGGTACCTGTCAATATGCATAGTATCGTAAAGAAGATTGATGTATGATAACAATATGAATAGAAATGAAGTACAAACGTTGCAAGCTGGCGATCTGCTTGCAAAACTTCATTCATCACCTGATGGTTTAAGTTCACAGCAGGCAAATGAGAATTTAATAAAATATGGTCAAAACATCCTAAGGAAACAATCTGTCAATCCTTTTACAATTCTTCTTAAGCAATTTACCAGCTCTCTTATTTATTTACTTATTGCTGCTGCCCTCATCGCCTTTTTTTTGAAAGATTTTTCAGATGGCATCGTTATTACAATCATTCTTTTGCTTAATGCACTTCTTGGCTTCTTTCAGGAGTACCGCTCTGAAAAAGCAATTGAAAAACTGGCAAAACTCATTAGCCGGCAGATTGCAGTAAAACGGGATGGCAAAACAATATTGTTGGATGAAAAATTACTTGTTCCAGGCGATATAGTTATCATGAATGAAGGAGATATTATCCCCGCAGATATGTTGCTTTTAACCGTAGATAGTTTGGCGGTAAACGAATCGCAGTTAACCGGAGAATCTGTTCCTGTTATCAAGTCAGTTTTTAAGAATCTTCATAATAAAGAAAATAAGGATGATAATTTGGTTTTTGCCGGAAGTGTTGTGGAAAAAGGCGTTGCAACAGGAGCAGTTTATGCAACCGGATATGAGACACAATTGGGTAAAATTGCATCGCTTTCACAATCAACCAGGAAAGTTACACAGTACGAAAAATCGCTTCAACAGTTTAGTAATTACCTTATGAAAATTACGCTGTTTACGCTTGTAATTATTTTTGTTGCAAAACTTTTTATATCACAAGATTTTATTCACCTATCCACTTTGCTTTTGTTTATTATTGCCCTTGCCATAACCGTTGTCCCGGAGGCGCTCCCTGTTATCGCAACAGTGACTCTTGCCAAGGGAGCACTTCTTTTGGCAAAACGGCATGTAATCGTTAAGCGCCCTTCTTCTCTTGAGGATTTAGGTAATATTACTCTACTTTGCACAGACAAAACAGGAACACTTACGGAAAACAAGATGAGTATTATCGAGGTGGTTGCGAAAGAGAAAGAGCTTTTCCAGCAGCTTGCTATTGCAACTCTTTCTACTATTGATACGCATGTAAAAAAAGTGCAAGATCCATATGATGCTGCTTTTCTTGCTTTTGTTTCACAAGAAATAAAAGACCAAGGCAGGCATTATAAACAATTAGAGGATTTGGGATTTGATCCGCAGGCAAGAAGAAGACGGGTTATTATTGAAGACACAGAAAAAAATAAGCAGTACCTGGTAGTTATCGGATCAACAGAAACGCTTCTGCATGTAGCAATAGCAAAAGAAAAAAATCATTACCTGGAAGCAATAAAGTCAGAGGAAAAACAGGGAATCCGAAATCTTGCTATTGCATATAAACAGATTGCATATCATGAAAATTTTAATGTTTTAAACAATGAAGCCGGGTTGCAGTTTGTAGGTTATGTAAAATTAACTGATCCACTCAGAGCAACTGCAAAACATACAATTGAGCTTGCAGAAAAGTTAGGCATAGCCATTAAGGTATTAACTGGTGATAGTGCTGAAGTCGCAGCATATGTCGGCAAGGAAGTCGGTTTATTAAAAGAAAATGAATCTGTGTATACAGGAGACCAGCTCAGTAAATTATCTCCTGAAAAATTTAAAGCAATAATAGTTCAGAAGCCAATATTTGCTAAAGTCACCCCTGAGCAGAAATATAATATTATCAAAGTCTTAAAGGAAGACTTTGTTGTAGGTTATCAGGGAGACGGAATTAATGATGCGCCATCTCTAAAGCTTGCGGATGTGGGTATAGCGGTGAATACTGCAACAGATGTAGCCAAGGATAGCGCTGAAATTGTACTTTTGCGAAAGGATTTAGAAGTGATCATTAACGGCATTAGGTATGGAAGAACTGTTTTTGTCAATATCAATAAATATATAAAATATACAATGGTTGGTAATTTTGGTAATTTTTTTGCTCTCGCAGGGTTGTATCTCATTTCTGTTGATTTACCGCTTCTTCCGGTGCAATTATTATTAACAAGTCTCATTACTGATTTGCCACATATTTTTATTTATTCGGATAATGTCAACAATGAACAAGTGCATAAGCCGCAAGTCTTTAAAATTCATTCACTTATGTTTATATCCCTATTGCTCGGTTCTTTGACTGCGCTTTTTGAATTTATCTTTTTTGCCACAGTAAAAATACAAAGCTCTTTGTTCACTCAAACCAGTCTATTTTTATTTTTGACATTTATTCAACTAATTGTCATTTTTTCAATCCGCAATACTGATTATTTTTGGAAAGGAAAACATCCGTCATTCTTATTGACGGCAGCAACTACTATTGTTTTTTTTCTATCGGTTATCATTACCTATGTGCCAGTACTGAGTCATCTGTTCTCATTTATACCATTGCCTATACAGGAATTATCTCTTATTATTCTTATTTCAGAAGCGTATTTTATTGCACTCGATATTGTCAAAGTCTGGTATTACAAAATGTTAACAGCACCCGAAGTAAGATAGAGTATTCTTTATATTCCTGAGGCCGACGGTATTTGTGTAGCTTGACAATGTATAAAATAGTGCGCGCAATTTTGCTGGAAAAGAGAGTGAAAAAAATGCTACAATAGAATCTCACTGATGAAAAATATCTTTATTGTCCTTATTATTATAATGGCTGTTGTTTCACTTGTCCTTATAACGACCTATACTGCGACAAAAAATGAGTTGACACAAATACATACGGTGAAGTCAAAAATACTTTGTGAAAAAAATCTTTCAAACTGCAATAAAAAACTTGCTCCCAGAGTACCCAAAGGCGTTTGTGCGCCTGGCGGCAAATGCACCTAACAAGTTTATTCGTATCTTAAAGCATTGAGGGCTGAAATTCTGGTTGCCCGCCTGGCGGGATAAATCCCTGTCACGAATCCGACAGTCAATGAAATTCCAATAATAATGAGAATAAAAAGGATAGGGATATAGGAGAAGATC
>JAJYHW010000001.1 GCA_021784535.1 bacterium
AGTCGGCTATGTGAACGGCATTGAAAATTATTCTATTTATTTTGACAAGCGTGACCCCGGCTCACCTCCGTATACACTGATTGATTATTTTGATGCTGCCTCTGATAACTGGCAGTTGATTATCGATGAATCACATATCACTATCCCTCAGCTTCGCGGTATGTACAACGGAGACCGTGCAAGAAAACAGACCCTCATCGACTATGGCTTCCGCCTGCCGTCATCGCTTGATAACCGCCCGTTAAAATTTGAAGAATTCATGAGAAAAACCAATCAAATCGTTTATGTATCGGCAACACCGAATGATTACGAAGTTTCACTCGCGCAAGAAGCAGAGCATGGCGTTGTCGAGCAATTGATCCGCCCAACCGGTCTTATCGATCCGGTAATTGTCGTTAAGCCAAGTGCAGGACAAATTAACGATTTGATGAATGAAATCAAACAGCGCGTTCATAATAAACAACGCGTACTGGTCACAACGCTTACCAAACGCATGGCTGAGGAATTAACAAGTTATCTTCAGGAAAATGATATAAAAGTCGAATATCTTCATTCAGATATTGAAACACTCAATCGGCAGGACGTCCTTGATCGTCTTCGTCTTGGTGAAGTAGATGTCATTGTAGGGATAAATCTGCTTCGTGAAGGATTGGATCTCCCTGAAGTTTCACTTGTCGCGATTCTTGACGCAGATAAAGAAGGGTTTCTTCGTTCCAAAACTTCTCTCATCCAAACTATGGGACGGGCAGCCCGCAATGTCGACGCCAAAGTCATTATGTATGCTGACCGGATGACCGATTCGATGAAAGCGGCAATTGAAGAGGGAGAACGACGACGAAAAGTGCAGATAGCATATAATAAAAAACATGGCATAACACCGCAAACAATACAAAAAGCAATAAGATCCAGACTCGCCCCGCAGCAGATTGAAGAAGAGAAGCCTCAACTTGCCCAAATTTTACAATTTAGCAGGAAGGATGTTTTACTGCCGGATGAACGGGAAAAAGCGTTAAAACTCTTGCGAAAGGAAATGAAGACTGCAGCCGAGAAATTAGATTTTGAAACTGCCATTGCGATAAGAGATCAAATCAAAAGAATACAACATAAAAAATAATCCTATATCTTCTGCACGAGGATCATGTTGGTAGTGCCGGTTTCACCGAAAGGCATACCGGCAGAAATTACAAATTTATCTCCCTCAATAAGCGGTTCAATTTTATTATTTTTCGCAACTCCTTTTGCTTGAGTAAGCATTTCCTCAAAATTTCTTATAACTGCAACTTTTTGCGGATAAACCCCCCAGCTAAAATTGAGCCTTCTAATTGTCGCGTCATCCGGAGAGATAGCGATAATAGGTAATTGGTGACGATGTCGCGAAATCCGCCTAGCGGTCCTTCCGCTTTCAGTAAAAGCAATTATCAATTTCCCGTCAATCAAATCTCCAATTGTTCCGACAGAATCAGTTATCGCATTGCTTACCGTTTTTCGCTCTTTGTATTCATAAACCGAGACATCTCCAGCCACCTCAGCAATAATTTTCACCATCATTTCAACCGTCTCAGCAGGAAATTTACCTTCTGCAGTTTCAGCTGAGAGCATAATCGCATCCGTTCGATCCAAAATCGCGTTCGCGACATCGGCAACTTCAGCTCTGGTTGGAATAGGCTTGGAGATCATTGACTCCAGCATCTGAGTAGCGGTAATCACAGGTTTTGCTTTGCGGACACAAAGATCAATGAGTTTTTTCTGAATAAGCGGCACTTTCGCAATTGGGATAGACAAACCCAGATCTCCACGGGCCACCATAATGCCGTCAGCTTCTTCTACTATCTCTTCGGCGTTTTGGACACATTTTGCCGTTTCCATCTTGGCAATAAGCATGATTCGCGAATCAGATGGCAATAACTCTCGCACATCTTGAATTTCCTTTGCAGACTGAACAAAAGAAACAGCAATAGCATCAGCTCCCTGCTCTATAAGCAAAGCTATCGCTTTTTTATCTTGTTCTGTAACATCATTTAGCTTAAGCGATAATCCTTCAGCAGAAAATCCTTTGCGGGGCTTGAGAAGCCCTCCGACAATTACGGTAGCCTCTACTCCATTTTCGATTTTTTTATCAACGGTGAGTTTAATAGTTCCATCATCGATAAAAATATCTGCGCCCACCTCGAGATCATCCAAAACAGTTGGTTGATTGACTCCGCAGCCATTTGCATCACCAACCTGAATATCTTTGGAAACAATAAATTTTTGCCCTTTTTGCAAAATAGTATCAAGTTTTATGTCACTGATGCGAATTTTGGGACCAGGTAAATCGCCCATTACTGTCAGAGGTCTTCCCAAAGCTTTTTCTGCATTTCTTATCCAGGCAATGCGATCGATAGCTTCTTCGCGTGTTGCATGGGAAAAATTAATACGGAATACATCAACTCCTGCTTTTGCTAATTCAAGAATTGCTTGCTCTGTATGCGATGCGGGACCAATTGTCGCGACTATTTTTACCGGTTTAATTCTCATATCTTATAAGATAAAAACTAATTATACCTCTAACTAATATTTTTCACAAGCTCTATATCCATTAATTTTCCATCCTCATTTACCAGAACTGAAACAGCATCAATGCGCAAAAGATCAGGCAGCTTGGGGTGCTTTATTTTATAAAACTGTGATGCCTTGATAAGTGCTCTCATTTTATGATAACCAATTGCTTCAAGCGGAGTGCCGTAATCACCTGAAGATCGTGTTTTCACTTCAATAAAAACAAGTGTCTTTTCTTTACTTTGCAAATCGGTTTCAATAGCAATAATATCTATTTCCCCGCCCCGCATTCTGAAATTTCTGTCTATAACCTGAAATCCCTGGCTAGCGAGAAATGCAACTGCATATTGTTCACCCAGCAACCCTTCTTCAAGTTTAGTTTTATCCATACCCCCATCATACTGTATAGCTCATCAACAAACAACGGCAATAAAAAAATGCTAATCTGCTGTGCTCATTTCTAAAATCCTGTCAACCCGAAAGACTCTATCCTCTTTTCTTTTTTTATCAAAAGCAGCTACCCCCAAAAAATTTTTCCCCGCGTATTCCATCTCGCCTACCTGATAAGGAATGATTACCCGCTT
>JAJYHW010000059.1 GCA_021784535.1 bacterium
CAATTATGTCAGATGCAAGAAGAAGCATATAGGCTGTAAAATAAGGAATCTTACCGACAGCTACCTGATACCCCGTATAAGCAATGACTATATCTGAAAAAGGAAGCGGAACACCGATTTCTTCAAGAATTAAGATGATTATCGGAGCAAGATATATTTGATGGATCAGAAATCTGACAATGATGTCCTGCAAATTATCCAGAGAGCTGATGCTAAACATAACAGTAGTGTTATTATAACATCTTCAAGTCTATTTAACCGGAATAGTTAATTTTCATCTAGGACCGCTATTGACCCGCATGATAAGGAGGAGGGGAGACTCCTACTGATTTTAACGAATAGTCAAGCAGCGTTTTCATTTCGCCCCTGCGGTCCTGACTATTGAGAATAATGCCTATAATTTTATGACCTCCATAATTAAGTAACGTTACCAAACAAAGACCAGCTTCTGGTGTATATCCGTCTTTGACTCCGATGACACCGGGATACGATGTCAATAAATTGGTTTCGTTTGAGAGATCAATTTCTTTATGCTCATTTGTCGCCGGGATTTTATAAGTAACTGTTGAGACGACCTTTGCAAAAAGCGGATAGTGCTTAAGAGCATATCTTGTTACAATCAACAAGTCATATGTTGTTGTATACTGATTTCCATCTCCCTGAAGACCTGAAGGATTGGTATAGTTGGTATTAAGCATCCCAAGAGCCTTTGCTTTATTATTCATCGCTTTTATAAACGCACTGCGGCCTCCGGGATAATTGGATGCCAGCACCTCAGCAGCATCATTGGCAGAATGAAGAACAAGCCCATAAAGCAAATCCTGCAAGGAATATACTTCTCCTGGCGTAACACCCATAAGATCACCGGTCACCATATCGTTTTTTGTTACAATATATCTATCATCCGGCTTAGGATTTTCCAGTGCGATAATAGCAGTCATAATTTTTGTCAGAGAAGCCATAGGCCTTCGGACGTAAGGATCTTTTTCATATAAGACTTTATTGTCAGTCAAATCGTACATCAGGACAGATTGTGCGGTCAGATCGGGCAATGCGCCTGAACTGCCTTGAATTTGCTTGACCATCGGCAGCCAAAAATCCAACAATGTCGCCTGATTATTTTTAGACAACATAAGAAAGCTGGGAATAGGCGAATTTATCTGCGAAGAGTGAAGCAACTGTTTCCCGTAAAAAAACCATAATCCGGTTAAAAACACAGTAGTGATAAAAAGAGTGACAAATAAATAAGTAAAAAATTTCATGAGAATATATATGGTATAATTTTATGAAGATTTTGACAAGATCAAAAGAGTATGAGTGAAATAAATAAGAAAAAACAGCTTTCTGTTCTTACGTTTAATACTCTCGGAACTCCTTTTTTTGCGCCTGAGATAACAAAACGGTATAAAAGGATGGCAAAACTTATCGATGAAAATAATTTTGATGTCGTCTGCCTGCAGGAAATCTTTACCTACTATCATTTACTTCTTTTTAAAAAAATAATGAAGCGCTTCTCGTATGTTTGCTATCAGAAAAGTATCTTTGGTCCCCGCGGTGGACTTGTCATTTTTTCAAAGTATCCACTTAGCCATCGGGAGTACGTTGCCTATTCTTTTCCAAAAGCAGCTCGTGCGCAATTTTACTGGAAGATAGCCAAACAGGGAATGCTTTCCTGTATGATCGAAGATTTTTCAATCAGACTAATCACAACACATCTTAGTTCAGATACTGAACACAATCTAACCCCTGAAAATAGACTTTATACACTAATAGCTAATCAATTAAATGAAGCAGCTGACACGATAAATAAGTATACGAAAACAGGAATTCCGCTTATCTTAACAGGGGATTTTAACATTGCCAAAAACTCAACTCTTTATCAGAAATTTGTTAAGCAGGCAAAAGTATATGATATCTTCGGAAATATCGACAAGCCAACCTATTCGCCAGATAGAATTAAATACTTTTATTTTGGCAGCAAGCCTGCAAGTATTGACAATATCTTTATTTCCTCAATAGATGCATTAACGCCGGTCAAAACTGATTTGCTATTTGCAAAAAAAGTTCAATTTTCAAAAAACAAAAAAGGCTTTCTCTCCGACCATATTGCTCTTTATTGTATACTGGAAATCAACAAAAAGTAAAATACATCCTGCAGGAAAGCCATTTTGATATAGTTATATTCTTTTAATACCAATTGACAAAGCAGTATAAATATCTTAATCTAAAGCAAGTAAAATGATTAACTGCTCAAGTAGAAATTATTTAACCTTTTGAATTCTGTTTTTGGGGGAGTTCAAAAGGTTTTTTTATAACTGAGGCTGGGTTCCTTGAAGTGCGGAACTCAACCTCAGAAATGCTGCGTATCTTTTTTTCCGCGCTTCAAGAATCAAGGCAGGTGATTCTTGCCTATATCGTTTATCCATAAGAAATATCATCAATGCAACTTTTTATGAAAGGAGGTGATAGCATGACATTTCCAACAAAAATAACAACAGCGCTTGTAACCGCAGCGCTCGTTACGGGAGTAATTGCTCCTGCGGCATTTGCTGACACAACAGTCTCTGTCAATGGCAATGATGCAGGTTCGCACTCAATGGTAAACGTGCATAATTTCAATGGCACGAGTATCCATCAGCACAACATGCTCGGAGTTGCAACTGTAATTGATTCCAATGCAAATACTGGCAACAATCACACAGGTTTTAATACGAATGGTGCAAGTATCGTCAATACAGGAAGCGCAACAAGCAACGTGAATATTGGAGTAGGCGGCAACAGTAACTATGCAGTCTTACCAAATTGCGGATGCGGTACTAGTAAAAACACCGTAAACGTTGAGGGTAACGGACCATATACAAAAAATCACGTAAACGTTACCAATACCAACTGGCTTGGTGTTTTTCAAAACAATCTCAGTACCATCTTTACCGGTGTTGTTTCACACAGCAATACAGGAGGGAACTCTACCAGCTTTAATACTGGCGGATTAAACGGTATCGGCACAGGAGACGCAACGTCAAACGTAAACGTCACTGTCAATGGTTCATCAAATGCACAATATTAATAATAGCGTGTATGAAGTAAAAAGCCCTGCTCGCA
>JAJYHW010000010.1 GCA_021784535.1 bacterium
AAAGCAAGATACCCTTATTTTATGTGGGCGGCAGACGATGATCTCTGGGACAAGGCTTACATTGAATCTATTATAAATAAATTTGAAAAGGATAAAAATACAGCACTGATAGCAACCAAATTTGCAGTTATTGATTCTCAAGATAATATTAAAAAGAACAAAAAATGTAGTTTTGTTAATTACAGAAAAGAAGAAATTACTTTTGAAACATATCTGAGAGAAGATTTTTACCATTTTAAAGCAAATATCTTTTATGGCATATACAAAACAGAGATTTTAAAAAAAATAGACGGATATAACAAATTACCGGTGCTCGCTGCAAGCGATTGTTTAACTATTCATGAAATTATGTCTCAGGGCAAAGTATCACTAGTTAATAAGGTTTTGTTTTATAAACGCGAACAATTTTATAGCGATACAATCGCCCACAAACGATTATCAATGATAAACTTATTACTTAATGTAATAAAAACAATTGTTGCTATTTTTTATAAAACTCTTTCTAATTTCTCTCCTTCCAATTTTGATTATATTTACAAAAACGTACATACTTATTTCGATTTTAATCAAAAACTTATCAATAAATACTACAAAAATAAAAAGGCAAGTTTGACCATTTTCAATCTGCTCTCGGCGATTAATTTATTTACTGCTCTATTACCAAATGATGTTAGCAGCCTAAAAAGACGCAATAAAATATTTTCCGGAAAAAGTTAATTCGATTTGTACATAATAGTAAAGCGCTTTGAAAGCTTCTACGCTAAATTTTATTTTTCTTAGAGTTCCATGCAATTAGTAATATAATGATCAGAGCAAATCCTCCGCTTAATCCATATGCTATCCATGCAATAATTTGCGGGAAGAAAAATAACTCCAGTGTAACATTGATACTCCCATCTTTATTCTTTTGATACATAGTTGAAGGATAATTTTCTGTAATGTAATTCGTATTGATAACCCATCCATTAGCATAATTTTGTACAAAATCATGTTGGAAAGGAAGAATTTTTTGAGAACCCAAAATATGCAATTGCCACCCAGCATCATAGGCATCCAGAAAAACTAATTTTATATTATTAGAGATATGAGTAAGCTTTATTATATATTCATAGCTATGTAGCTTATAAAATGATGCCGTAGACCCTATAGGAATTTTTGCATAAGTATCTGTAACATAAATTTTATTGCTTTCGTATTGGGAAGCTATGTTATAAAGTGAATAACGATTACCAAAATCTTTTATTTTCTTGCCAAGGATAGTCTTTTTAAAAATATTATTTTGAACATATAGCATATTAGTCTTATATAAAAAATTATCCCCTTGGGAGGGTAATTTCTGATAATTAATAATAATATATTTGACATTTAACCTCTGTAGAATTTTCCCTATCTGTTGATATTTTTTATTTTGAAGTAATGCGTATATTTTCCAACCCAATTCAGGTTCATATGTATCCGTTATCCCCATAAAGCCAGTAAAATCTGATACATTTGCTAAAATTCTAAGAGGAGATGGCCCAAAATAATAATGATTTTTATTGTAGGCATCTTCAATAGCAACATAGTTTGCTTGATTGAGCGGTAACCAAAGCACATGTGATCCATTGGTATCAAGATGTGCAATATAAGAAGCTAAATTTTGATAATCTTTATTAAATGTACCGGAAATTCTGGTAGAAAATGTCTGATCAGTAAATTGTGGAAATATAAAATTATGAGCATTGATAATAATAAGGATAAAAAAATACGCACACACTATCATAAGTAATTTTCTTTTGATAAAATACTTCTTTAGAATAACAAGACTAATGAATAATGTTGTGGCATAGGTAAATGCCATAGCAAGTGCAAACTTATCATACATATTTCTTACCACAGAAAATAATGGTATATGATGATTAAAGAAAAGAAATAACGAAACGCTCCAATCACCCATATTGGGAGTAAACAGAAAAAATGCCCACAATAACCCGATAAGAAATATCAAATACTCCTTTTGTAAATATTTTTCAGCTTTGCTCTTTTTAACGCCAGCCAAAAGTATAATAGCCATAATAACTATGCTGCTGACATAATAAAAAATATTTGGCAATTGTTCATTCCAGCCTGCAGTAATGTAACCAAGTAACTGATTAACTGGACTATTCATATGAGAGAGGCTGTTAATTGTTGAATCATTATTGGATATAAAACCTTTTGATGCAGAATATGAATATAAATTTGTATTATGAAATGTTAAAAATGTACCAAGAATATAATGAATAATCCAATAGAAATTGAGTAAAATAATGCTTAAAACCAATAGGCTACTGTAAATAAAAAATCTTTTTTTATATATAATTCCTAAATAGATAAATAATGGAATCTGACTAAAAAGGAACCCATAAAACCATGGTAAGGTTAAAATAGTAGAACTGAATAAGGAATAAATCAGTGCAGAAAATAGTATAAAAATCCATCGCTTCTCCTGTAAGGCTTTGATAAAAAAATATAATACAGCAGGTACTATCGAAATAAGATATTGTGCTAATAATTGATTATGGTAAAGCGTTTTAATAAGGTAAGGAGAAAAAACATATAATAAACTGCAAGCAATACGGAAGCAATAAACAGCTTTATTATCATCCTTTATCCAAAGGCCGAGAAAAAAATAAAAAGCCAAAAATCCACCGACTAGATTAAGTCCATAAAAAAAGAATTGTATATTAACAAAAGGTAGCAACGTTTTAAAGATGAAAAATATAAATGTCATGGGAGCAAAAAAGCTAACAGGTCCATATCCTCCTCCGATACCAAATGTATTATCGGAAATTATATTAAAAGTAAAGTTTTTTAAAAATTCCAAAGGGAAAAGATAATACAATCTGGTGTCGTCTCCCCCGACTTGATATAGTTTCCCCCAAAATAATTGAGGAATAAGAAATAGCACAAGACAAATTAATGCAATTATTATTTTTTTGTAATTTCTTTGAATCATATTACTCTAATAATTTAATGAATTGAGAAAAAAATTGTTCTTCCGTATATTTCTTTTTAAGAGCTTTATATCCGTTTTCCCCATATTTTCTTCTTTCTTTAGGATTATTGAATAACTCAAGGATAGCATTTTCTAAAGCTGTTTTACTGTCAAAAGGGACAAGTAGCCCTGCGTTATTTCCTTGTATGAGTTCCTTCGAGCTAGGGATATCACATCCGATAACAGGCTTCTTATATTGCCAAGCTTCCAAATAAGTTAACCCGAATGATTCACTTTTTGATGGCATACACAAAATGTCACACACCTCGTATAGTAGATGTTTTTCTTCTTCAGATACATATCCTAAATCCAACAGGGCATCTTGAGCAATCTTTTTTTTCTGATCGTTCCATTCAGGTAAGTTATTTCCAATTGCTATCAATACATATGATGGATCCTTTTTATGAAGTTTATCAATAACCTGAAGCAACGTTATCGCCCCCTTCATATATCCTTTATTGCCAACAAAAAAGACTACTTTTTTACCTTCTAATTCATAATTTTTTTTAAATCGCTTTATTTTCTTTATATTTTTGTTCGATGAAATAGTCTTTTGTAAATTTAAGAAGAGTGGAATGGTAACAAGTTTTTTACTTTGTACTATAAACTTTTTTTGTATTTCTTTTTTTTCTGCGTTTGATACAACATGGATATAATCTGTTTTGTCACATACTTCTTGTAAATTCTTGTTTGAAAAATCCATGACAGATGAATGAAAAAATGGAGTCACAATAACGGTAGGCTTATGATCGAGTTGGGATACAACGTGCGCTACTTGCTTGGTAAGATAATATGGGAATGGTGAACTATGAATCACATCAAAATAATTTTCTTGTAGAGTATGTTTTAAACCAGTAAGTATCGGCCCTTGATAAGCAATGCTCAACTTGCTAAGCAGCGATTTTGTTAAAAAAAATGGAAATATACGGACAAGAATAAAATAAAAGCTAGATAGTGGCTGGTTGCATGATAATCGATAAACCTTTACCCCATTTATTGTACTTTTTTTCTCTTTAATCTTTTTACCAAAAATTGGATCATACCAATAACGCGCTGTTAATGCATCAGACGTAATAACAGTGACATCACACTGTTCTTTTACCAACCCCTCTGCCAATTGATTAATTACAAAACTAGAACCTGAAAGTTTTGCAGGTAAATAAATTGGAGTTATAAAAGCAATTTTTTTCTTATTAATCTTTATATTGTTCCAAATCCCCTTTCAATAGATATAGATAATAATTAAACCTCGGATTTTTCTTGGTAAGTCTAACTATCTCGTCATCTGATTTTTTACGCCAAGACTGTATTTTTTTTCTCTTTCTCATAGTTTGATTGTAATGAACAATATTCCACCAAATAGACTGATATAAAGCAGCAAAATGCTTCGTCTTGCCTTGTAAAAGCCAGACAATACTGAGGAATATATTAAGAATGATGTAGACAGGAATAATTGTCAGCAAATTTTTTGTTTCGAAGTTTTTAAGAAAGCTCATCAGTTTGTTCTTAAAATTATGAAACTGAATAAGACTGTTATCAAAACGTATTGAAGTTCCACCTCCAGCATGATGCACGACAGCTTTTGGCCAGTACCAGCACTCATATCCGGCAAGCCATACACGGTGACAAAAATCAGTTTCTTCATAGTATAACCAGAAGTCATCATCAAATAAGCCAATCTTATCAATTATTTTCCGTGGAATCATCACAGAGGCACCTTTGTTGGTAAAAAAAGGCATTGGTTTATTATATTGCGGTAGATTGGCATCTTTGCCAAAGCCGTAATAATACAAAAAAGATGAATCAGTCCAATAGGCTCCAACTAGATCAGTTTTTTGCGGATCTCTCAGAAGCACCATTTTTGATTGGATACAGCCTGCTTTTGGTAATTCATCAAACGCTTTGATAAAATTCTTCAAAAAATCAGGAGGTGACCAGGTATCATTATTTAATAAGAGTATATAGTCGCCTTTGGCAAATTTTAGCCCGTCATTGTTTCCTCCGGCAAAGCCTCGATTGCTAGTATTTTGCACTATTGTTACTTTTGGATATCGTTTTTTGACAAAGGCAATACTATCATCAGTTGAAGCGTTATCGACAAATATTATTTCAAAGTTTTTGTGTGTCTGTTTCTCCAGCGAATCAAGGCAATTTTTCAACCACTTCTTCCCATTCCAATTAACAATAATAATAGAAATAAATAAACTATTTCCTTTTAAGTTTTGTTTCGTTTTCTTCATAAAAAGTTATTGGCGATAACCACTATATGTGTTCTATATTACAACATTTAAAATTAATAATTCACCTTTCTTGAGATACGAGATATCCCAATCCTCCAGCAATAAATTCACTCGTTTTCATGAACAACATGCCGCAACTTAATACAGGATTTTTTAGCAATTTTTTTGGTTGTGAGAAAAAAACCTGATAGCGTCCTAGTATACTGAACTGCTCTTTAGAGTTTTTTTTATTAGCACTTTTTTTAATATACGGTGCAAATTTTTTGGCATAATAATATTTCTTTTGAATAGTCCGACTTAATGAGAGTGTCCCTTCATTATGTAAAATAAGTGCCTGTATCCTCCCCATCTTATACTTTTTAGCAATCCGTTGGGACAAATCCCAATCTTCCGGACCCGTAAGTCCTTCATCAAATCCGCCAACTTCCTCAAATACTTTTTTTGGGAAAAATCGCGCTGCTTCGATAGTATCGTTGCACAGATAGAAACTGCGCTCCAGAGCTTTTGCCTGCGACCAAAAACCCTCACCAAATGATTCTTCAGGAATGACGAGTCCTCCAAAACCATTCTTGATTGTCTGTACGCATTGAGCGACAACTTCGGGAGCTAGCATCATATCACAATCAATAAAAAACACAAATTCACCCTTTGCTTTTTGTGCACCATAATTTCTTTGTGCTGATCGCTCAGGTCCTTTGTTGTAAACAAACTTTGTATATTTCTTTGCAATTTCTTTTGTTTTATCTCTGGAATTATTATCCACTACAAGCACTTGTATTGGAGAATATATTTGATTTTTAATACTTTCCAGACAATTCTTAATATTTCTTTGTTCATTTCTGGTAGTTACGATAACGGATACTAAAGGACTTTTCATAATGATTGCATAAATTTCATCGCACTATCAGCTGTTGTATCCCAGGAATAACTCTTTGCTTTTTTTTCAGCTGCAATTTGCAAGCGTTTATAAAGCTTTTTGTCTTGTAGTATCGCCACTATTCCCTTTGCAAGAGCTGATGGGATAGGATCAACCAATAAACCGTCTTCTTTATTAACAATAATATCCCGAAACCCGTGTGTATTATAAACAATCGCAGGCGTCTTTGTAAGTCCTGCTTCAGGCACAGTAAGTCCCCATCCTTCCTGCACCGACGCGCTTATAAGTAGATGCGCCCGGGACAATAATGCAAATTTCTTTTCCTCCGTTACAAAACCAAATAATTTTACGAAATCCTCTAATTTTTGCTTTTTGAGCGCATTCTTTACTTTCCTGACTATGGCGACATCTCCTGATCCAACGATCCATAATTTCAATCCGGGAATCTGCTCTTTTGCGATACGAAATGCCTCAATGGTATCAAAAATTCCCTTTTGCTTATTTAATCGTGCCACATAAATAAGCGTTGGCTCTTTTTCTTTCTCGGACTGTTTAAGAGTAATCGAAACCGTTAATCCCATCGGCAAAACGATAAGATTTGAAGACTTGTGCCCTTCTACAATCAAATCCTCATATGTTGATTGTGAGATAGCCATAGTGGGTACATTTTTATATACCGTTAGATAAATTTTTTCAATCAATCTCCAGAATATCGCAATTGGAAAAGGATAAATAGTAAAAAAAAGTTTGTTTGCTACCTCACAAACCAGTGCGACAGTTTTTTTTCTTGCATAAAACGCACTAAAAAAAGGAAACCAGTGCACTTCATCAATAATAATATCCGTTTGCTTACGCATGTAACGAAAATAATAATAACAGGCAAACAAATGCACGTTCCACCAGTGCCCTTTCCTGATATATTGCACACCATCAATCAGCTCCTTCTGTTTTGCATTTTTAAAAGAGGCGCTAAACTGTGTTACGCTATGACCTTTTCTTATCCAACGCTTTGCCAACTCCTGCGTCAATCGTTCTGCACCGCCGGCTTGAGGATTCTTAGGATCACGCCAATTAAATATGAGGATATTCATGGATGATTTTGTGAAACAGTTACTTTGATACGGGAAAGCGATTTTGGGTGCTTGTATCGCTTTTGATCATAATAATGTTTCATTTTCAACCGATAAAAAACCGCGCAGGTATCCCAGAAGGTATTGTATAAAGATTTAACCATGCTATGAGAGATAAGACTTCCCTCAAAAGTATGAGTAAGCTCTATTGGAGCTTCGTAAATACGTGTATAGCCAAGATAGCGGGCAACTACCAATATCTCCACATCAAATGCGAATTGTTTCACAAGCAAACGCGGCAATACTTTTCTAACCACACTTCTTCTAAAAAACTTCAAACCCACTTGCGTATCAGTCACATCAAGCCCGAAAAGTAATTTAATAAATTTTTGTGAGAGATAACTAATTACCCGTCGCTTGAACGGATAGACAACTCTTGACTGCGGATGACGCTTGCTTCCGATAACAATATCCGCATGATATTTCTGAAAATCTGATAATAAAATCGCCAGACCTTTTGGATTTAACTCCATTCCTGCATCGATAAAGCCTATGACATCGCCTTTTGCATGCAACATGCCGTACCGGATCGCGTGTCCTTTTCCCTCATTTTTGTGATACGCCAGAATTTTTATTCTTGAAGATTTATACGGGAGAATTTTTTTAAGCGTATTATCAACCAGCCCGTCAACTACTACAATGATCTCATAGTGACAATCCAGTTTCTCTAACTCCTTTTGAATATTTTTAATATCCCTCACTATCGTTTTCCCCTGTTTGTACGCCGGCACTATGACAGAAAGCAGTTTGACTGAATAGCTACTTTTTCGTTGCATAGGGATAATATAACAAAAATCCAATTACAAGTAAAAGGACTAATACAAAAGATATCATAATGATTTGAATAAACGTCTGATGATACATGCTAATGAGCACAATCTGCAGCATCGCACCGGCAAGCACAGGTAAATAAATCTTTGTTTTTTTAATAGAAAGATAAAAATTGGCAAATAAATAAAGAACGCAATAAAAAGATATATACAAAGCAAAAACACTTAATAATGGTGCGATAGACAAATAATCCGGTCTTTTAAGAAAGAACAGTATCGTGAAACGCGGAAAGAAAAAATAAAACAACGTTAACAGAATAGAAGGTGCCAACACCATGCCGACCGCTAATTTAAACGTATTAAGAAAATTGTCGCCCTTGCTATGTTTCTGTACGATAATCGGAAACATAACTGTTCCAATCGGTGCTGAAATAAAGAAAATAATTCTTCCGATCAAAGAAAGTCCCGCATAAAGCCCTGCCTGTGTCGAATCAAAAAAATGTTTTACGAGAATAATATCGGTTGAGATAAATGAGGTAAGACCAAGCAGTGTCAGTGCAGTCGGAATACCGTAACGGAAAAATTCTTTTGATTTGATATTTGGGTATTTTGCTTTATGGGAGAAAAGAAATCGTAAAGGAATAAAACTGATACCATATCCGACAATCCCTGAGACAATCAGTGCTCCTGTCGCTCCTGCCACTGAGTACCCAAGAATAACAAAAATGACTCCGAGAAGCAATTTCATAAGAGCAGTGATAAGCCCTGCAATCACCTGAAAACCGAATGCCAGTTTTGCCTGCAGAAAAGAAGCATTAATAATACTGACAAATGATAACCAGATATACAAATCAGCAAAAATAAGAATCGTATTATTTGTAATATGAAAAAATTGTCCTATTTGATGAAGAAACAGCAAAGAAAAAATACCAACAAGAGTACCTGAAACAAAAAGAAACCGGAAAAATAAATAATAAAGGCCTTTCAGCAAGCTTGCTTCATCCTTCACGAAATAATTACCGGCAAAACGGATAATAACCGGATTGACTGCAGCAACAAGAAGTGTCGGAAAAGTGATAAGTGAAATAATACTTGCCAGCGTACCATAATCAGTAACAGACAACGACCTGCTCATAAAAAGATTGAAAAGAAAATTAAAAAAATTTGCCAGGATACCGCCTGTCACGACGATAGAACTGCCGTAAATAAGAGGATGTTTTAATAAGTGCTGTATTCTGCTACGCATAAACTAGGGTTTAGGTTATAGGTGATAGGAAATAGTCTATCTTCTATTTTCCAACTTGCTTACTAAACTATTAAGCATTTTCATCACTTCTTGCAGGAGAATATTCAACTCGTCAAATTTATCTTTTTCAAGATATCCTACTCTGAGGGAAATCTCAAGTTGTGTTTCTAATTCTGCACCTGACCCAAATGAAATATACAAAAATTGTACATATTCTGTTTTATAATGGCGCTGAAACCCTTCTGCTATGTTAGATGGGATTGATATAGAACAGCGCCTTATCTGAGACGTTAAACCATATAATTCACTTTTTGGATATTCTTGCGTTGCCAAGTAAACTAACTCACAAAGATCCATAGACTTTTGCCAAACAATCAAATCCCTATATGTATTTATTTTGTTATTCATAAAATTCCTATCCCCTATAACCTATCTCCTATAACCTTCTTATAAACTCGCATCGTCTCCTCTGCCGTCTTTTTCCAGCTGAATTTTTTTGCCTGCTCTAGTCCTTTTTTCGACAACTCCTCTTGAAGTTTTTTGGAGGTAAATATCCGCTTTATGGCTTTTGCCAAACTGTCCGTGTTGTACCCGTCAAAATAATATGCAGCCTCTCCGCCGACTTCTGGCATGCATCCTTCGCGCGAGATAATTACCGGACAGCCGGACTGCATCGCTTCAAGAATAGGAAGTCCAAAACCTTCATAAATTGAAGGGAATACAAATACTGTCGCAAGATTATACAATCCTACCAGATCATCTGTTGCAAGAAAACCAAGAGTGATAATATTTTTATTATGTCTTGCTAATTTTTGCACTTCGACCAAATCCTTATTCCATTTATTTTCCTTGTCAAAATCTGTTGCGACAAGAGATTTGCCAACCATTACAAGCGGCACGTCAATCTCTTTTACTGCATGCAGTAAACGTGGAAGATTTTTATTCCATGTCACATCCCCGACATACAAGACAAACTCTTCAGGTAAATTATATCTCGTCTTCAAGTCTGCAAGCTGAATGTCTTCACGTGTTTGCTCAATGGCTTGATGGCTTGATGACTTGATGACTCTAAACTCCTCTCCAGCCGCTAAATATGCAACAGAAATTTTATTATTTGAAACCCCAACCAACCGTTCAATATCTCTCTTTGACGCTTCCGAATCGGTGAGAATACCATCTGCTTTTTGTAAATTAAAACGCTGCAACTGCCATTTGAGAGAGCCTTTCAAACCGGATGGGAAATGCTCAGGAAAAATAAGCGGTGTCAGATCATGAACTGTAACGACTGTAGCGTATTTTTTTACAAACGGCAATGACAGAGAAAACGGATCAAAATAGGGATAGTGGACAAGATCAACAGAAGTATCAAGAGCATTTCTTTGCGTAAAAAACTGATATTCAATCTCCGGGAAGTATTGCAAAAGTGCTTTCTTCAAATTAAGAAGATAAAACCCGACACCGCGGATTTTATGACCAGATTGTAATGGAGAAATATCAAGAGCAACCTTCATAATAGTCTTAAAGTCTTCGAGTCGAAAGTCTTCGAGTCGAAAGTCTTCGAGTAAAATAATTCTTGATGACTTTATTGACTTTATGACTTTGGACTCTTTGCATGATGACTGTATGCTTTTTCTTGCTCACTTCGTGAGGTGCCATTTCCACGCTGTTTTTACTATTGTTTCAAGATCAGAATATTTGGGTTCAAACCCAAGCTCTGTTTTTATTTTTGTCGCATCAGCGATGAGCTGATTTGGATCTCCTGGTCTTCTCTGGGCATATTCCACCTGCAAATCAACACCGCTTACCTTTTTCACCATCTCTACGACTTCTTTATTGGAAAATCCCTTACCTGTGCCGACATTATATGTATAGCTTCCGCCATCTTTTACTAATTTTTCCAAAGCAAGAATATGTGCATCACAAAGGTCGAGCACATGGATGTAATCGCGAATGCAGGTACCATCAGGTGTATCATAATCAGTACCAAACAACCGGAACGTACTTTGTTCCGATGCTGCTTTTATCACATTTGGAATGATATGCGTCTCAGGAGCATGTCTCTCACCTGTACTCGCATCAAGTGACGCGCCAGAGGCATTAAAATACCGCAAGACAGTAAAATGCATATTATTCCGGTCATGAAACCATTGCAGTATTTTTTCTACCATCAATTTACTCTCTCCATAGGGGCTTTCAGGCTTTTTGGGATGATCCTCTGCAATAGGAATGACAACAGGCGTCCCATACACGGCCGCTGTTGAAGAAAAAATAAAATTATTCATGCTATTTTTTTGCATAGCCTGAATTATGTGTAAGGCGCCGGCTACGTTATTTTCAAAATACATTCCCGGATACTCCATTGATTCTCCAACCGCGATATAAGCCGCGAAATGAATAACTCCATCAAAATGGTCAGAAGAAAAGATATGTTCAACAAAACTTTTATCAAGGAGATTTCCTTCTATAAATTTTGCACGATCATCAACCGCGTTACGAAAACCACGTTCAAGACTATCGACAGCCACGACCTCATACCCTTTTTCCAAAAGAACCTTCACCATATGGCTTCCGATATAGCCGGCACCGCCGGTCACAAGAACTCTCATATTCTCTCCTATTGTAACAAAATATCACAATGATTAAAACAAATGAATAGATACGCGTAATAAGAAAACTATCGCCATTGCAGCCCGCAAATCATTGTAGGATCAGAAGGCTGCTTGATCTGTCGGGAAGTTAACAAATACTTTTCTACTCTAACCTGATGAAACATCTTAATCGAAACGGGCTTCGTTTTTATATTAACCTCAACGTTTTTCCAAAATACAGGATCCGTATGAGAATCGCTAAATGTTGGTTCATAAATAAGATATGTTATAGGTTTTTTTGTACATAAATACCCTTTTTCTGCATAATTATCTGTTAAATTAATATAACTCATTGCGTATTTTTTAGAATAACCAAACTCATCCGGAGAGTAAACATAATAACCGAAATTCTGGTGCGTATTTTGAAAAATATACTTCGCAACTTGTTTATTAAGTAACCATGACGATGTATCCTTACCGGAAAAATGTGACTGCCAGAGCGTAACGCTTCTATAACCATTGGCTATCATAATAACCAACAAGAGAGAAAATAAACAAAAAAAAAGAAATTTTGGTAAATATGTAATAAGAGAAGAAAGCGCAATTGCTACGAGTGGAATAAACCCCAAATAATAATAATTCCAGACAGTTCCTTGAAATAGAAATGTAAGCAGCCAAAAACCAATAATATAAAGATATATCAATAAAATAAATGTCCTCTGTCCCGATTTTTTTGTTTTTATCCATAAAATAACAATACACAAATTAAGAAATACAAAAAAAAGATTATAAAACAACGTATTATTATTGATAATATTTACAGTTCCAAAAAATCCTTCCATTCTATTTTGTACAAGATAGGCAAAATTAACCTGTTGATAAGATTGTGTGTTATGATGAAATATGAAATTATAAAGCGCATGTGTCTCCAGGAAATTATGACGTAATTCAAATAAGATATAGGTTGATAAAGGGAGTAAGGAGATAAGCCACAGCAACAGAAAGCGTTTTTGCTTTCTTTTGACAAGTAAAAATAAGGAGATCAAAAAAGTAATTGCTAGCATGATCGATCCGTATGCTGGCTGAAATTGTATTAGAATACCGCTTAAAAATGCAGACCAGCCTAAATAACGTATCTGCTTTTTCTCAACAAAAAGATACACAATATATAAAAATAGTGGAGAAAGAACGACAGGAGCAAAACTTTGTGTAAATCCTGGTGCAAGAAAAATAATGGAATATGTAAAAAGTGCTGTAGCGCAAATTGCTATTATTGGATTAAAAATTTTATTCACCACATAATAAGTAATTCCCAAACCAATTAGCGCTAACACTAGCCAAAAATAACCAACAGTAATCGGATTACCATGGCCGATAAGAAATGCAGGAATCATAAGATAAAGCCATAAAGGTCCAAAAAAAGTCCCAGGGATACCTCCTGCTCTTGGTCCAATTAATGTTAATTTATGATTCACCGCGATATCCTGTATTAATAAAAAATCACGCGCTATATCGGTATGAAATAATAAATCTCCATGTAAAAGATGGTATGAAAAAAGATAAATGCCATAAACAATGCTTATAAAAACAAAAATATAAAAATACCTCATGCTTAATGTAATGATTTTAGGTAAGATCTGGGAAAACGGAGAGCGGAGAATAAAGAAAAAACAAACCCCGGAAATCCATCAAGAAACCCTTTATGTCTGATATATGTTAAAAAAAACCAATAAACAGGTGAATAAACCAGATAGCGTATTGGGGCAAACAGTGCTGTATTTTTTTTACTTTCCTGCAACTCTTTTGCCATGAGGTCAATATACCGTTTATTTCTCTGTAAATATCGATCAAACGTTGGAGAATCCATATGATACAAATCATTTTGCAACCAGCCGACTCTTCCCTCAACCACCATTTGTTCATGCACATTTTTGCATGGTAAATACGCTTTGCCTTTTTTAATCAGACGGATCACACCATCGGGATAGACACCGCCGTAACGCATATAATGCCCAAGGAAATAATTGAGCCGGGGAATAAAAAATGCTGCGTAATACCCATTTATCGTACCAATAGCTCCATCTCTATTTTCCAGAAGCTTCTGATGACGCAGAAATAATTTTTTATCGGGAAGTTTTTCCTGATATGATACAACTTCTTCATCTGTCATATTAATGACGCGTACAATTTCTTTTGCCAGCGCAGGGCTCACCCGTTCATCCGCGTCAAGCTGGAGTATCCATTCATTTTTTGCCATATCAATCGCTTTTTGCTTGTTGATATGAAATATAGGAGGGTTATCAGTCACCAGGATTCGTGATCCGAATTTTTTCGCGATTGCAACAGTCTGATCAGTTGAGGAGCCATCAACAATGACAATCTCCTGAGCAATATCTCTTATCGATAAAAGACACGCTTCCAAATTTTTTTCTTCATTAAAGACCGCCAGAACGACACTGAGCTGTTTCATAAATTATTTTTTGGATCAACGAGCATCATTGCCGGTTTTCCGTCTGGATAATATATCGTTTTCTTTGCCACAATATTGCTTGGAAAATCTGCCGCTGATCCTACATATAACGTGTCTTTCTTAAATCTTGCTGTATTCCAATTAAATGTACGGAACTCATACTTACCGAATTGCTTATCGCTTGTCAGATTTTTGCCTTGCGCCACAAGTTGCTGATAGTATTGTGGCGGATACCGTAAGTAAAACAGAAAAAACATATAAGATTGATTCATTCCAGCTTTATTGGAAACAACAATACTTTTATAGTGCTTTTGTACTCGCTCAACCTGTGGAATTATTTTTGCATACCCATATTGCCACCTTGCCGCATTGAAATAATTTTGCTGCACAAAATACTGATTTAGATAATAGGTAAAATTAAACGCTGCAGACACAAAAAATAAAGCATAAAAGATAAAAGTAAGTACCTTCTGCTTTGTGCCTGCGCTTTTATACTTATTGATAAAGTGAAAAACTGAA
>JAJYHW010000051.1 GCA_021784535.1 bacterium
ACGATTTATCAACGCAATAAGAAAGAGCGAACAAATTTTCCGGTAATAACCGATATAAAAATAGCCTATAAGAGCGAAATCATTTTTTTCGCTGTCCCGATTGAAAATTTTGAACCAATTATAATCGATCATAAAAAATATTTTAGACCGGATCAAATTTTGATTGACGTTCTTTCTGTTAAAACATATCCGGCAAAAATATTAAAAAAATATCTTAAAGGGACAAAAACACAAGCTCTTTTGACCCATCCGCTTTTCGGACCTGACAGCAGTAAAAATAGCTTCGCAGATCTTCCTATTGTTATAGATAAATTTCTAACCACGAATAAAACATATCAGTTCTGGAAAAAATATTTTTTGGGAAAACAGCTGCGCGTTATTGAAATGACAGCCAATGAACATGATAAACTTGCTGCAAATTCACAGGGATTAACTCATTTTATCGGAAGACTGCTTAAAGAATTTGGAGTTGGAAAAACGCAAATTGATACAATCGGCACAACAAAACTTCTGGAGGTAAAAGAACAAACCTGCAATGATACCTGGAAACTGTTTATCAACCTGCAGCATTACAATCCTTATACTAAAAAAATGCGTACCAAATTGGGTGAAGCATATGACAAACTCTATAACAAACTTATCCCGACACAGGCACATAAAGACTCTCTGATAATCGGCATTCAGGGAGGAAAAGGAAGTTTTAATGAAGAGGCAATCCTTTATTATTTAAAAGAAAATAACAGTGGAAACTATAAAATCAAGTATCTGCATACTACAAAAAAAGTTCTGAAATCTCTCCATGAAGGAACCATCGATCAAGGACTTTTTGCGATACATAACTCAATAGGGGGAATTGTCATGGAATCAATCGAAGCAATGGCTGAGTACAAATTTTCAATTACTAGAGAGTTTGCTATTATCATTTCTCATGCCTTACTGATTAGAAAAGACGCAAAACTATCTGACATAACAACTATCATCACTCATCCGCAAGTACTGGCACAATGCAAAAATACTTTAAAAGAAAAATATCCAAATCTTAAGCAAACGTCAGGAGAAGGAAAGATGATAGACCATGCTCTGGTAGCCAAGATTCTCTCGGAAGGGAAACTTCCCAAACATACCGCGACAATGGGGAGCAAAATACTTGCAAAAATTTACGATCTAAAAATTGTTGAAGATAATTTAGAGGACTTACAGAAAAACTATACCAGTTTCTTACTTGTTGGGAGATAATAAGACTCGCATTAACTAAACAAACGTATTATAATGCAAATTATGGAAGAGAAGCTATTGAGTATTAAAAATAACGCGATATCACTCATTCTGGAAACAAAATCTGTTAAAGAACTTGAGGAGATTAAAATACAGTTTCTGGGAAGAAACGGAGAGATTACAAAATTACTTAAAGAACTTCCAAAAATTTCAAAAGAAGAACGTCCCAAAATAGGAAGCATCGCAAACGGACTTAAAAATATCATTGAAGAAGCAATTAGCACACGGGAAACAACGTTAAAAAAAACAAAAGTTATCACCTCGAGATCATTTGACGTAACTGAACCGGGGATTCGTCCTGCACTTGGTCATCTCCATCCCGTAACCCAGGCAATCCGAGAAATTACATCCATATTTACGCAAATTGGCTTCACTCGTGTAAGATATCCTGAAATCGAATGGGACTGGTATGCTTTTACAGCCTTGAATTTCCCTCAGAATCATCCTGCACGCGATGATTGGGAAACATTTTTTATCAAGCAGCAACCTGATGAAAAAAAAGGCACTGTTCTCTTGACTCCCCACACATCATCAGGGCAAATACGGGAGATGGAAAAGGGGGAATTGCCAATTAAAATGCTCAATATCGCCAAAACCTACCGCCGCCAGTCTGACGTCAGCCACACGCCAATGTTTCATCAATTTGAAGGACTTGTTGTCGGAGAAAATATTGCTATTTCTGATTTGAAAGGAACGCTAAATTACTTTGTTAAATCATATTTTGGAGAAAATCGGATAAGTCGCATCAGGCCCTACCATTTTCAATTTACTGAACCCTCTTTTGAAATTGACATTTCGTGCGGTGTTTGTCTTGGCAAAGGATGTCGTCTATGCAAAGAAGGATGGCTTGAGCTTGGGGGAGCAGGCATGGTGCATCCAAACGTCCTGAAAGCATGTCATATTGATCCTGAAAAATACACCGGCTTTGCTTTTGGCTGGGGAGTTGAGCGGGTTCTCATGATGAAAGACGGAATCAAAATAGATGATTTGAGAATTTTGTATTCCAATGATTTAGATTTTCTAAAACAGTTCTAGTTCTAGGGAATAGATGATAGCAGATAGGGCATTGTCTTTATAACCTATAACCCATAACCTAATATATGAATATAAAAATACTTGACTCGTGGCTACGAGAATATTTAAAAACCTCGGCAACACCGAAAAAAATTGCCGAAAAGTTATCGCTGAGAAGCGTTTCGATTGAACGAATTGAAAACTATAAAGACGACTTTGTTTACGATATCGAGATAACAACAAATCGTTCCGATTTAATGTCCGTTATTGGCATTGCTCGGGAAGCTGCAACTGTTCTGCAACAGGCAGGAATCGACGCGACGTTTGCAAAACCCGAACTACAACTCCCAATAATTCATCCTAAAAAAAACCCAGAACTTACTCTCAAATTTGATGAAAAACTTATCAACCGCATTTGTGCTGTAGTCATCGAAATAAAAATTGGTGAATCTCCTGATTATGTCAAAGATCGGCTTGAAGCATCAGGTATCCGAAGTCTTAACAATGTTATCGATATTACCAACTATGTCATGCGCGAAACGGGTCATCCGACTCACGTATTCGATTATGATCGACTGGTAAATCATACGCTCCTTATTAGGGAATCAAAAAAAGGTGAAATGATAACAACACTTGACGGAAAAACGTATACGCTTTCTGGGGGTGATATTGTCGCGGATAACGGCAAAGACGAAATTATTGATTTAATAAGCATTATGGGGACAGCCAACAGCATTGTCACCAAAGATACCAGGCGAATTCTTTTTTTCATAGATAACGTAGAACCAGTACATATCAGAAAAACATCCATGGAGCATGGCATAAGGACTGAAGCCGCTATTCTTAACGAGAAAGGTATCAATCCTGAAACCGCAACAGACGCACTTACACGAGGCATTGAACTTTTCCAGACACTTGCCAATGGAGAAATCGTTTCAGAAATTTTTGATTTCTATCCAAACACGCCCCAAGAAACAATTATTACTCTATCTGAGCAAAAGATTAATTCTCTGGTCGGCATAGCTATCCCACTAGAAAAATCAATAGCAATCCTCTCTAGTCTTGGTTTTACGGTAGATAGACAAGGAGAGATGCTTATCGTAACAGTACCGGCGCGAAAAAGCGGAAACGACATGCTGATTCCAGAGGATTTGATTGAAGAAATTGCGCGCGTTTATGGATACGACAATATCCCTGATACATTACCCGCAACGCAAATTCCCACATATTTTCATTTAGAAAAAAATGAATTTTACTGGGAAGACAGAGTCAAAGATGCATTGAAATATTGGGGATTTACTGAAGTATATACCTATCCGATGGTGTCTGAAGTGATGTTTGAAGGACCGCTTGAAGAAGCAGTGACTATTCAAAACCCGCTTTCTGACGATATGGTTTTTATGCGAAGAACTGTCGTTCCAAGCTTACTACGGGTAGCAAAAGACAATCAGGAGCATGAAGCGATAAAAATTTTTGAACTGGCAAATAGCTATGAAACGAATGGCAAAGAACTACCCAAACAAAATCTGAAACTCGCAGGATTGGTAAAGAAACAAAACGCATCTTTCCTAGAAGTAAAAGGAATTATTGAGCAACTATTAGCTGACGTTGAAATCAAAAACGTTATTTTTAAACAGCTTACTGATCGTTATGGAGCAACCATTCTCATTTCCTCGCCTTTTGCGAGAGAGGGTCAGGACGAGAGTAAAAAAACATACGAACTCGGCACAATCGAAATCTTTGATAATACAATTATTACTTTTGAGCTAAATTTCGGACGCATACTCAAACATGCGACACTGAAGAAAATCTATACGCCAGTCAGTAAATATCCGCCTGTTGTAGAAGATCTTGCAATAATAGCCCCAGCAGAAGTTCAAACTGGCGAGTTAATGGAAGAAATTAAAAAACAAAATACATTAATTTGTGAAGTTTCACTTCTTGATAAATATCAAGAAACCAGAACCTTTCACATCGTCTATCAAAGTTATGATAAAAATCTGAGCGATAAAGAAGTAGGGGAAATTAGAGAAAAAATCCTAGAAACACTCAAAAAGAAATACAATGCACGATTAAAGTAACTTCGTAAAATTTTGATTATTTAAAAGAAAGTGATGAGTGAAAAAATGATAGGAGCATAAGAGAAGCTGAGACAAACCAGAAAAAGTGAATAAGAGATACAGGAGCGATATGAGAAACGCATTCGAAACTATAAGTTTCTTATATCAGTTTTACTTCATTTTAATTGTGCTAATTTAGGTTTATAATTCTCATACTATGTCACCAGAAATTTCTTATAGAGGTAAAAATGATCGGCTGCAAAGTTCCTTTTTCCCAAAAGATATGACAGAGACTAATGGTACTGGAATTCTTCGGGAGCTAATCCTAAGCCGTCGAGCTATTAGAGATCCGTCTCTTACGCTTACAGAGAAAAGTCTCCTACAAGCAAAAGCTATTTATAATGCGCTCATTATGAATCCTAAAGAACGGGGAGAAGCGGGCATTCGTGTTATTGTTCTTGGTGATTTTACTAAAACAAAAAAAGTACAAACCCAATACCCGATCTCAAGATATTCCGTATATGTATTATTTCATAATATACAAGATATGAGAGAGGATCCTACTGATGCTCGTCCAATTTTTGTTTCTACGTCTAATAGTAGATTACAAGATGTCATGCCAGAAGGAGAATCAGCTGATTTATTGGTAAATTATCAGGCAGACGCAATTCGCTATGAGACACCTATTGATAAGCTCTCTCGATTGACTTATGAAATAAAAGCAATTGATGCCGCTATTAAAGCTCTTAGAACAAGAGATTCTGTTGGAAGTCTTTCTGAATCGGAGCTTAATGACTGGAAAAATAAAAAAATTTTGGAATTTTGCCAGACATCGTTTGAAGTGAAAGAAGAATACCCCGAAATAAAAGATGATCTATTTGTTCTCATAGAGGAAAATGGAAAAACAAGGCTCGTTCTTAAGAGATTAATTGATAAAAAAATGGGATTGAGACTTGAAAGCCCAAGTACTGCCAGTAGCGTGAGAGTCTCAAGCGAAACAATTACAACGGGAATTTCTTCTCGCCTTGCTTCTTTTCTGAGGCGTGGGCTTATAGCTTCTGATACTGATCAAGTAAGGGTAAATGAAAATCCAGATTCTTCTTCCGAAATGAATCCTTCTCATGCTGATGAGGTGTTTCGCCAACTAATCTCAAGTTATAATGCTAAAAAAGATCCGTCTCTTACGCTTACAGAGAAAAGTCTCCTACAAGCAAAAGCTATTTATAATGCGCTCATTATGAATCCTAAAGAACGGGGAGAAGCGGGCATTCGTGTTATTGTTCTTGGTGATTTTACTAAAACAAAAAAAGTACAAACCCAATACCCGGAATTCTCAAGATATTTCGTATATGTATTATTTCCTTATGATACCAAAATCCCTAACCCTAATACTAATAATAGTGGTTCCCAAGCTTTTATTGCATCAACAAACGTTAGATTAGCAGAGTTGATGCCAGAAGGTGAAAAAAGTGATCTACTGATAAAAAATGAAAAAGGTGGGATTGAGATTCGCGATGAGACACCTATTGATAAGCTCAATCGATTGACTTATGAAATAAAAGCAATTGATGCCGCATATCGGTCTGCTAGTAAAGATAAAAAGAAAAAAAGCGAAAGGCATCAGCTAAATGATATAAAAATACAAAAAATTTTGGAATATTTTCATACAATTGATAAAGTACAAAAAGAATTCCCTAACCTTAATATAAGTTTGAACATTGGACAAGAAGTAGATGGCAAAGTAACTCTGAAACTCTATAGATTAACTGATACTTCATTCTTACGAAGACTTGCAGATAAAAATGTACAAAGCAATTTAAAAAAAACAGTAGAAATTACTACCAAAATATCTGTCACACATTTAAGGGAGACTGCTATGCAATATAGAGATGATATAGAAACAGCTCCTGATATTGCTAAAATAAAAATAGCACTTTACCTATTATTATATGGCTCATTGCCTGATCATACAGAATCTGATCCAAAAATTCCTCCCAGAGGAATTATATTCCCTAATCTGTAGAATACCAATATTTACAAGGTCATGCTTATTTACTAAATACTTATGCAAACCTGAATATTACACTCTTTTTAATCTTTTATAAAAAAATAACTAGAATTTAATTTTTTCGCAGGTTTTTTCAAAAAAATCAGAATACATTTACAAGCGTTTATTGTACCAAAATTTATGGATGCGGCGTCGGAGTTGGAGTACCATCTAATGAATGATCTCCTGTTGCCTGCATAATAACATCAGCCGGCGGATGATACATAGGATCGTTTGCATGATATTGCTGAATCCATGCATCAATGCCTTGCTGCCAGCGGTTTACGCCATCTGTTGAAACCGGATCACTTTCTCTAAATACGAGATAATTCTGTCCGTTTTTGCTTTGGTAAATCGGGGATTGTGCTGTCGGCTGTGTTCCGTTTATAAAAAACTCCGATCGTACCGGTTGTCCGGGATGAGGCAGTCCTCCTGCAAATGCATCAATCTGTTCAGCAATAATATCACTCGGCTTCGGTTCTTCCAAATCAGGTTTACCTTTTAAGACTGCCGTCATAATCTTATTCCAGATAGGAGAAGCCCCTGTCTCTCCTGAAGCAATTGCTGGATTCATCAATTCATTATCATCATTACCAACCCACACGCCAACGACATAATTGGGGGTATAGCCGATCGTCCAGTTATCCCGTTTATTATCCGTTGTACCGGTTTTAACGGCTACCGTATATCCTGGCACAACAAGCCATGAATGAGTGCCAAATTCCATTGCTCTTGCATTGTTATCGGAAAGAATGCTGTAAATCAAATAACTGATATCTGCAGGAAGCACACGGGGTCCTCGTGCGGGCTGATATTGATAAAGCGTATTCCCTTGAGGATCTGTTACTTTCAAAATCGCAACGGGATTCTGCCTGATTCCTTCGTTTGCAAAGACACCGTATGCGGTTGTCTCATCCAAAAGCGTTGTCTCACGACCTCCCAGAACAAGTGACAATCCTACATTGGCGAGGTTTTCAGGAGTAGGCTTCCAGTTCTCAATTCCCATATTATACGCCTGCTGCATAACCGGCTGAATACCAACTCTCGCCAATGTTTTAACCGCAGGAACATTCAAAGAATTTCCCAACGCGAACCGCAGCTGGACAAGGCCGTGATAGACATTATTGTAATCGGTAGGTATATAGTTTGGATCCGATGCCTTTGCTTTAAAATTAGTCTGAACATCCATAACGGCTGTTGCCGGCGTATATCCGTGTTCAAAAGCAAGTGAATATGTTATTGGCTTCAACGATGAACCTGGCTGTCTCAACGCAAGTGCCGCATTAACATCCGGTTCAAAGGTACAATTCTTACCGGGCGTACATCCGCTTGGTGTCGGATTTGAAAAATAATCTTTACCACCAACCATCGCAAGAATTTCACCTGTTTTTGGATCTGTAACGACAGCTGCCCCATTCCCTACATGATAAGCTCCTAATTTATTTATCTCAGTCTTTACAATATCTTGTGCCTTTTTCTCGATATTGTAATCAAGTGACGTTGTCACCTGCAATCCTCCGTTTGTTACCGCCTGCTCTCCAAATTTCTGAACCAGAAGCTGTTTGACATACATGACAAAATATGGAGCTCTGATATGTGTATAGCTTCGAGAAAAATGATAATCCGCTATCTCTTTATATGCTTTATCGGCATCGCTTTGTGAAATATATCCATTCACGACCATGCTATGCAAAACCTCCTGCGTTCTCGTCAAATAATATTTTGTTCCACTGAAGGGAGAATATAAGCTGGGACTTTGCGGAAGTCCTGCCAAAAAAGCACATTGTGCGAGATCAAGATTTTGGACATTTTTATTAAAATACAACTCTGATGCTGCTTCAACACCGATTGCAGTACCTCCATACGGAATATTATTCAAGTACATTTCAAGTATCTGGCCTTTTGAATATTTTTGATCAACCTGAACAGAAAGCATAATTTCTTTAATCTTACGCGCTATCGTTTGTTGATTGGTAAGAAGCACATTCTTTACAAGCTGCTGTGTAATGGTAGAACCGCTTTGGAGTCCTCCTCCGAATGCCATATTTCTTATAGCACGCATCATACCGATAATAGAAAAACCCTCATTTGTATAAAAATTTTTATCTTCTGTTGCGATTGTCGCCTCTTGAAGTTGTTTAGGAATAAGCGATAAACCGACATACGTCCTATTTTCTTTTTGATAGACAGAATAGAGAAGGACATGATTTCTATCATAAATACGTGTTGCATCTTTATACCGTGAAGCAATTAATTTTCCAGGTGTGGGCAAATCACGACTATACCATAGGAACATACCAGCCAAAACCACAAGACCGGCAAGAAATGCAAAAAAAAGATATTTCAAAAGCGTACTGATAGTAAGCAGTTTTCTTGCGTCAAAAGAAAAAACTCGCCGTCTTCGAGAACGCACACGTCTTGAAGCTTGATAGTCCATAGAAGTAGTACTCTATTATAACAGATAATACAAGCTTATGCAGATTTATGCAAGTTGAGAAAGATACATATTATTGCTATACTCTGCCTATGGACGCTATCGAAGAACTATTAACACGCGGTGTTGCCAATATTATCCCGGGCAAAAAAGAACTAAAAGAAAAACTCCGAACCGGTGAAAAATTAAACATCTATCTCGGCATTGATCCGACAAGTACGAGAATTCATCTCGGTCATGCAGTTGCGCTACGAAAACTGCAAGCTTTCAGCGAACTTGGACACCATGTTACCTTTCTCATTGGAGACTTTACGGCACTTATTGGTGACACCTCTGACAAGGATACCGAACGACCGATTCTTACCGTAGAGGAGATTCATCAGAACTTTCAAACATATAAAAAACAAGCAGAAAAAATCCTCGATTTCTCAAAAGTAACTGTCAGGCATAATAGTGAATGGCTGAAAAAATTTTCATTTGAAGACATTGTCAAACTCACGCAGCATTTTTCAGTCGGCGACTTTGTCGGACGCGAATTGATCCGCAAACGATTAAGTGAAAACAGACGGGTCGGTCTTCATGAGTTATTGTATCCGGTGATGCAAGGCTATGACAGCTATTTTATGGATACGGATATACAAATCGGCGGAACGGATCAAACCTTTAATATGCAGGCTGGAAGAACGTTGCAAAAGGATCTTCGGCAGAAGCAATCCTTTATCTTAACAACAGTTATCCTCGAAGGGACAGATGGACGAAAGATGAGTAAATCTTGGGGAAATGCAATCTGGCTTGATGATACAGCAGAAGATATCTATGCTAAAGTTATGGCAATTACTGATGAACTGATTCTTCAATTTTATATTCTGGCTACAAATGTTCCATTAACAACAGTAAGAGAAGCAGAAACTGCTCTGAAAAAGGGCGAGCATCCAATGACAATCAAAAAAGAACTCGCCTTTGAAATCACCAAAGAGCTTACTAGTCTGGAAGAAGCAGAAGACGCAAAAAATAACTTCACAAAAAGAGTTCAAGGCGGCGAAAGACCGGAAGAAATACCGGTAATCGCTGTCGCGAAAGCCTTTGAAAATAGCCGCGGAATTGTCGATGTACTCAAATCAACCAAGCTGGCAACCACGAAATCAGAAGCAAAACGACTAACTGAGCAGGGTGGAGTAGAAATAATTTTGTCAAAAGGGACAAGGACAATCACCGACCCAAGACATATGATCGAATTTGAAGAAGGAATGATAATAAGAGTAGGAAAAAGAAAATTTATCAAACTGGTATTGCAAAAATAATTATTTATGGATATGTTTGAAAAACACAAAACCGCTTGGAGAGTTATCATTATCATCGCAGGACTTTGTCTTATCGCTGCGTCATTTCTTCCTTATCTCGCGTTACTGAACCAGTAATGTAAATTTAAATATTCTATATTAGAATTTATATCTATGGATTTATATACTCCAATTACCAGAGGTAATCGTGCGATGAAAATGTATGCCAGAAAACTCGAAAAACTCGGCATACATACATTGTATGATTTTCTTTTTCACTTACCAAGCCGTTATGAAAACTATTCGCTTATTTCAAAAATTGCGGAAATACAACCGGGAGAGACAGTTACTATTCAGGGACAGGTACTTGAAATAAAAACAAATTATATGCGCGGCGCGCGCGTTAAGACCATGCAGAAGGCGCTTGTCGCTGATGATACAGGGACAATTGAGCTGACGTGGTTTAATCAGCCTTTTTTAACGAAAATGCTCCTTCCAAATACAACGATTTCCGCTTCAGGACGTGCTGATAACTTTAGTCGAAATAAAACGCTCTCTCTCCAATCACCGGAATACGAAATCATCACGGGAAACAATCAGGCAATCCATACAGGACGTCTAATACCGATATATCCTGAGACGCAAGGCGTCTCTTCCAAATGGCTCCGCAGGCAAATCTATACGATTTTAACCCAGCATGGGAATGAACTTAAAGAATATCTCCCCGAAACTCTCTTAAAAGAAAACCGCCTGATGGATTTTACGCATGCTGTGCAGGAAATCCATTTCCCCAAGGATAGCGAAACTGCAGAGAAAGCCAAGGAGCGGTTGGCATTTGATGAATTCTTTTTCATGCAGCTTGCTGCGAAAAAACGCAGGGCAGAATGGCATGCAATACAAAAAGGTATTCAATTTGAAATAAAAAAGTATGATAAACAAATTAAAGCATGTATTGCATCACTGCCATTTGCATTAACCAATGCGCAACAAGCTGCAATAAACCATATATTACAGGATTTTCAACAAAAAACGCCTATGAACAGACTTTTACAAGGTGATGTAGGAAGTGGGAAAACGGTTGTTGCGGCTATCGGTATGTATATTTCTTTTTTGAATGGTTATCAGTCAGTCCTCATGGCGCCAACGGAAATCCTCGCAACGCAGCATTATAAAACAATATCCAAACTGCTTGAGCCGCTTGGAGTAACGGTGGATCTGGTGACAGGAAGCTCCAAAAGTATCAAGTATCAGGTAGCTAGTAGTAAGAATAAAGAAAAAAATAATAAAACACATGATACAAACTACATTCTACATGATACACATATTGTAATCGGCACCCATGCTGTATTAAACGAGAAATTACAGTTTAAAAATTTAGGTTTGGTAATAATAGATGAGCAGCAACGTTTTGGTGTAGAGCAGCGCAGTATCATCCGGCAAAAAGGAAATAATCCGCATCTTCTCACCATGACAGCAACACCAATCCCTCGAACCGTAGCCCTTACAATGTATGGTGATCTTGATTTATCCTATCTTAATGAGATGCCAAAGGGGAGAAAAAAAATCAAGACATGGCTTGTACCACCTGAAAAACGAAAGGCTGCATATGCATGGATTAGAGAAGAAATAAAAGAAAAGAAATCACAAACGTTTATCATTTGTCCTTTTATTGAGCCTTCTGAAACGATGCAAACGATAAAAGCAGTAAATCAAGAATATGAACAACTCAGCAAGAATGTTTATCCTGACTTAAAACTTGGACTGCTTCATGGCAAACAAAAAGCAAAAGAAAAGGATGAAACACTACAGCAATTCAGCAATGGCGATTTTGATATATTGGTTGCAACGCCAGTTGTTGAGGTCGGCATTGATATCCCAAATGCTACAATTATTATGATTGAAGCTGCAGAGCGATTCGGACTGGCACAATTACATCAATTGCGTGGACGAGTTGGGAGAGGAGATAAAAAATCTTACTGTCTTTTATTTACCGATAGTAAAAGTGTTCAAACAAATACAAGGTTGAAAGCAATGGAGACAACGTATTCCGGAGCTGAACTAGCAGAACTGGATTTAAAACTTCGAGGCCCAGGCAATCTTTATGGGACAGCACAACATGGAATTCCAAAACTTAAAGCAGCAACATTTTCAGATACACTACTTATACAAAAAGCAAAGCTTACTGCTGATAAACTTTTTCCGTCACTTTCACTGTATCCCGAATTAAAAAAACAGCTTAATCAAACCCTTTCTGCCAATATCTCTCCTGATTAGAATAATATAAATCACCTGCAGAATGTATAGTTTGTCATATTAATTTTTAATTGTTTTCTTTCTGTCAGAAAAGATCGTTTTTGCTGTCAAGCGTTTTATTCTCAAAAGAGATATCGTATGTATTAACAATATGTTAATCTTCTCATGGCGTGGGAGGTGAGCATTATGACGGGAAGACTGCACCATCGGTATTTAAATAGCTATCTGTCGCTGTATTTTCATAACGAACATCGGCAGATACTACAACAGACAAAAATAGTAGGTAAACATAAAAATGTATCTGTTGTATTATTCCGAACAAAAACAAAACTGATAGGTGCTATGGCGTGAGAGTAGCAAATGCGCTAAGGATTTCAATCTCTTTCTCTGTTGGTGGAAACGAACAGCTGTAAAGAATTTCTGAAGGGACTTGGCGCATTTTGCTCTAAAATGACCGACTATGGAGTAGGAGAGACGGAAATTGAAGGTGAAGGTGAAATGGAAGGAGCTGGAGTATCAGTCGGCATAACGGTTGGTGATGGAGCAAGCGTACGTTCTGTAGAAATTCCCGCAAGCTGCGTTAATGAATGCCCGACAGCATTGTATAGCATAATTCCCCCAACAAGAATAAAAACTGCAATAAGAATTCCATTAAGCATAGGCGATCTGAATTTTTTTTGTGGAGCTTCTTCCGGAGTAGGTGGAGGAATGTAAGGAACAGCTATTTGCGCTTCTTTATCAGTTTCTTGCGCTTGCTGAGTAAACTTATTTTGTGCGTTATCCATTGTTCACTTAGTCTAGCTCACTTACATTTACTATGTCAAGCTATTACTAAGATTTAGTAAATAAAAGATTGTATTAATAATGAAGTTTTTATTTCTAAAAATCACTATCAAGACCTATATATAGGGAAACATATTGTTAGTTATTTCCCAACATATGGAGTAATGAAACCGCAACTTGTGGTTGGGATATACCACATTTTGGACAATAAGATCCACCTGAAGGAATATTTAACCAATAGCCAGAAACAAATGACTGTGTTGCCATAATTGCGTCAAAAAGTTGTTGACTTGTTATTTTTTGTCCAGACGGATTTGTGCTTAATCCGGCAAGAATAATTACTTGTGAATTTGCTTCTTTTGCCTGAGCGACTGCTTTTGTTACAAACGACGTATACAAAGCCGTATTCGCTTCTGATCCTTGTGCCTGGATTTCATAGATATCTGCATATTTAGCAGCTGATCCTGCAATTCCAAGGCTGATAAATTTATCGTAATTACTACCACTAGTAACTTTATCAATCGCATTTACTAAATTAGTTGCAGGCGTCGCTATAAAAATAAGATGATGACGATGAACTAAAGCAGCAGCCTGTGCATAATAATATGCAACATTTTGTTGTTCAATAAGTGGCGTAAATTGCCAGTTTTCATTATCATAAATCACAGCCTTATAGTAATTTTTAACGGTATTATTAGCAAATGCTTTTTTCATTGCATCATAACTGGTGAAAGTAATCGTTGGCAAAGAATTCCCATAAGTATGGAAAAATGATTTATCTTTCCCAATGAGATAGGTGTTCGGAGTATTAAAAACTGTCTGTGCAATGTTACCTTTTGGATCATTCTGTTCGATTGCTGAAATTGCAGAATCACTAATCATCCACATGAAATGAGTTTGTGTTTGCAATGGTGAAGGTGAAAGAGCTATTATAGCTTTCGCAAGAATTTTAAGCCCGTCAATACCCATCTGTGCAGGATTTTGTCTTGACGGACCTTTCTGTTTAGGTACATTAAACCAAAAACCTGATACTTCATTTTTAACTTTTTCCATATCTCCTGCCAATTGCTGTGCATTTAGTGCCCGATGTGTACTCACGCCTGCCAAAACAATAATATGAGGGTTCACAGACCGTGCTTGAATTGATGCTTTTGTTACGAACTGCTGAAAATTATCAGTAGAATTATATGGTGGATCTTCATATGGCTGAGCCTGAATTTCATAAATATCGCCATACTCCGCACTCACGGTTGCAAGACCCATTGCAAGATATTTCTGCCATACAAGGGAGTGATTAACAAACCCCGGGATTAAATTTTGTGCCGGTGCAAGAATGACTTTATAGCCATTTTGATGTGCAAGCGTTGCAAATGCTTTCTCATAATAGAGAGGATTTTGTTGTTCATTAAGAGGCGTATATGACCATTTTTCATTATCATACATAACCCACTTGACTGCAGGATTTATACTTTTGGTTGCGATATCATGTTGAAATACCTGAAAGCTGCGATATTTTGCTACGGGAATTCCCGGATAAACAGGTTTTTTATTAGCACTTTGTAGGACAAATGTATGTTGTTTGGTAAAAATTGCTTGGACAAGTGACGGATCAATTGCCTGCAGCGTATCAATTGCGGATTTTTGATCTGCCATCCAAAACCAATTCTGCAGGATAGCCATATTTGCTATCGTAGTAT
>JAJYHW010000063.1 GCA_021784535.1 bacterium
TTAACTGAAGTGAATACAACTTCCTGATCAGCAAAAGGTGCAATCAGTAAATCAAGAGCATCATGATTCTTAAATATAGAATCTGCATCAAGAATGATGAGAATATCACTTTTATTTTTTTTATACAACTCATTAAGTCGTATATTTTTACCTTTTCTTCTATGATCTGCAAACAATACTACTTCAGGATGTTCTTTTGAGAATAAGTGAACTTTTTTTTCAGTTGCGTCACTTGATCCATCACTGATAACCAGAATTGATTGTAAATGATACGTTTTTGCTTCCTGCTGCAACAACAAATTCAATAGATTAATAATATTTTGCTCTTCGTTATAGGCAGGTATACCAATACTAATTGTTGGTATACCGGTATTTTTTCTTTGCTTTACTTGAGTAGAAAATAGTTTCATATTTATTTGAGTATTTTTGTACTTTTTGTTTGCGGCCACAAATCGCTAAAAACACTTTTTTTTATTTTAATTTTTTCAATAATAAGCAATAAACAATAATAACAAAACTGCGGAAAATAATGTGTCGCGAAATAAAAAGACATAAAAAATCTCGTTGACAGCGGTACTTGAAAATATTTATTAATTGTTTCCGGCGGGAAATGACTTTTAACAGTGCTTTCTACATTCTTAATCTTCTGCCTTTCTTTGAGATAATCGGCAATTAATTGTGGCCTTTTATAGTAACAATGAGCTTTTCGGACAAATACCGAAGAAAAACCGTTGTGCAGGCACCATACGGCAGCATAATCGTCCTCAGGTATATTTTTTGGCCAACGAAGCTTGGTATATACCGCCTTACTAAACATCCTTCCTCCTCTTCCTGAAGTGATTGGTGTTTTAAATTGTTTATTATTGATAACAAATCTTGTAAAGATAGCAAATTGAGTATTCAGAATATATCCAAGATATGTTGTTGCGGGATAAGTCTTCATATTGCCCTGAATTAACCCGATTGTTTTATCATCTACCAAAGGTTGTGCCATATAATCAACATAATGTTGTTCGACAGGACATGTATCAGCCTCCAAAATTAAAACGCAGTCAGTCTTTGCTTTAATAAATATTTCATTCTGAGCGCTTGTCTGTCCGTACCGCCCCTTACGCCGTATGACACAAATACGTGAATCTTTAAATCCGGCAATTATTTTTAACGTATTGTCCCGACTTCCGTCATCTACTATTACTATTTTTTTTATTTCTGATACGCCTCCTTTTTGCTTTACAATTGCGGCAAGAAGACGTTTAATATTTGCTTCTTCGTTATAAGTAGGTATCCCAACTGTTACTGTTATTTTTTCTTTTTTATTTAATTTTTGTTTATGCATAGGCTATTCGTCTTACAAAATTTCCCTTTAATCCATGAAGGATAATAACCAAAGTAAATTGTAAAATACTTGTATACAAAATCACATGTATTATATCCCATATCGTCTTATGAATAAAGATAATACTCAATAACATGATAAGATAAGTAAAAATAGTAACTCCGGAAAATATATATTTCTTTTTAGCAAGATAATAAGAAACTATTTGTATGGAAATCGTAAAAAGCGCAATTGCAAACGCATATTGTGGAATAAAAGGTAAAATAACATACGTTTTACTCCCAAAAAAAACAGGTAATATCCATTTGCCAAACCACGCAATGATGATATAGGGTATGCCGGTGAGTGCAAGAGAAATAAGAAGCAAATGACGTGTTGCTGTACTTTTTTTATGTCCCTTCCCATCAGAGTGGCTTGTAAATGCAACAATAAGTGCTAATAATAATGATCCGCTAAAATAAATAATTTTACCCATTAACGCAAGGAATGCATACTCTCCTGCAAGCTCTCCGGATAAATAATGTTTGGCAGCGAGTACATCAAGTGCCAGAAAGGCAGATGTTGAAAAACTGATTAAGAGCGTTGCAATAAAAAATTTTCCGGGAAATGAAATTGCCTGTTTACTCATTTTTTGAGAGGGCAGCATCTTTCTGATCATAAAAAAAGAAATTATAGAAACGGAAGCAATTGAAAAAGGCACCGATATATATGCAAATGAAGCAGCGTTAAAATAAACAAAAAATACGGCAGTAATAAATTTTATTAGTGCTTCAGAAAGAGAAAGCAGACCCACAGATTTAAGAAATAATTTACCGGTTAGAAAACCTTTATTCATTGCGTTAATAAAACCACAAGGAAGAACAAGTAAAAATAATAATAATGGAACATCACTATTGATATGGAAAAATGTTGAAAGAGGAATAATAAAAAGTAACCATAAAATGATATAAATACCGTTTGCGCGCACTACCATAGCAGCAGTTTTATAAAAAAATGAAGTTACTTTTTGATCCTCTCCTTTGCCTGACAAAAAGGAAATACGATGAGTAATTGTAGTCGAAAGTGCACCCAGGATAATACTTCCAATATAACTGAGTGCATTAATAAGCGCAATAAGGCCAAAGTCAGAAAAATTAAGATATCTTCCTAAAACCGCATTAAATAAAAAATTAACCGCATCAGCTCCAAGGATACCGGCTACATAAATACTTCCCCCTGAATAGGTATATGATAACAGCTTTCTCATGATATTATTTTTCTCCCATTCCGAATAGTCCTATACAATGAATACAGTTTTTTATTTTTGTTTACCAACTGATACAGTTTGTCTCTCATAGAATGACAAATAATAATATACTGACTGATACTATTGTGCTTGGCAATAACTACATGTGATAAGACGTCATATTCATTGGTCAGTTTTTGTTTGATATCACTTTCTCCTGATCCAAAATCTATTTTAATAATATTCTTTTGCGAGATTGATTCCAGAAGCTTTACGATAATAACTTTCCCCGGAGCCAAAAACCGGTACGCTCTCAAATAAGAAATCTGATTTGCAAAATATGTTGACCCGATGACAAAACCCATCTCGTACGCAATTGGTTTTTTGTCAAAATATAATAGATGAGTAGTAAAATGCTCTTTTAAATTTTGAGCAAGCGATTTGTACAATTCCTTATGCTTCTGGTTAACAAACGTTAGATAACCCTGATTATACTTTGCGTTCTCTTTATC
>JAJYHW010000013.1 GCA_021784535.1 bacterium
AAAGAAATCAAATAGGAAATAGAGATCTGGTTAGAACCAACCTTTGCTTTTTTTTTCTTCAGTTGAGTCGCCAGCCTCTTCTTTTTGTAGTGCTTCAAGGAGCTCTTTTTGTTTGTGTGTCAGTTTTTTTGGAACGACAATTTTAATTTTTACATAATGGTCACCGCGTCCTCCTCCGCGAACACGTTGGACACCACGGCCTGAGAGTCTAATCAGCGTATTGGGTTTGGTTCCTGCAGGGACGCGGATTTTGACAGAACCGTCAATGGTCTCAACTGACAGTTCTTTTCCCAGCGCAGCATCAGGATAAGAAATTTCTTCTTCGGTAATAATATCATAGCCTTCACGGCCAAATTTACTATCAGGTGTCACATCAACGACGATATCGTAGTCATCAAATCTGATACGGGAACCGCGGTCAACGCCTGCTGGAATTTTAATTTTTTGCTTCTTACCATTGATTTTTACCTCTTTTTCAGCTCCATGAACTGCGTCTTTGAAACTAATGCTGATTGAATATACAGGGCGTCGCGGACGCGCCGCGCCGCCACCAAAGAATTGCTCGAAAATGTCAAATGGGTCTGAAAAACCGCCGAAATCAAATCCTTGACCATTGGAGGAATAGGTGTAAGTAAACGGACCTTGCTGATTGCCAAATCCGCCAAAAGGTCCTCCTGCGCCTCCAAAAGGCCCCTGTCCTGCGCCCTGTTCAAAAGCTTGATGACCGAATTGATCATAGGTTTTTCGTTTTTCTTCATTGGATAGAACCTCGTAGGCTTTGGTTACTTCTTTGAATTTTGATTCAGCCTCTTTGGTTTTATTACGGTCAGGATGATACTGTAGTGCAAGCTTGCGATATGCACTCTTTATTTCAGCTGCCGTCGCGTTTTTTGAAACGCCCAGAATGTCATAGTAATCTTTGCTCTCTGCCATAGGATTTTTATTATACTAAAAAAGCGCCTTCAGCGCTTAATTTTCAATTTGCAATTTTTAATTTTCAATCAAATTACAATTATCGAATGTTTCAGACATTGATTCATTGAAAATTATTCGACAACTTCGCCTTCAACAGGTTTCTCTTTATCATCTTTCTTTTCTGAGCCTTCTTCGTTAGTCTTTCCTTCTTCTTCCTTGCTTTCAATTTCTTCTTCTGCTTGTGTTTGCTGACCTTGTTGATAGGCTGCTTCTCCAATCTTTTGAAGTGCGTCTGAAAGCTCTTTTGTTTTTGATTCGATATCTTCTCTTGAGCCACTGTCAAGAATGTCCTTTAAGGCTTTACTTTTTTCTTCGATATCAGTCTTAATTTCAGCAGGAACTTTATCCCCGCCGTCCTTCAATGCTTTTTCAGCAGTAAAAATAAGCGCGTCAGCATGATTTCGTGCTTCAATCTTATTCTTTTTTTCTTCGTCTTCTTTCGCATGCATCTGGGCATCTTTTGTCATTTTTTCAACTTCTTCCTGGGAAAGTCCTGTTGAACCGGTAATTTTAATACTCTGTTCTTTACCGGATGCTTTATCTTTTGCGGTCACGCTCACAATACCGCTCGCGTCAATATCAAAAGTTACCTCAATTTGTGGGACGCCGCGTGGTGCCGGCGGAATACCATCAAGAATAAATCTGCCTAAAGATTTATTATCGGCTGCCATTGGGCGCTCTCCCTGAAGCACATTAATTTCTACCTGTGTCTGATTGTCTGCAGCAGTTGAGAAGACTTGAGATTTGCTGGTTGGAATAGTTGTATTGCGGCTAATCAAAGGAGTGGAGACGCCGCCGAGTGTCTCAAGACCAAGAGTCAATGGAGTGACATCCAAAAGTAATACGTCTTTAACCTCACCGCCAAGAACTCCAGCTTGGACAGCTGCACCGATTGCGACAACTTCATCAGGATTGACAGACCGGTTTGGTTCTTTACCGAAGAATTTAGTGACTTCTGTAACTACTTTTGGCATACGGGTCATACCGCCTACCAAAATAATTTCATCTATATCTGAAACTTTTTTATTTGCATCCTTCAGCGCCTTTTCAACCGGCTTGAGTGAATTTTGGATTAGCTCATCAACGATCTGTTCAAGTTTTGCGCGTGTCAAAGTCATGGTCAGATGCAATGGGCCATCTTTGCCTTGCGTGATAAATGGCTGATTGATCTGCGCCTCTTGAGATGTTGAAAGTTCGATCTTTGCTTTTTCAGCAGATTCTTTCAAGCGCTGAAGTGCTTGCGGATCTTTTCTAAGATCAATCCCATTCTCTTTGTTAAATTCTTCTGCAATGTAATCAATAATCTTTTTGTCAAAATCATCTCCGCCAAGATGGGTGTCTCCATTGGTTGATTTCACTTCATATACACCGTCACCAAGTTCAAGGATTGATATATCAAATGTACCGCCACCAAGATCGTATACAGCAATAGTATGCGCATTCTTTTTGTCCAAGCCATATGCTAGCGCGGCGGCAGTCGGTTCGTTAATAATTCTCAATACTTCAAGTCCAGCAATTTCACCTGCTTGCTTGGTAGCTTGGCGTTCACTGTCATCAAAGTATGCGGGAACGGTAATAACCGCTTGCGTTACTTTGTCACCGAGATAAGATTCTGCGTCTGCTTTAATCTTTTGCAGAATCATCGCACTGACCTCCTGAGGTGTGTATGTTTTACCATCGACTTCAACAATAGCCATGTCGTCGCGACCGGCTTTGATAGTATATGGCAGCCATTTGATATCTTCTTTAACCGTAGGGTCGCTAAATTTCTTTCCCATGAGACGCTTGATGGAAAACAGCGTCTCTTTTGGCTTAAGAACAAGCTGTCTTTTTGCTACATCACCAACGACATGGGTCTTTGGATCGACCACTGAAGGGATTGTATTGCGTCCTTCGGCTGAATGGATCACTTTTGGCGATCCGCCTTCCATGACAGCGACACATGAATTTGTTGTACCTAAATCAATTCCAATTATTTTTCCCATAATTTTATTTCTTTCCTACTTTCACCTGTGCGGGCCTGAGTATTTTATCATATAACATATATCCCGCACGTATTTCTTCCAGTACTTTATTTTCTTCTCCGGATTCGGTCGTGATGCATTCCATGATGTGCGGATTGAAATCCTTACCGGCTGTTTCGATTTTTATCACTCCTTCAGCCTTTAATACATCAAGAAATTGTTGAATACTGACCTGAACGTTTTTGTCTTGGGTATGCTGATATACCAATATCAGTGTATCTAAAACAGTCAATATTCGCAAGAGCAAATCTTTGTTTGCTGAGCGGATCCATTCACTTTTTTCCTCCTGTACCCGTTTTTGCAAATTTTGGTAATCCGCAATTGCTCTTTTGTATTTATTTTCAAAGTCCTGAATTTGTTGTTTTAATCCTTCAAGCTCATCAACCACTTCATCAACTTCATCGCCATTGCTTGCGTTTTTGTTGTTTTTATCTTCTAATAGCTCGTCATTCTGACCTTTCTGTTTCATCATTTTTATATTTTAAACTGTAATTTTGCACTTTGCACTTTAAATTTTAAACTTTTTTCTACCATCCTTTCGCACTCGTCTTAATCAAGTCTGCAAAATAACGGACTGTCGGGATAATTGATGTGTAATGTAACCGTGCTGGTCCAAGAACTCCGATTCTCCCATGGACATTCATCGGTGTTGCATATTCGGTAAAAATGAATCCATATGGACCATGAAACCGACTTCCCAATTCATCTTCAATCAACACATGAATATCTTCATCATCGTTTGTGTTGGCAAAGATATTTGCGAAACTGTCGTACTCATCAAGCGCCTCAAGAAGCGTCTTGGTGACATCAATATCAAAGAACTCGGGCATCTCAAGAATATTTGCGTATCCAGAACAATACAGTTCACCTTCATCAGTTGTTGCGACTGCCAAGGTGTTCGTTTTTTCTGCGAGCGAACGAGTTGCTTCTTTGAGAAACCGCTGCATGCGCTCGCGGTAATCCCATACTTTTTCCTTCAGGGCAACTTCTTCAACGGTTGAGAGCTCTTTTTCTTTCATAAGCTCACGGACATAGAATTTCATCCCCTGAGCTGTCGGGATCCGTCCTGCCGAAGAATGCGGTTTTTTGAGATAGCCATACTCTGATAGTTTGACCATCTCATTGCGGATCGTCGCCGGACTTGCACTTAAGTTATGCTTTTTCTCAATTGTTTCTGATCCCACCGGTTCAGCTGTTTCGATATATTCTTCGATAATGCTTCGAAGGATCTCGACTTGCCGCTGCGTTAAGTTATGCATTAGCAATAATATAGCATGAGTGCCAATCCTTGTCAAGAACCCCTTGCTTTTGCACTTTTTTTTTGCCATGCTGAATATGTGAAAAAGTATTTGCTGCCTATAGCTGTTTTCGTTCTTTTTATCGTTTCTTTTTTTGGTTTTACTCCACAACAAAATCAGGCCTTTGCGCTTAATGTTGGCGACAATTGTTATGTCTCAAAAGGATGTGGAAGTAATACTTTAGTATGTGTTCCTGATGGTGCTTGCACAGGAATTGGAATTGCTAGACAATGTAATACAACTGGCATATGTCAACAAAAGAACAAACAAAATGGTTCTTGTAATCCAAATGCTTCAGTCTGTGATACCTCTGCAGGATTTGCATGTCAAAAAAGTAATTGTACTTCAGGAACTATTCTAGGTGTACGATGTACATACACTTGTCAAAAACAAGCAAAAGTAACAACGGGAAAGCAATGCATAGGGAGTGGACAAGGAAATTGTGCATCTAGTCAAGACGCATGTCTTCCCGAGCCAAACTGTTATTTAGTTACATGCCCAACTACATGCCAGAAAAAACCTTCCAACACGAATGGATCCTCTTGTACAGGAAATGGTAATAGTACATGTGGTAGTGTTAATGGAGTGCAATATACATGTGCTATAAAACCTGGGTGTAACCTTATAACCTGTCCACACACCTGTCAACCACCATCTCAACCAAATAAAACCTGTACTGGTTCAGGACAAGGATCATGTTCAACTGGATATACATGCCAGCCTGATCCAAATTGTAGTGGTATTACGTGTGGAAAGACTTGCCAAAAACCTAATGCTCCAACATCAAATCCAACCTTACCCCCTCCACCCCTTCCTCCATGTCAGCAGTGGGTTCATGGTCAATGTGTTTCTTTTCTATCAACATTTGGAAGTATTCCGACAAGTCCTTCAGGATTTATCAAGGTGTTATTTGATATATTACTGAGTGTCTCAGGAGGTATCGCACTGCTGCTGATTATCAAATCCGGATATCAACTGATGACCTCTCAGGGTAAACCGGAGCAGATGCAAGCAGGCAGGGATCAGCTCATTGCTGCGATTGTCGGTCTTGTTTTTTTGATTTTCTCATTTGTGGTTCTGCAGCTTATCGGATATGATATTCTGCATATTCCCGGATTTGGCAAATGAGAAAGCATCGAAGACCGTTTATTTTACTTATCATCAGTATCCTTAGTTTTCTCGCGCTTGCGAGCCTTATTTTTTTCTTTCCGCCGTATACCAGCATGATGCCGCATTATCTGATACAGTCTCTTCCGTTTTCCCTGGGAAAATTTATTCAGGTTCCCTCGCTTTTGCTTTTTTTTGTGCTCCTTGCCTTTTTTCTTTTTACGACCGGTTCCTATATCCTCAAAAGCAAAAAACATGGAATTTTGATTGCAGGATTTGTTATCAGTTATCTGCTTCTTCGGCTTAATCACCTGACGAACCTTTTTTTTCTGATTCTCCTTTTTGCTCTTTTTGTTGTCCTTGAGCTGATGGTAAGTAGCAGAAAAGAAAAATAGTCCTCTATCCCGGTAGTTGAAGCAAACCCCTGGATCTGGTATACTTAGTTCATTATGCCGGCAATACAACGCAGTGAATTTGCATTAGCTTTAAATCAGGTCGCTTCCGAACGGGGAGTTGACGTTTCTGTTGTTCTTGATACTGTCCAGAATGCAATCCTGGCAGCGTATCGTAAGGATCATCCGGGAACAGAAATGGAAGAATACCGTGCAGTTTTGGATTCCAATACCGGTGAGGCAAAAATTTTTAACGGCGAAGAAGATGTTACCCCTCCCGGATTTGGCCGTATTGCTGCACAAACAGCAAAGCAGGTTATCCTGCAAAAAATCCGAGAGAAAGAAAAAGAAGCTATTTTTACGGACTATCGTATAAAAATCGGAACGATTATCAATGGCATGGTGCTTCGTTTTGCGGGTCCCAATATCATTGTTGATATCGGAAAAACAGAAGCGATTATGCCGGTTTCTGAACAAATCCCCAATGAAAAATATCATCTGAATCAGCGTCTTGCATTCTATCTTTCAGAGATTCGCGAAGGTTCCAAAGGAGAAGAGATTGTTGTTTCCCGTGCACATAACGGCTTGCTTGAAGGATTGTTCCGGCGTGAAGTTCCTGAAGTAGCGCAAGGAAGCGTAGAAATTAAGGCAATTGTCCGTGAGCCTGGTAATCGGGCCAAGATTGCTGTTTTTTCATCACAACCTGGTATTGATCCTGTCGGTTCCTGTGTCGGACAAAAAGGCGTTCGCGTTCAGGCAATTATTCAGGAGCTTGGCGGTCTTGAAAAAATTGATATTATTCAATGGTCAGATGATAGCAAAACGTATATCGCACAAGCACTCTCTCCTGCAAAGAATGTTCGTGTTGAGCTTAATGAGGAAGAAAAACTGGCACATGTTTTTGTTCCTCAGGATGAATTGTCACTTGCTATCGGAAAAGATGGTCAAAATGTGCGCCTTGCATATAAATTGACCCAATACCGGATTGAAATTGAGGGAGAAGGTAGTCCAGCAGACCCAACCCATTCGGCAAACTCAGGGCAGAAAGAAGAGGTTGCTGCAGAAAATGTTGTTGCCAAAGCAAAAGAAGAAATTGCAGAAGACGTAGCTGATGATACTACAGAGCATGTTGTTGCAACTGAAGAATCAACAGATGCCCCCGATGCCGAAGCGAAGAAAGAAGAAGCTGCGTAATTTTTAATCAAATTACAATGATGCAATGTTTCAAGTTTGGAAATTGTGACATTGAGAAATGCAATGGAAATTAAAAATTGTACATTAAATAGTTATCGGATAAGAAGAAGCATTACAGTATGGATAAACAAAATAGTTCTCAAACAGCATCACAGAATCATCCCCCTGTCGTAGCCGTTCTTGGTCATGTAGACCATGGCAAAACGACGCTTCTTGACGTGATCCGCAAAAGTTCTATCGCAGAGCGTGAAAAAGGCGGTATTACTCAGAAAATCGGAGCATCATCTGTGGAAATTGTTCATGAAGGCAAAAACCGTTGGATTACGTTTATTGATACTCCAGGTCATGAAGCATTTACCAAAATGCGCTCACGCGGCGCTCAGGTGGCGGATATCAGTTTGCTTATCGTATCTGCAGTTGACGGAGTAAAACCTCAAACGCGTGAAAGTATTGAGGCGCTTCGTGCGGCAAAGACTCCTTTTATCGTTGTTCTTACCAAAGCAGATCTTCCTACAAAAAATACTGAGAAGGTCAAACAGGAACTGCTCAAAGAACAAGTCCAGCTTGAGGGTTATGGCGGAGATGTTCCTGTTATTGAGGTTTCAGCAAAAACAGGCATGAATATCAAAGAACTTCTGGATTTGATTTTGCTTCTGTTTGATATGCATCCTCTAGAAAGTTCAGGACAGGCCCCTTTGGAAGCAGTTGTCATTGAATCAAAACTGGATACCAGAGCAGGAGCTCGAGCTACAGCAATTATCAAAAGCGGGACGATTAGCGTCAGAGAAGAGGTACAAATAGATGGAAACGCATGTAAGGTGAAGACGTTGTTTGATACAAACGGGAAGCAAATTCAGACGGCAACGGTAGGTGAAGCTGTAGAAATTCTTGGGTTTGACCGTGTGCCTACTGTGGGAAGTTTGATTAAAGACGGGACAGTGAAGGATGCTGTTATGTACGAAGATCAACGGCCGCTTACTCGTGAAATGAGCTATCATAAAGAAGAGGAGCATAAAGGCTTGTCTATTGTTCTTGTTGCGGATACGCAGGGATCCCTTGAAGCAATTATCCATGCATTGCTTGGAGGGATCAAGCTGGTGCAGCAGAAAACCGGTGAGGTAAATGAGGCTGATGTGCTGATGGCAAAATCAACGGGGAGTATTGTTATCAGCTTTAATACAAAAATAAAGCCTGATATTATGTCCTTGGGATATACAGAAAAAGTACTCATACGTAACTATGAAATTATTTATGAGTTGCTTGATGAAGTGAAAGACGCGCTTGAAGGTAAATTGCAGTCGCAAATGGAACAAATTTTTGGAAGTGCAAAAGTTCTTGCGAAATTTCCTTTTGAGAAGACGTTTGCGTTTGGTATCTCTGTTCTTGATGGGAGAATTGCCAGAGGAGACCGTTTGCGTATTCTCCGTGGCGACGAAGTAGTTGGAGAAACAACGATTAGCTCTCTTAGAATCGGAAAAGATGCAACATCAAAAGTGGAAAAAGGCCACGAAGCAGGACTTGTCTTACATGGAGGGCTTGACATCCAGGTGGGAGATATGATACTATCCCATAGTTAGTTAACGCGAATTTTATTAAAAGAGAATATATTCGTTCTATTTTATATAGCAACTATGGATAAGACAACATTACAACGACTTAAAGAAGCAATTGCTCAAAGCAATAGCATTGGTATAACTGTGGGCCAGAATCCTTCTATTGATGAGATGGGTGCAGCCCTCTCCTTATATTTATTATTGAGAAATGCTAATAAGCGCGTCAGTATCGCGAGCCCAACTGACCCTATAGTAGAAATTTCTTCACTTGTTGGTATTGACCGTGTGCAACGGAATTTCGGTGGTGATGCCGGCGACTTGGTTGTTTCGTTCCCTTATAAAGAAGGAGAAATCGAGAAAGTTTCTTATACTCTTGAGAACAATTTTCTCAATATTATTGTTAAATCTTCTGAGCAGGGACTTTCGTTTGGCGAGCGGGATGTTCGTTATGCTCGCGGGAGCGGAAGCATTGATCTTTTGCTTGTTGTCGGAGCTACAAGTCTTGATCAGATCGGCGATGTTGTTGATTCGCAAAAACTTGCAAATATTTCAATTATCAATATTGATAATGATCCAAACAATCAGGGATATGGAGATATTGTATTAGTAACGCCGGAAGCCTCATCTGTCAGCGAGCATGTCGGCGACATTGCGTTAACGCTTGGGTTTACGATTGATCAGGATTCTGCGCAAAATTTACTTAGTGGTATTATGAACGCGACAAATAATTTTCAGGATCCACGGACAAGTTCTCTTGCTTTTGAAATTTCTGCATTGCTCATGAAACATGGCGCACAGCGAATGGGCGTACAACCTACTTCCCGTTATCAGTCTCTTAACAACCAACCAGCGCCACGAAATAATCTCAGTCAACCTATGTCCTCCATAAGACAGCAATTCGATCAGCCGCAACAACAGGAAGAATCGATAAGACAGCCGCAATCAGTTCAGCAGCCGATGCGGTCAAGTACAATATCTGAACAAAGCGATCAGGTGGAGCAGCCTGAAGATCACAACGAGAAGCCTCCGCTTGATTGGCTGGCGCCAAAGGTTTATAAAGGATCATCTGAGGTTTAAATCTTATTGGAAATTATGCACCTCTTGTTCTCGTTCTCCGAAAATGCTATAATACACTTACCTATGCCGTTATCAACGACACAAAAACAGGAAATTATCAACAAATTCCAGACAGCCAAAGGTGATACTGGAAGTCCTGAAGTACAGATCGCATTGCTTTCAACCCGTATTACACGTCTGGCAGAACATCTGAAATCACACGCGCATGATGTGCACAGTAGGCGGGGACTCTTATCAATGATTGCAAAAAGACGGCGCTTAATTAACTTTTTAAAAAAAGTTGATGGAGATCGGGTGAGCGGTATTTTGAAGGAAATTGGACTTAAGGATTAATAGGAATAAATTTCAAAATACTCCTTACATAAAAAAAATATATCTGCTATAATACTAAATAAGATAAAAAAGATTTACGATTTGTAGCCGCGTACGAAAGGAAAGTCAGAAAAATAAAACTACATGAATAAAAAAAAGACCACAGTCTCTATAGAATTTGCAGGAAAGACATTAACGCTTGAAACAGGAGAACTCGCACCGCAAGCAACTGCTTCTATTTTGGCACGCCTTGGAGATACGATGGTGCTGGTAACTGTTGTTGAAGGCGGTGAACGGTCTGATATTGATTATTTCCCACTCTCCGTAGAATATGTTGAACGACTTTATGCCGGCGGAAAAATTAAAGGCAGCCGCTGGGTAAAAAGAGAAGGTCGTCCGTCTGATGAAGCAATCCTTGCAGGACGCTTGATTGATCGCTCCATACGCCCTCTTTTTCCAAAAAGTTTCAAACACGAAGTGCAGGTTATTGTGACTGTTCTTTCAGTAGACGCTGAAAATGATCCGGATATTGTCGCACTCAATGGCGTTTCTGCTGCTCTTGCAATGTCGCGTATCCCATGGAATGGTCCAATCGGCGCAATCCGTATGGGGTATGTTGAAGAAAATGGCACACAGGCGGCATTCCTTCCAAATCCAACGACAAGTGAATCGGAGCATTCAATTCTGGATATTGTTGTTTCACAAAGTAAAGAGAAGACTGTGATGATTGAGGCAGGTGCGCTGCAGACTCCTGAAGCCGTTGTTGCTGAGGCCATCCAAAAAGCACATGCCGATACGCAAAGAGTGATCGCAGGCATTGAAGAGCTGGTTAAGAAAGCCGGACAGGAGAAGTTGCCGGTTCCCCAGGATGAATCAATTACAGAAGCAATACATCTGCTTGAGAAATCATATAAGTCAGACATAGCAGAACTTATTGGAATTCGTGTCAAAAAAGAAGGCGGTGGAAATGAGACAAACGCACTCATCGATAGAGTATATGAAGAGTTGAAGATAAAAGATCCGCAAGCAGAAGTAGATAAAAAGACGCTTGCCAAAGCACTTGAAAAAGTAATGTTTCAGATGATCCGCGCAGACGTTGTTAATAAAGAAAAACGTGTTGACGGACGAAAGATTGATGAGCTTCGTGATATTTCAGCACGGGTTGGCGTACTTCCAAGGACGCATGGCTCAGCGCTTTTTAACCGCGGTATTACTCAGGCACTCAGTGTCGTAACACTTGCATCTCCTCGTCTTGAGCAGTTGATCGAGTCAGCAGAAGGCGAAGAATCCAAACGCTATATTCATCATTATTCAGGACTTCCCTATTCATTTGGCCAGGCTGGAAGAGTAGGATTTGTTTCAAGACGGGAAATTGGCCATGGTGCGCTTGCCGAAAGGGCGCTTAAGGCAGTAATCCCTGATCAATCAGTATTTCCGTATACAATCCGCGTTGTCTCTGAAGTGCTGTCACAAAATGGTTCCAGTTCCATGGCATCAACCTGTGGCTCAACGCTTGCATTGATGGATGCCGGTGTGCCGATTACGGCTCCGGTTGCCGGTATTTCAATCGGCAGAATGTCGGAAGGCGACAAAGCGGTTTTGTTGACTGATATTATCGGTCTGGAAGATTTTTCAGGCGATATGGACTTTAAAGTTGCTGGAACAGAAAAAGGAATTACCGCGATCCAGCTGGATGTCAAAATTGACGGCTTGCCTGATGAAGAAATTGTAGAGATTTTTGCACGGGCGCGTACTGCACGCATGCAGATTCTTGAAAAGATGCTTGCGGCAATCCCGCAATCACGCGCTGAAGTTTCTGAGTACGCGCCAAAAATACAGCAGATTCATATTCCTGTTGATAAGATAGGAGAAGTTATCGGACCTGGAGGGAAAAATATCAAGATGATTATTGCTCAAACCGGTGCTGATGTGGATATAGATGACGACGGTATGGTGAGTATTTCAGGTGTTTCTGAAGATTCTGTCAAGCAGGCAGTTGACTGGATAAGCGGCATGACCCGTGAAATTACACCCGGTGAAACATTTGAAGGTGAAGTGAAACGCATTTTGCCGTTTGGAGCATTTGTTGAATATCTGCCGGGGCGCGAAGGCATGGTGCATGTTTCGAAAATGCGACGGGGTTTTGTCAAAGATCCTTCAGAGGTAGTTGCTATTGGTGATAAGGTCAAGGTCAAAGTCGAAGAGAGAGATGCGCAGGGACGCATTAATCTAACGATGCTTATGGATGATGACAATGATCAGCCGCATCAGCCCCGATTGGATCGGGGTCAGCCACAGGATGATCAGCAGCAGCCATCTTTTGATCGTCCGGCATCGGGTTACAATAGAGATGATCGTGGAGGTAGCAGGCCACCTTTTAGACCACGAAATGACCGACCTGGATTTGGACGCAGTAATGATCGTCAGGGTTTCAATCGCTCTGATCGTCCGGGATTTGATCGACCGGCACATCCACTGTCACAGCAGTTACGAAGAGAAAATGAAGAGAAAAATCGTGGTCCTCGCAAATTCGGCCCCAGAAAAAGATTCACTAGGTAAAGTTGTAATTCTTACAAAACAGCGTTATACTTACTCAGTGGTCGATGATATATATTTTCAATGCAAGACGCCGTTAGGGGTTGTCATACGAACCACGAAAGAATACTGGGAACGAATTATTACGATAAAGCATCCGAGTATTAAGAAATTCAGTAGTAAAGTGAAGCTTGCTCTTGAAGAGCCGGATCAGGTTCGAAAAAGTAAACAAGATAAGCGAGTTCATCTTTATTACAAAAATGTTGGTAAAATTTGGGTTTGTGTTATTGCTGATCATATAAATAGTGAGGAAGGGTATATTATAACAGCATATTTAACAGATAGAATAAAGGAAGGTGAAAAGATTTATGGAAAAGATTAAATTGTATTATGATGAAAAAGGAAGAACGCTGAGTGTTTGGTTTGATACACCTGTAAAAGAGGTTGTTAGCGAAGAGGTCGGGGATGGTGTGATTCTTAGTAAGGATAAATATGGGAAAGTGATTGGTTTTGAAAAGCTTTATATGGATCTACCAAAACAAAAAATTGCTCAATCAATTCCTCTTGAGCTGATCGGTGCATAAAAGAGAAATTCTCTGCCCCTCCCCTCGCAAATTCGCCCCCAGAAAAAGATTCACCTGCGATGGCAAAGTATATGAAAAGAGTGTGCTGACTTTGTAAATTTAATTACCGTATAGTACAATAGTTCTATGGATCCTGCTCAAAATGATTCAATTCCGTCAGTATCATCTTTAGATCAAACTGCGCCTGTCGCTCCTACAACAGGCGGTGGTCAAAACGGTGATAATACTTCCAATAATGGCGATAATCCGGTTGTAGTTTCTCCAGCAAGTGTAGTAACGCAGCAGCAGGAAGTAATTGACGCCATACAAATACAGAAAACTGCGGCGGCGGAGCAGACGGCAAATAGCACTATTACCCGTGAAGCGGTAACAGATAGTAAGGGGCAATCATACGATCAGGTTCGTGCGCTTGGTGAAAAAGTAGAAAAATCAGTAGTGCCTGAGGAAATGAGAAAAATTTTAACAGACAGAATTGCCCGTTTGGCTCTTATCCGTTCTGGAGCAGGATATATGAGCGCTGCATATATTATGGAATATGAAGCAACGCAGCGGTATGTAAATTGGGTGACTTCTTATCCCTGGAAGACAAAAAGTCAGGATCTTTTAGATTTGAAAAAGGCCAGGCAAATTCTTGACCAGGATCATTATGGGTTGGATATGCTAAAAAACCGTATGCTTGAATACATTGCTTCAATTATGCTCAATTTGCAGAATAACGGACCTGAATTTATAACGCAATCACCGATTCTCTGTTTCGTCGGACTTGCCGGTACTGGTAAAACGACGTTTGCAATGTCTATCGCAAGAGCACTTGGACGGCAATTTATCCGTATCCCTTTTGGCGGCTTGGCCGATTCGCGTGTACTTCGTGGACAGTCACGATTTTATCCTGACGCAGAACCAGGGCAGGTATACAAAGGGATTGTCAGGGCAAAAACAAAAAATCCGGTTATCCTTTTTGACGAGCTGGATCGTGTTACTGAGACATCTCGTGCAGATATTATGGGCGTTTTGATTGAATTATTGGATCCAGGACAAAACAACGCGTATACTGATCATTATATTGATTATCCGGTGGATCTTTCAAATTGTCTTTTTGTCGCGACAGCAAACAATACAACTGCTGTTTCAACCGCTGTGTTGGATCGTCTGGAAATTATTCAGATGCCTTCATATAATGATGAGGAGAAGACAGTGATAGGACGTGACTATGTGCTGCCTAAGGTTAAAAAGCTTATTGGTCTTCAGCCTGAACAGCTGACAATTGATGATCCTGTATGGGAAGAGATTATCAGACCGCTTGGGTATGATTCCGGAATTCGCGGTCTTGAACGACTTATCAATATGATGTGTCGCAAAGCTGCCCGAATCATTGTCTCGGGAGAGGCAAAACAGATCAAAATTACGCTGGATAATTACAAAACGTTTACGAGTGAAGTTTAGAAATGTGCTATACTATATAAAATGTCCGACGAGAAGAGTTTAGCCTCTACAAATAATCCAAGTTCAGGAACGGTTTCCTTTATGGCGCTTGGCGGCCTGGAAGACGTTACCCGCAACATGTATCTGTACGAATATAATAATCAGATTCTGATTGTTGATTGCGGACTTGGATTTCCTGATGAATCAATGCTTGGTGTTGATTTAGT
>JAJYHW010000047.1 GCA_021784535.1 bacterium
ATGCCATTCACATAGCCGACTTCTTTGATCATCTCAAGGTCATAGTGCGTTCTTTGAGTAAGACGTTGTGCTTCAAGAAGTTTATTTTGATCCCGCAATTCTTTGACTCGGATTTCCAGATCTTTATTGATTGCTTCAAACGCGTCGTGATATCCCCGCGGATCGGTCATGTAATGTTTGGCAGGATAAATAATTGTTGCGTCAAGCGGTCGTATCATTTCACCGGTAAGCGGGTCAAATTCATACATATTGGTTACAATATCAGTTACCTCAATACGGATTCCATAATCAATATATGCAGGAAATAGATCGATATTTCCACCCCTGACTCGGAAGGTGCCACGCCTGAATTCATAATCATTGCGCTCATATTGCAGATCTGTCAGCCTGATCAGAATATCTTTTTGACTTACTTTGACGCCCCTTTTTAATTCAAGGACAAATTTCCCATACTCAACAGGGGAGCCTAGGTTATAAATACAGGAAACGGAAGCCACGACGATAACGTCTTTGCGGGTTAACAGATTGGTCGTTGCGGCAAGGCGGAGCTTGTCAATCTCTTCGTTGATTTCAGATTCTTTTTCGATGTATGTATCTGTTTGCGGAACATACGCTTCCGGTTGATAATAATCATAATAGGAAACAAAATACGAGACAGCGTTGTCCGGGAAAAAATCTCTGAATTCCTGATAAAGCTGTCCAGCAAGTGTTTTGTTATGCGAGATAACAAGCGTTGGTTTCTGGATATTCTGGATCACATTAGCCATGGTGAAAGTTTTACCGCTACCCGTAACGCCAAGGAGGACTTGGTGTTTGATGTCAAGTTTCAGATTTTCTGTCAATTGTTTAATTGCTTGCGGTTGATCACCTGTCGGCTGAAATTGCGATTTGAGATGAAATTTCATAGATGCATTGTAGCACAAGATAGGAATTAGAGTTTAAAACGAGGAGTCGGTTTTATGTTGCTATTTTTTTAAGTGACTGGAGGGTTTGCAAAACTGCATTTGCTGCTTCGATGCCTTTGTTCATCCCGTTTTTCCCCGCTCGTACCTCTGCATGGTTTTTATCATACACAGCAAGAACTTCAAAACCCACAGGAATTCTATAATCAAGAGCTGTTTGCATTAGTGCTCGGGCTACTTCATTGGCAATCATATCAAAATGATATGTTTCACCTTTGACAATCACGCCAAAAGCTATAATTGCATCAAATTTCTTTGATTCAGCTGCTGTCTGCACTAGAAGCGGGACTTCCCAGGAGCCGGGAGCAGTAAATGTTTTAATATTGGATTTATTCAGCCCAGAAGCAAGAAGTGTCTTTTTTGCATACGCTTCGAGATTATCAATGAGTTCGGTATGATAATTTGTGCGGATAATCGCGATTTTAAGATTTTTGGTAAACGATGTGTCAAAAGTTTGGGTTGCTTGTTTTTTCAGCATACTATTTATGTCATTTATTCTTGATTAATTTTTCAATATATTTTGCCAACACATCAACTTCAAGGTTGACATAATCTCCCACTTTGGCAGCATGCAGCATGGTGTGCTTCCAGGTATGGGGAATAATGCCGACAGTAAATTTGTCATCAGTAATCGAAATAACAGTGAGAGAAATGCCGTTTATGCTGACAGAGCCTTTTTCAATGATATATTTACTTAATAATGTTGGAATCGAAAAGGTAAAAATGCAGCTATTATCCTCTTTTTTAAGAGCAATTATTTTTCCCACCGCATCTACGTGTCCCTGGACGATGTGTCCTGAAAGCAGTGTTGCAGCTGTTGCAGGTAATTCCAAGTTTACTTCGCAGCCTTTTTCTAAATAGTGAATATTGGATTTCCTTGCAGTCTCAGGCATAAAATTGATACTGAACGAATCTTTATTTTTAGTAATCACCGTCAGACAAATGCCATCAACTGCGATACTTGTGCCATTGGAAAGATGTCCCAAAAGCTCTTTGTCAGTAGTGATTGTAAGGAGAGAATCTGTTTTCTTTTTGACTGCTCCAAGATGTGTGATAATACCGGTGAACATGATGAATTAATTATACCACGAAAAAAAATCGCTCAAAAAGTAAAAAAAGTCGGGTTTGATATCTTATGACACAGTCTGCGTTATTGACAAAAATATACGAAATGTCGTATATTTTTTAGTAAGCTTTGGCAATTATATTTACTAATTCCAAGAAACCTGTCTATGCCTGGAGTATTATATAAAAAGGAAAGAGAAATACTGGAATTCCTCGTACAGTTTCAGAATAAACATGGCTATTCGCCAACGCTGCGGGAAATAGCAAATGCTACCAATCATCGAAGTGTCTCAACAATTCATGTTATTTTACGAAATCTCGTTGACAAAGACTACCTGCAAAAAGTTGACGGGAACGCGCGTGTTTTACGCATTAAAGACGAGAGTATTGTCTCGACTTTTATGGGCGTTCAGCCATCAGTTGAGTTACCGCTTATGGGGTATATCGCTGCAGGAAGACCGCTTGAACCGCATGTTGATCCGAACGCGACGTTTCAGGTGTCTGCTTCCATGCTTTCGGGAGCTAAGACATCGTATGTATTGCAGGTAAAAGGTGAGTCGATGATTGAGGACGGTATTTTTGACGGTGATTATGTGGTGATTGAGAAAGTGAATGTCGCGAATAATGGGGAAATTGTTGTCGCACTTGTTGATGATAATCTCGCGACACTGAAGCGTTTTTATAAAGAAGGCGGCAAAGTTGTACTCAAACCGGCAAACGCTTCGATGGAACCGATTTATCCAAATACGATTAAGATCCAGGGTAGAGTAGTCGGATTGGTTCGTAAATATTAGTTTAATTCTCATTCTGTTATAATCTTCTCATGGGAATTTTATATTTAGTACCAACGCCGATTGGCAATCTTGCTGATATCACGCTTCGCGGTTTGCGAACTCTTTTTGAAGTGGACGTAATTGCCTGTGAAGATACGCGGAGAACAGGTTCACTGCTTGAAAAACTGCTTACTGAATTTTCTCCAAATCCTGAGGATAAAAGAAAGCCAAAATTACTTTCGTATTATGACCAGATTGAATTGCGGCGGATTCCTGAAATTATTAGCCTGCTTCAATTAGGGAAAAACGTAGCGCTTGTATCTGATGCAGGAACACCTGCCATTTCAGATCCTGGATTTAAATTAGTTCGCGCATGCATTGCAGAAGGACTATCCGTTATATCTTTGCCGGGTGCGTCATCGATTTTGACAGCATTGACAGTATCAGGTTTGCCGACCGATAAATTTCTTTTTGTTGGTTATCCACCTCACAAGCCCGGACACCGCGTTTCTTTTTTTGAAGATCTGAAAGTAAGTTTGGAAAAAGTCAAATCAACAGTAATTTTATTTGAAGCGCCGCACAAATTGATGACAAGTTTGAAAGATTTACAACATGTTTTTGGCGACATTGATATTGTCGTTTGTCGTGAATTGACTAAGATGTATGAAGAGGTGAGAAGAGAAAAAATTTCAGAAAGCCTCATGCATTTTAAGAAAACCCCTCCCAAAGGAGAATTCGTAATTCTATTTCATCAATAATCTCCCGAGACTCAAACTTATTTACTTCGGAGGTTACATAGTAAAGCAATATTGTGCAACCTGTTATATAAGTGTGTGTATTTGCAGTATTATTGGCGTATGTGTTATTCTGGATGTGTTGCATGAATCATAATCCTTTTATTGTAATTCCGATTATCGGATATATTGGTCTATGGATATTCGCCAGTCCATTGTTTGTTATGTATTTTAAGCTATTTCATGTAGCTATGGATTTAAAACATACAGTGCGTATGATTAAACAGCTACCTGCAATACTTGCAATAGCGACAGTACCAGTATGTAGCTTCGTATCCTTCTTCGTTACGACAAAGGTAATAGAGCATACACTGCATACGCTGCTTACTTTTACGCAGGCAGTACAGGTTGGGATTGTCTCCCTAGTTGTTACAATTGTCCTCGACGTACTGATTACCGTTTTAGGTGAAAAAATAGATATCCGGAAGTACCCACTTAATCTTATGTATTTATTTGCATACTTAGTAATTATTCCTGCTGTGATAATAGGACGATAAGCAATTTACACCGTCAGTTCGTGGTGGTTGCGGATTTCTTTGCTGTTTATCTCTCCCGTTGTATTAATTTCGTAAATGTATATTTCTCCGGGTGCGATTTCTACTTTGTCGATTTGGTCATCCGGGATCTCTTCCAAATATTTGATAATCGCGCGGAGCGAGTTGCCCGATCCGGAAATAAGAACATTTTTTCCGGCTTCCAATGCAGGAAGAATAGTTGATTCATAATAAGGAATTTCCCGTTCAGAGACTTGTTTTAACGATTCTCCATTGGGAACCGGATAATCCCAGCTTCGTCGAAGCTTGAGAAATTCTTTGTCGCCAAGTTTCTTTTTTATTTCCCATTTGTTTTTGCCGGTAAAATCACCGTAATCCCGTTCTTTCAGTGCGTTGGTTTCGATAATTTTTACATGGTGCTGTCGGAGCGTGTCAAGGATAATTTTAAGAGTTTTTTTATGCCGGATAAGCTCAGAAGTATATGCCTGGATAAACGTGATCTTTTTGAGATGCTCACCGGCAATTCTCGCATCTTCTTTGCCTTTTTCAGTTAATTCAGGATCATCCCATCCTGCCCAGATGCCTTTTTCATTATAGGTTGATGTGCCGTGACGAACGAGTACTAAGTAAGCCATAAGGTAGTATAAAATATAATTGCAGAAGTGGCAAGAAGAGTTTGTTATAGTAGCTCATAGAGTGAGCCATTTTCTGGGTATTTGTAAAGGTTGATAGCAGCTAAATGCCCCGGTAATATATCTTGTGGGAGGGAAGATAATGAATGCCATTCCCATCCTTCACATTTTTCAGGCTCTGTAGTTTCAAGCGTACCAGAATAAGATGTGCAGAAATAAGCGAAGTGGATAAAATTGTATGATTCTTGTAGATCTCTTACTACTCCAATATACGTCAGTTGTTCCGCATCAAGCCCTGTTTCTTCCTTAAGCTCACGTTTGGCAGATTCAATGAGTGTCTCTTTTAATTCCAGTCTGCCGCCTGGCAAACCATAAAAACCTGCTTTATAGGCATTTTTGCGTTTACCAAGTAATATTTTTTGTTTCGTTTGATCTAATATGAGAGTTACTACTCAAATATGTTCAGCCATTAGTGAAATCCTCCGGAATAAATTTCTCCTTTTCCTCCATGAATAGTGATTACCCTGCCGTTTCTGAAAAATTTTGTTGCCTGCTTCACATTAACAATCGCAGGAATGCCATACTGTTTCAATATAGCAACAATTTCAGAATGCCATTGATTTGCTTCAACAATAATACCTTGCGTTTTTTTGATATAGGGCAACTGATTTGCTTCCAAATTCGCAACTACAAGCACATTATGCGTGTTTGCAGTTTGTAAATCAAGAGGCGAGTGAATAATATTGACTATTCCAGTTCCAATTTTTGCAGTTACTCCTTTGCCTCGAGCAATAGGAAGTTTGGATTTCTTTTCCGTTTTTGGCTGAAGCAGTTGGGTAAATGGCTTAATCTCTGTTATATAGACTTTGCCTTCATCAACAGCCCACATAATTTCGTGAGGAAGATAGAGGTGTTCATCAACTTTTTTTGCTATTTCGCCTAATTCCAAAATCTCATCAAGAGTAAGTTTATAAAGATCTGGTTTATAATTCAGTATGCGGTCAAGTATCGTTAGTGTTTTTTTTGAAAGGATATAGGTATCTCCTTTATGTGGATGATGTGTCATGATAACAATTTTGTTTTTTTTGTGAGTTGAAGGATCAATTGTAAAGATAGTTCCATCTAAATCAGTATGTATTTCCCTTTGAATAATGATCTCAGCATTTGCTTGCAGATGATTATGTCCACGCTGATGACGATGCCAAAGCGCGTTGCCAGTAAACATCTCACTCCATAAAAGGATTATCTGTTTATTCAATTCTTCTTCGGTTGTTGCGTGTATTGTTTTGTGTTTTCGTCCGTGATTCCCTGTCTCAAATAAAGAAATACTTATCTCCTCAGCATCAAGCTCATCATAAAAGTCCAGAATTTCATTCACAAGTTCTTCCGGCAGTCGCGCGTTCTTAAACAATTGTCTGACATGATATTCTCCCTGCATGAGTGAATCAGAACGGTCAAATGCGATTGTCGAAAAAAGTTGTTCTATTTTTTTGTCAAGGTTATTTTCGCGTAGAAAATTTGTATACGCTTTTTGAGTAATGATAAAACCCGGCAGTATTGGCAGCTTTGCTTTTGTTAGTCCCGCAAGTTGCTTGCTATGCGCTCCTATCCATTCAGACTCCTGATCAATATCAGCAAACCATAGCACTTGAGGGACAGTACTCATATCTCTATTATAGTAGACTGTTTTACGTTGACAAGTAGGCGAATTCTCCGTATAGTAGGAAAAAGATGTCATTAACACAAGCAGATCAGACAAAGTATAAAGCGTTATTTCTTCAAGCCGCTGGAGAGTATGTTGCGGAATTGCAAAAAAATCTTATTGAGCTTAAGCAGGGGAAAGAAACCAGCGAGATAATTGATACATTGCATCGAGCTGCGCATTCAATAAAAGGTCAAAGTCTCATGATGGGATATACGTCATTGGGCGCACTTTCTTTACGCATTGAAAAAATTTTCGAAGCAAAGAAGAATAAAAGGATTGTCCTAACAAAAGATCTTGTTGATATACTGATGATTGCAGTAGACGAAATGGCGCATTGTATGGATAGTATTGAAAAGACAAATAAAGAGAATGATTTGTCACCAGTAATCGAAAGTCTTAATTCTTATATTGTAATTTCTGTTTAATTGATGTTATGAAAATTCTCCTTATTGAAGATGATACTTTTTTTCGTGAGTTTTATGCAAATAAACTTAAAGAAAAGAATATTGAAGTGGAAATTGCAGAAAACGGAGAAGAAGGCCTTAAAAAGGTTCAGGCGTTTATGCCCGATTTGGTTTTGCTTGATATTATTATGCCAATTAAGGACGGATTTGATGTTTTGCGGGAAATGGGAAAACTTCAGCTTATCCAGAAGATTCCAGTACTGGTATTTTCAACGCTTGGCCAGGAAAAAGATGTGGAGAGGGCAAGATTGCTTGGAGCACGCGGATATATCAATAAAAGCTTTTTTGATTTTGAAACGTTATACGCGCGTATTCTTGAGTTAAGTCATAAATAAAAAGCCTCTTGCAGAGATCCCCTTAGTGTGAGCTATAATAAAATAAAGAGAGTTTTGCCTGCCTATGCTTGTAACTGATGAAGAATTACAAAAGCTTTTGCTTAACGTAAAAGTTGTTGATCAGAAAAAAATAGAAGAGATACGTGAATATGCAAAAAATTCAGATATTTCCTTCCGTGATGCTTTGATTGAAAAAGACGTCATTACTGATGAAAATTTAGGCGTACTCATTGCTGATGCCAGGAAAATTCCTTTTGTTGTCCTCGCGAAAATTGCAATTCCGGAAGAGGCGTTCCGGATCATACCTGAACGACTCGCGAGGAAATATAAAGCAATTCCATTTGCTCGTGATCCAAACGGGATCAAAGTTGCTATGGTTGATCCCGGCAACGCATTGATTCCTGAAATGATTGCTCGTAAGACAGGGCAAAAAGTTTATGTTTACCTCGCGACTGAACGCGATATTTATAATAAACTTTTTTTATATCGTCGTGATTTACAAAAAACGTTTGATTCACTTGTTTCAGAACAGGTGAGGAGTACCGGTAAAACGTCCTCTATCGAGGCTCCGATTGCGAAAATTGTTCAGTTAATTATTCAATATGCCTATCAGGATAGAGCATCAGATATTCATATTGAACCTGAAGAAAAAGATTTGCTTGTACGCTTTCGCGTTGATGGTATTTTGCATGACGTATTATATCTTCCTATAAAACTGCAGGAACAGATTGCGACCCGTATTAAAGTGCTTTCAAGTCTTCGTACAGATGAACATATGTCTCCGCAGGATGGGAAGATGCGTATCCCGCTTGAAGAGGAGAATCTTGATATCCGTGTTTCTATTTTACCTGTTATTTATGGTGAAAAAATTGTACTCAGATTATTGGCGTCTCATTTCAGGCAATTTTCTTTAGCTGATCTTGGCATGAGCGAAAATGATCTTCAGAAAGTAACAAATGCGTTCAAAAAATCATTTGGAATGATTTTGTCCACAGGTCCGACAGGATCAGGAAAATCAACCTCTATTTATTCTGTTTTAAAAATTATCAACACACGCGATAAAAATATCACAACTATCGAAGATCCGGTAGAGTATCGGCTGAAGGGAATTAATCAAATACAAACCAACGCGAAGACAAATCTTACGTTCGCGAGCGGACTGCGCTCGATTCTCCGGCAGGATCCGAACGTGATTCTCGTTGGCGAAATCCGAGATTCAGAAACTGCTGGTATTGCTGTGAATGCTGCTTTGACTGGCCATTTGGTACTTTCGACGCTTCATACAAACGATGCGTCAGGAGCACTGCCGCGGTTGACGGATATGAATGTAGAGCCATTTCTTGTTGCATCAACCGTAAGTGTTATTATCGGACAGCGTCTTGTCCGCAAAATTTGTGAAATGTGTAAAGTATCACAGGATATAACCGTTGATCAGCTTATGCAAAATCTTCCAGCAGAGACAATTAAAAAATATTTTGGTACAAAAAAAGACGCGAGGATATATATCGGAAAAGGCTGTGAAGTTTGTCATTTTACCGGCTATTCGGGGCGTATTGGTATTTTTGAGGTTCTGGAAGTAACAAATAATATAAAAAAATTGATTTCTGAAAAAAATGATTCAGATGTGATTGTCAAACAGGCAATTGACGATGGCATGGATACGATGCTTGATGATGGACTTCGCAAAGCAATCAAAGGTGTTACTACGATTGAAGAGGTACTGCGTGTGACAAAAATTGAGTCACTCTGACAAGGTAGTTTTTTATAGAGAATATGGCGGAACAAAAAATAAAAATAAAAGAAAGCATTTATACAACGACAATTTCAGGCGGTGATAAAATTGCTCTTATCAGTAATTTACATACGATGCTTGCTTCAGGAATACCAATTCTTGAGACAGTTGATTCTCTTTTGGAAGATTCTAAAGGTGGCCAAAAAAAATTATTGCAGATGATGCGCCAGGATCTCGGTCAGGGACAGCATATGTATGTGACACTTGCAAAGTTTCCCAAGATTTTTGATAAAGTGACAGTCAGTATTATTAAATCCGCTGAAGAATCAGGTACGCTTGACACTGCTCTTGATGATTTGAGAATAAATATCAGAAAAGAAATTGAATTTAATGATAAAATCCGCTCAGCTTTAATTTATCCGGCATTTATTTTTATAGTCTTTATTCTTGTAATGGTGGTTATTCTTGTTGTCGTTATTCCAAAAATCGCGACTGTTTTTTCAAACCTCAACGTTGTCTTGCCTTTGCCGACCAAGATTTTGATTTTTCTGTCAAATGCACTATTGACGTATACAATTCAAATTGTTGCTTCTTTTATTATTATAACAGGAACAATAGTGTATCTGTTTAAAAAAAATCGCAGTATTTTTGTTCATGTATTAACTTCGCTTCCCCTTGTTTCTTTGCTGGCACAGCAGATTGACCTGACACGATTTACCAGAAGTTTGTATCTCCTGCTGACTGCAGGCGTACCGATAACAGTTGCTTTGGAGCTTACTCAGGATGTTGTAATTAAGAAAAATATTGCAAATGCAATCAAACATGCCAAAAATTATGTCTATAGCGGAAAAAAACTCTCAGAAGGATTTAAGGATAGTAAGAAAGATATTCCACCGATAATGATTAAGATTATTGAAGCAGGTGAGCGCAGCGGTTCTCTGGATAAATCAATGCTTGATGTTTCAGAGTATCTTGATTACCAGGTTTCAGGTACTCTTAAAATGCTTACCGCAATGATTGAGCCGATTATGCTCGTTGGTGTTGGGATTCTTGTTGGAGGCATGATGATGTCAATCATTGCGCCTATTTATCAAATGATTGGCCAGGTCGGAGTAAATCATTAATATGAAAGGCTTTTCACTTATTGAGATAACACTTGTTATTGGAGTTTTTTTTATTCTGATCGGACTGGTGACGATGAATTTGTTTAAGACGCAGCATACTTCACAGCTTTCCTCAACCGTAAATAGTTTTCTTGCTGATTATAAGGAGCAGCAAATCAAAGCAATGGCAGGAGACACGGGAGGAACAGGCGCTTTTGCAAATTATGGCGTACATCTGGAAAACTCAAGCTATACCTTGTTTCGGGGTACGTATGGATCTGCTGATTTTTCTGTAAATTTGCCGCCGGGCACCCAGTTCTTAACGACATTGCCGGGATCACAAGTACTTTTTCTTAAAGGGAGCGGAGAAGTGTCAGGATTTGTAAATGGAGAAAATACTATTACTCTGAAAGACACCGGCGATAACAGTCAGCAAACGATCACTATTAATAAGTATGGAGTAGTGACTTCGGTGAATTAGATATGATGAGACCCATAATTTTAAAGAAACTTGATGGACAGATGCTAATAGAGCTTATTATGGCAATAGGGATATCGGCTATTATTCTTCCTGCATTGCTTACTGGTTTGTATGCGTCCCGTCAATCCAGACCGCAGCAGGAGCAGCGTGCGCAGTCAACCGCACTTTTGCAGCAAACAGTGACGGCAGTAGAGAGTATCAAAAACAGTGATTGGTCGGCGTTTGCAAATGATGGAACCTATCATCTGACTGTCGTAAATAATAAGTGGACGCTTACAGCAAATCCACAGACGGTTAATGGCTTGACGCAGCAAATTGTTATCGGCGATGTCTATCGCAATACAAGCGGTGCAATCGTAGCCACCGGAGGGACACTGGATCCGTCAACCAAAGAAGTCACTGTTACTATTTCATGGGCACAGCCATCCTCGTCCAGCATTACGTCAGTTCTTTATTTGTCCCGTACGACGAATCTGACCTATACACAAACTACGGTGAGTGATTTCTCATCAGGTACGTTAAACGGTACTGCTATAACTGATGTAAGCGGAGGAGAAGTTGTCCTGGGTGCTGGAAATGCTAATTGGTGTACTCCACAAAATTCTATTGTAAATACCCTAACTCTTCCTAAGCCAGGGAATGCGATTATTGCACAGCCCGGTTCTGCGTTTGTGGGAAGTGGCGATGGCACAAGCGGTCCTATTTTTATTAACGTTGGGATTACCACTCCACCACCTCCTGCTAGTCCTTCCGCTTCGGTCGTTGCCACCTATCCTGGAACATCACAAACAAACGCAGTATATAGCGATGGCTCTTATGCGTACCTTGCTGTTAATGGAACGTCTTCACAAGTGCTTATTTTAAACACGACATCACAGCCCTATACATTGGTTAGTAGCATTAATCTTCCTTCAAATACGAATGCTAACGGTATTTATGTGTTAAATAATATTCTTTATGTAACAAGTGCCAGCAAACTGTATACCTATGATATTGCCAATAAAAGTGCACCAGTTTTGAAGGGATCGATAGCAATGTGGCTTGGTATAGGGTCTGCCCCGCTTGCAAAACAAGTCGTAGCGATTACTTATAACGGTAATACCTATGCTATTGTAGGTACAGCTGATACGTTGTTTGGTTTACAGAAATTTAAGGTAGGATCCGGGGGGAGTTATTTAAAACTTGTCGGTGTATCGTATCTGGATTGGCAACAGTCTTCACAAGGCCTTACGGTAAATTCTACAGGAACAAGAGCTTATGTTGCCTTTGATCAAGGGGCAGGGTATTTCCCAAAGGGCTTCTTTATTGTTGATATTTCACCTTCTGATCCGCCTTCATGGTTGCCGTTTCCTAACTGGTATAACATTATTGGCACATACAATGGGGGCAATACTGATCCGAGAGGGATGGCTGTAGTTTCTGGCAACAGAGCATTGCTTGTTGGAGTGGGAGGCACCTATCAATATCAGGTGATTGATATCTCCAATGAAACGAATCCGACATTTTGTGGCGGATTGGCGATTCCGGATGGAGCAACTGGTGTGACAGGAGCAACGGATCAGTATAACAATGTGTATTCATATCTCTTGACGGGAGGATCAAGCGATCAGTTTCGTATCATTCAAGGCGGCAATGGCGGGAATTATACTACCTCCGGGACATTTGAGTCGAGTACGTTTAATCCTGGATACTCAGCTGCGTTTAACCGGTTTTTTGCGACAATTAGCCAACCGTCTTCTACTGCAATCAAAATGCAGGTTGCTTCGGCCCCGCCGTTTAATGGAGGCTGCACTGGCGTAACTTATACCTATGTTGGCCCAAATGGTGACGCGTCAAGCTATTTTACACCGGTTGGCGCCTCGATATCTGCTGCTATTCCTTTTGGTACTTATTACAATACGTATCAGAATCCGGGACAATGTTTCCGGTATAAAGTATGGATGACGACATCTGATACCAGCCAGACACCTGTTTTATATGACATGACAACCAATTATTCACCATGAAAACGATAAAAAAGTTATTTGATTCTTATCCATGGCTCTTGCTTGTGTTACCAGGCGTGTTTGTACTCTTGATAGGCATTTTTTTACTGTTGTCAAAACCTGCAATCATACATCGTGCAGGTTCGCCTGTTACTTCTCAAACACCTGGATCAGCAAGAGCATCAGCAGCGCAAACATCTTCTCAAGCAGCAAGCCAACAGAATTCATGGCTTAGTTTTTTCTTTTCATTGTTTCCCCATATCGGTGATACTCCTCCCTCGACACAAACCGGTGTCAGTACGAGCGGAACAACTACTAATCATATACAGTCTGGTTTTTCATCAACGCCAGGATCAACTTTAAACACAAATAGTAATTCTGGAGCAGGGAGTATCACGCAGGCTAGCCCATCTACAGCACAATCTGCAAATAACTCATCGGGCGCAAACATAGCTCAACAAATACAAATTATTTTTAAAACTTCCAACGGAGGGACGCAGGCGTATGTACCTCCTAGTACGCCTCCGGTTGCTGTTACATGGAAACGATATATAAACGTTGCAGACCGTTATGCTATTGATTACCCGGCGAATTGGCAAATAATTATGACACAGTATAATGGCCATGAAGGGATGTCAATTTATTTGCCTGGGACTGACCCCGGTTCGCCTGGTGTGCAATATATTGGGTTTGGTTTGGCGAATTATTATTTGCTTCCCGCCGGAAATTCGCAACAGTACACCTATTCATATCCTGTTACGGTGAGCAATATTAACGGCACTATGTATACGCAAGGTGTTTTGGGAAGCGGCTCAATAGCGACAGTTTTTCCGTATAACCAGGGTTTTTTTGGCATGGGAAGCAGTATCAGTAACGCAACGTTTATTTATATATATAATCATATGTTGCAATCTTTGTCCTTTGGCCCACAACAATGAAAAAACAATATTTACCATGTAAAAAAGGATTTACCTTAATTGAACTTGTTCTTTATATGGGAATCCTCGTTTTGCTTATCGGAGTTTTAAGTTCGATATTTAGCGCGATTATTAGCGTGCAACTGGATTCTACTGCAACCTCAAGTGTTGATCAGGACGGAAGATACTTGTTGGCAAAATTTACTCATGATGTCGCTTCAGCAAGTGCTATTCTAATTCCCGCAAATCCGGGGGACCAGACAAATACTTTGCAAATAACGATAAATTCTATAAACTATACATATAGTCTTGATAGTAATAATAATTTGCAGGTAGTCAATAATAGTACAAATGAGACAAATGTGCTTAATAGTTATGATAC
>JAJYHW010000006.1 GCA_021784535.1 bacterium
TCGACAGTTGGTTTAAATGAGAAGGTGGTAAAGAAGTATATTGAGAATCAAGGAAAAGAAGATACTGGACAAGCTGTGCTTGAACTAGACTAATACCATGGGCGTAAGCCCGTGGAATGATTTATTTTCATTTATATATTTTTCATTTATGATTGGAGCAAGAGGGCTATCTCCTGAGGCATACCAGATCTCAGGAATATCCAGATATTTTTGAATATAGCCGTTTTTTGTTTCAGTAATCACTACAATGAGCATCCCATCAATAATTTCATGAAAGACCCATTCTTTTAGTCTAGAATTTTCTTTGGTAAATACAATAAGCTCTACATCTGAATAATTTATATCCGCCTTCAGGACAAAGGAGCCAACAGTGGCTATTGCAAGCAAATCATTCTTAAATTTTCTTCTTATAAGAGGAATCAATTTCTGGATTATTATTGCACGTTCTTGATGAGTATGTGATTTAATACCATTCATACTATTGCTTCAGGATTATATTTTGCCGCATTGGGATATTGCTTTGTTATTTTTTCAACTTCCTGAGCAAAGAATGCAATCTGTTTTGGCGCGTTGCCGACGAATTCTATTGGGTTGGCGATTGCAGCTTCCAGTTTTTGTCTAGAAAGTTTCAAGCGTTTATCTTTCGCTAACCGCTTAAGCAAATCATTAGTTCGCTTCTCAGTCGTTCTCATTGCAAGAGCAACTGCAACTGCATGTTCTTTAATAACCGCGTGAGCAGTTTCCCTGCCAATACCTTCTTTGACAGCAATCATTAAAAGTCGTGTTGTTGTGAGAAAAGGAAGATATGTGTCCATTTCCCGCTGGATGACTGCTGGATAAAAACCGCATTCATCAAGAATAGTCAGTGTTGTTTCAATCACTCCATCTGCAGTAAAAAAAGCGTCGGGTAAAGCGATTCGTCTGGCGGCTGAATCGCTCACATCTCCTGCAAAAATCTGACCTCCTGAGATACCTGCTGTCATAACAACATAGCCCATGAGGATGTTTTTGAGCGAAGCGATTCTTTCTGCATTTCTACTGTTCATTTTGTGAGGCATTGCTGTTGATCCTACCTGACCTTTTTTAAATCCTTCGGTAAATTCTTCAAATCCTGCCATAGCGCGTGTTGTCATGGCAAAGCTTGCCGGTCCGCAGATAAGCTGGAAGAGTGTTGAGATCACTTCAAAATCCAACGAGCGGGGATAGATTTGTCCGACACTTGTTAAGACGTTTTTGAATCCCAAAAATGCAACTATTTTTTCTTCCAGCTGCTCTACTTTTTTACTTTCACCGTTAAATAATTGGAGCTGGTCAGTTTGGGTCCCTACAGCTCCTTTGATACCCCGCAAGGGATAGTTATTAATTACCGTTTCCAGCCGATTAAAAGCGATGAGGAGTTCCTGTCCGAAATTTGAAAAGATTTTGCCAATTACTGATGGTTGCGCGATTGCCAGATGCGTCCGTTCGGGATAAACGAGCGTATTGTATTGCAATGCCAGCCGTGCCATTCGTTCCAGAACTGCGATCGTATGATTTCTTAAAATTATGAGGCCTTCTTTTGCCTGCATTTGTTCTACATTATCTGAAAGGTCGCGGGAGGTCATCCCAAGATGCGCGTATTCGTGGCCGGCTGCTTTATTAAAAGCTTCAAGTTTTGCTTTTTGATCATGTCGTATTTCCCGTTCCCTATTCCTGATCCATGCAAGATCGATTGTATTTTTTGCTTTTTCATATGCACTGATAGCTTTTTGGGGGATAGAAAGCCCTAGTTCAGCTTGTGCTTTCATAACTGCAATCCATAATTCTCTTTCGAGTAACATTCTCCCTTCCGGCGAAAAAACTTGCCGTAGAGAAGAACTTGCATAACGGTCTGCTAACACATTTGGTATCACTGGTCTGTTAGTTTGTTTCATGAATAATGTTACAATCCTGCCCTTTGATCTACTAATCCTCCAAGATAAGTTGCTTTATATACTGGTTTGTTGTCTTTGGTAATTTGTTCTTCGCCGAAGTATTTATTGATATCACCTGTCCATGTATTTTGGTAAGTAAAGGAATTTTGTGTATATTTCTTTGGTCCCCGAAATGGAGCATCTTCTGGCATTTCTTTCAGCGCATTTCTTAGAATCTCATATACAGGATTTGTTGCAACTTTTTCAATAATCCAGCCATAATAAACCATGATCCAGTACGGTTTATTTTTATAAAATACTACTATTCTGCCGCCATAAGGTTCGCCTCCAAAAAAATTATCCTGAGAATGCCACTCTCCTTTTTTGAAAGGTATTGTCGTCGAACCGTCTAGTTCTTTTATCCATTGCTTTTCTTGTCCACTGGCATAGCCGGCTTTATTGGACTCAATTAAAAATTTTATCAATGATTCTTTTGTCATATTATGTGTGGGATGACGTTGCATTAACCAAAGTATTGTACAGTATTTTTATATGTTTGTAATCCTGGTCCATCGGTCGAAAGCTTTCTCTCTGCTCGGTGGTAGGTTTTTTCTTGCAGGTGGCCAATCTGTCCGTTGTACAAAATATTTTTTGTTCTGTATATAACATAAGGTTAAGAATTTTTCTGTAGTATAATTTGTGTTCCCATTTATATTTTCCCGATGTCTTTTCTATACTGCATGCCGTTAAAATAGATGCCTTTTTTATTGATACACGCATATGTTTTTTGTAACGCTTTATCAATTGTTGTTCCGGTCGCGGTTACACCGATAACACGTCCGCCGTTGGTGACCACATTTCCGTTAACTTCCTTCGTTCCCAAATGAAAAACTACAACATCCTCTGGCAAGTTTTCAAGACCGCTGATAACATCACCTTTATGTGAATTTGTCGGGTAGCCGGCTGATGCAAGAATAATACAGCATGCTGATTTTTTTGCCCATTTGATTTTTACTTGATCCAATGTTCCGTCAACGCATGCGGTTAAAATTTCATACAGATCGCTATCGAGTAGCCGCATGTATGATTCAGCTTCTGGATCGCCAAAGCGGCAGTTAAATTCAACAACTTTCGCGCCGGCTTTGGTCATCATAAGTCCGGGATAAAGACAGCCGACAAAAGGCATACCGCGTTTTTTTAAGCCCTTAATTGCAGGGAGGACAATTTTTTGTTTGATTTCTTCAAGTTGTTCTTTGGAAATTTCCGGAAGCGGTGCAATTGTTCCCATACCGCCAGTATTTGGTCCCTTGTTGCCGTCAAAAATCTGCTTGTGATCACGTGATGTCGGGAAAAGAGCGATGTGTTTTCCATCGGTAAAGACATGAATAGATACTTCTTTGCCTTCTAAGAATTCCTCAATAACAACTTCATCTCCCGCGTTACCGAACACTTTTTTAACCATTGCTTCATCAATCGCCGCAAGTGCCTCATCATGTGTTTGCGCGACAACGACGCCTTTACCAAGTGCCAGACCGCTTGCTTTTATCACAATCGGAGTTTTACATTTTTTAATATATGCTTTTGCTTTCTTTGCATCGGCGAAGATTTCGTATTTTGCCGTTGGAATATTTTCTTCTTTCATTAATTTTTTTGCAAAAGCTTTGGAGGATTCAATTTGTGCAGCTTCTTTGGTAGGTCCAAATATTTTGAGTCCTGCTTTTTGAAATGCATTGACAATACCGACTGCAAGGATATCGTCTGGTGCAGCGACTGTAAGATCAATTTTTTTCTTTTTCGCAAAATCAATCAGTGCCTCAAAATCAGTTGCGGGGATGTTTACATTTTCTCCAATTGTTGCTGTACCGGGATTTCCTGGAGCAAAATAGATTGTATCAACCTGCGAAGACTGAGCAAGTCTCCAGCCAATTGCATGTTCTCGTCCGCCTGATGAGATGATTAAGATGCTTTTCTTTCTCATATTATTTAAGGAAAATCCGTCAGCGCGCCTACGAATTACCTGGTTAATGTGTTAATTATTTTCCCCATGGGAATGTTCCTCGGCTGACATCGATGCCATACTGCATCACGTGCAAAACGCGTTTAATAGCTGTGGGTAAAAAAAGATATTCAGTTTCTCGAATTCTTTTTTCCCATGTTTCGATAGTGTCATCCGCGTAGCGGCGCGTTTCAGCCTTGAGAATCACTGGTCCCGTATCAAATCCGTCACCTGGTAAGATCTGGTGAACGGTGAATCCGGAAACCTGCACGCCTTGTTTATAAGCATCCTGAATTGCATGCGCTCCCCGGATGACAGGAGTCTGTCCCTGCGATGTGGCGATTGTTTTTGAAGAGTCTGCAGTAAGGAGAGCTGGGTGTTGATTGATGACGGGGATTTCCTGCTTTTGCATAGCCGTTAAAAATGTTTTCCCAAAGATAAAATTCCAGCCTGATAGCTGGACAAGATCTGGATTGACTTTTTCAAGGTGTTTGAGAATCACTTCTTCATATGTTTTTCGTGCGTTTTTATCAGCATGCTTACCTTTATAAGTGAGAACAGCTGTTGGGATGTTATGTTTCTTTGCGCGTGTAAGTCCATACGCGTCAGGATTATTTGAAACTACAGTGACAATTTCTGCGTTGAGTTCGTTATTTTCTATCGCATCAATGACTATCTGTAAATTCGTGCCGTTTCCGGAAATAAAGATGGCAATCCTTGGCCTGTTTTCCAGTTTTTTCTTTTTTTTAGGAAATATTTCCTGCTTACCGCGTATCGGGTGTGGCCCACCAAAAGGTGTATAGTAAAAATTTTTAGGATTATTACCAAATGCTTTCGCGGTTTTTTCAATTGGCAGATAGATGACTGCGTCGGCACCGATATGCTCGGCAACTTTTTGCTCAATAACGTCAAAGGGTTTTTTTTCAAATTTTGCGGCAGGCAATTCATTTTTTGCCCGCATATCGATTCCCAAATCGCACTGATTGACAACGGGAGGACTGGCAAAGGCCATATATAGTTCTTTGACCCCCGTTTCTTTGAATTTTTTTGCGAGAGCTGTACTTGTTGTCAATCTTACTGCAGAGTCATCAACTATGACAACTTTTTTATCTCTTATTTCATCAGGAACGATATTGTGTTTGCCGTTGACTGCGGAGATACGGTTTGTTTGCCCTGGCTGAATAAAAGTACGCCCGACATAATGACTGGTTGTGATTGCATCGATTATTGGTAATCCTAATTCCTGAGCGACTCCCTTTGCTGCAGGATATCCAGAATCAAATGTAGGAACAATAACATCAGGCTTGATGCCTTTTTGCCTCATTCGTTTGCCAAGGAGTTTGCCTGATTCTTCGCGTCCAGTTCTGATTCGTATGTCATTCATAAAGCTGTCAGGTCGTGCGAAATAAATGCATTCAAAAATGCATGATTGCCTTCGTTTGGGTTCTCCAAAAAAAGATGAGGTGAGCTGGCCTGTCTTTGTAATTTTAATAATTTCACCCGGAAGGACTTCTCGGATAAATTCAGCACCGATAGTGTCCAATGCCGGAGATTCTGATGCGATAATCCAGCCTTTTTCAAGCCTACCAAGACAGAGTGGACGGATGCCATATGGATCTCTTGTCCCAAAAAGAGAACCGTCGTTTGTAAGGATAACGAGACAGTAAGCACCATAAAATAGCGGGAGAACATTGGAAAGCGTTTCTTCCCAGCTTGTATAGTTTTTCCGTTCCTGATGAATCAGTGATGCCATAAGTCGGGTGTCACCCGCGGATGTATTTTTATTTTTGATTTGCCGTTTCAAATTTGCGACATCGGGAATATTTCCGTTATGGCCGAGACTGAGTTGGAATTTCCCATTGGTAAGGGTAATTGGTTGCGCATTGCCGTTTGAGGATCTGCCAAAAGTCGCGTAGCGGTTTTGAGCGATTGCAGTATGGCCATTGCCTAGTTTTTTAAGGACACTTTCCGTCAGAACGTGCGGGACAAGACCCATATTTTTATAAGTTGCGATTTTGCCTTTGGAATTAAGAATACTAAGCCCCGCGCTTTCCTGCCCTCTGTGTTGGAGCGCTGCCAAAGCACGCCTGGCGACATATGACGCGTAGACGTCTGCGGTCCAGACACCGACAATACCGCATTTTTCTTTAAGTTCGAATTGCTGCATTATATGATCACCAGTAAAACTAAAAAACCCGCTGTGACGCGGGTTCGATAAAAATCAATTATTTTTTCTTTTTTATTTGTATATTAGGGGTAACCATAGATAAAGACAGTTTGATTATAAGTTTCTTTTACAATTTGTGTCAATAGCGAGATATAAAGTTATGTCAAAAGCTATAAATATGTGTTGAGGCCGCCACCACAAATGAGCTCCCTCAATTATTTCCGGCCAGTCTGTATTGATGGTAAATTTTTCGAAGATAGTCATCCAGTTTCATTTTTTTTCTCTGGAGAAAGAGTAATATAGTCGACAAATTCCTGATAGGATTTTTAGATCACCTTGAACCCTTGTTTGTGTGCGATTTGCCAATAAACGAAAGGATTGATTGATGTGCCGATATGTGAAGCTTTGCGAGTGGAAATGTTGGAAAAGCTCCTTGTGGTTTGGTATTTCCCATAGGCTATTATCTCTTATTTTGATCAGGAATTCAAGAGCTATGAGATTAATTCATTTTTAAAAATGAAAACTTTATTTGATGCGTTATACTAGATATTGTGAGAACGCATTTGAGGAATTTTATAGCAGTCGTTATTTTAATTGCCATTGTGTACGGAGTTACTACTTATGCAGGACAGATTCAGCAGCAGATCGGCGTGAAAGGGGCAAGTACCAGTCGTGCCAGGGAAATCTCAGGACAAATTTCTCATGATATCGGCACGCAAGTTAACGCAGCAAAAAATCAGGCAATGCAGGTGAGTCTTTTGGATATTATCAATTATTTGTCTCGATTTCAGAGAATCCCTCAGGACATCAATTCCATCAAGAATTATACGCAGGATCAGATAAATAATATGTTACAATCGAGAGAAAAGAAAAGATAAAACGTACAATATTTTATTTTTACGTTTTACATTTATCTATGGAAGCATTACGGGAACGAATCAACAAGTTGGTAGAACGCGTTGGCGTTGATGAAAAACGGAAAAAAATCCGCGAGCTTGAGGTTGAGGGTATGAAGCCGGATTTCTGGGATGATCATCAGAGTGCTGCGATAAAGATGAAAGAGCTCGCTTCTTTGCAAAAAGAGGTTGAGGACATTGAACTTTTGCAACTTTGGATGGAAGACGCTTCCGAAAGTTCAGTGCGGGAGGCAGAAAATTTGTTAAAAAAAATGGAGTTGGAGATGTATTTCTCTTCACCAAACGATAAATCTAACGCGATTTTCGCAATCCATTCAGGACAAGGCGGCACTGAAGCGATGGATTGGACAGAGATGCTTTATCGGATGTATACACGTTATTTTGAAAAAAGAGGATGGGGATATGATGTTCTTGATGAAACTCCGGGTGAAGAGGCTGGATTGAAAAGTATTACGTTATCAGTTGAAGGGAAATATGCCTATGGCACGCTCAAGCATGAAGCCGGAGTCCACCGCCTAGTCCGTCTCTCTCCGTTTAATTCAGATAACTTGCGTCAGACATCATTTGCGATGGTTGAGGTGTTGCCTGAAGTTTCTCAGGAAAGTGAGGAAATTGTGATAAAAGATGATGATATTGAATTTGAAGCGTTCCGTTCCGGTGGGCATGGCGGGCAAAATGTGAATAAAGTATCAACGGCAGTCCGTCTTCGACATAAACCCTCAGGTATCGTTGTGACAGCTCAAACGCAGCGCTATCAGGGACAGAACAGAGAATTTGCAATGAAACTTTTGAAAGCGAAATTATGGGCGATTCAGGAAGAAGAGCGCAAAAAAGAAGAAGCAAAATTGAAAGGCGGGTATAAAACACCTGGCTGGGGCAATCAGATCCGTTCTTATGTCTTACATCCCTATCGGATGGTCAAGGATTTGCGAACGGGAGTTGAGACTGGTAACACCGATGCGGTGCTGGGGGGGGAATTGGATATGTTTATTGAAGAGGAATTAAGGACACTTTAGCTCTTGTATGAGCTGAGAGTTTAGTTTAAAATTTTTCATTATTGCTGAGCGTTCGGATAGAAGAGTGGTTAACACCATGCGTAATGAAGAAAGAGTTCATGCGCAGGATTTATTTGAGGTTTTAAAAACTCTTTGCAGACAGAATGATTCTCTTATCGGTTTATCAGGATGGAAAAAATCAAGAAAAAAGACAGCAGTAGGTTTAGCTGAAAGAATTTTATCAGCTCCAAGAGAACACAGACAATCAGTAAAAGATGAACTTAATTGGATAAAGAGCAATGATAAGTCTTTATTCGCAAAACTCCGTCATGTTTTTGATGAAGCCGATGTACAACTATATGCTAAAAAGAGAGGAATTCGAATGCCAAGAGCATAGCTTATTTTTTCCCTTTTTCCCATTTTACATGTGTTAAGAGTGAAGCGAAGACATCCTCTTCAATGTTGATTTTTAGATTATTTAATTCTTCCTCAGTAGGGTTTCTTTTTTGAAATGTCACAAAAGGAACATCGGTAATGACAGCTAAAGGTTGCTGCTCATTCCCTTCGCCCATTGTTATAACAGCTGCTGAAGCAAAGGAATCAGGAATATTTGATTGTTCGGAAAGCATCAATCTTCCATAGATATCTGGTTTGCCAATGTAATTATTTAACGCCTGGAAACCGCTATGCGTTATCGCATAACCAGTCACGCCCCATCGAAGCGGGGTAAGTTTGCTATCAGTAAGAATAACGCCGATATGTTCGACTTTGTGCTTTTTTATCAGATGTTCCCGGATGTCATTGGCGCTTTTCTGTGGATCCTTTGGCCATAAAGAGAAGAAGCCATTACTATTTGATTCGTCAATTCCAGCAGATGCGACCATCAAATTATGTTTGATAGTCAAGATAAATCCGTATTGATTGTATTCTTTTGGAAGATAATAGTCTGCTTCTTGCTCTGCAAGTGCATTTTTTTGTTCATCTATCGGCTTGTTAGGGTCTATTTTAATGACATTACCTTCACATATGCCGACAATTTTTGACGCAAGTACCACAACGCTTTTCTCCTGTAATTGCGGAAGATAGGCATCAAGGATGTCAAAAAGGTTTTCGGCAGGTTGTATTTTGTGTGTTTTATATGTGGTCACTTTCATGTATTTTTTTGTAATTCAGCAAGCAGTTCTTTTACCGTTTTATTAATAACAGGATGCATAAAATCGGGATCCAAATCAACAAACGGCTGCAGAACGAATGTCCTCTCGTTGATGCGTGGATGCGGGATGACAAGATTGATACTTTCATAAATTAATTGATCATAAAAGAGAATATCAATATCTATTTCTCTTGGCCCATTTCGAAAACGTTCTTTTCTTCCCAGCTCTCTTTCGGTGAGTTTTACAAATGCCAATAGTTCTTGCGGGCTAAGTTTTGTCTGCCCTTTGATAACAGTGTTAACAAATATATCCTGATCCTCGAAATACATCGGTTTGGTTTCATACAATTTTGCTGATTTGATATCTGTTACATGCCTTTCCAAATACGAGATTGCCTGATTTATAGTATTTTTTTTATTGCCGATATTGGAGCCAAGCGCAAGAAAAACTGTATGCATAGTGGCATTATAGCATTTCTATTTAGTCTCTTTTATTTTTGTTTGTTTACTATAGAGAAGAATTCTTCGCGGGTTTTTTGATCTTTTCTGAATGAGCCGAGGACGGAGGATGTGATCATAATAGCATTTTGTTTTGTAATTCCCCGCATCATCATACAAAGATGCTGTGCTTCAATTACAACGCCGATACCATTGGGATTGAGTATCTCTTTCAGTTCCATGGCAATTTCTTGTGTCAATCGTTCCTGGACCTGCAGGCGCTTGGTAAACCGCTCTACTATTCGTGCCAGTTTACTAACGCCAATAATAGTGCCATTGGGAATATAGCCGATATGACATTTGCCAAAAAAAGGTAGCATGTGATGCTCGCAGAGACTATAGATCTCGATGTCGCGAAGAATAATCATATTGTGTATTTTTTCTTCAAAAAGAGCATCATTGAGAGTTTGCTGCCGCGTTGTTTTATAACCATTCGTTAATTCTCTAAACATTCGCGCGACGCGATGTGGTGTTTTTTTGAGTCCTTCGCGAGTGGGATTTTCATCAAGCTCTACGAGTAGTTGTGTAATAAGTTGTTCAATTTTTTTATTCTGCATTTCGAATGATTTCAATTGCTGTTGATTTCGCGATTTTGATGGCTTTTGGTTTCTCAATATATATTTTTACTTGTTTTATTCTTTTATCAGCCAAACAGGTATCTGCAACTTTTTGTGCCAATTTCTCCAGCAAATAAAATTGTGAGTTACTGACTATTTGATAGACGTTTTTTGCGATAGTTGAGTAACTGACGGTATCTTCAAGCCTATCTGTTTGGCCTGCATTTTTTGTGTCAATAGAAAGGGCAATAGTGATCACGACATTTTGTTTCTCTGTCCGTTCATCATCAAAAGCTCCGATAACGCAGGGAACTGTCAATTCATTGATAAAAAGCGTATCGAGCGATTTTTTTATTTTCATACTTCTAGTCTTCTGTTTTTAAGAAACCTCTCCCTGACTTTCTTTTATATAGGTGAGGGAAATTTAAAGGAATTTTTCCAAAATTGTCAGAAACTTTTTCGTTTGCATTATATCATGTGTCCGGATAATATTTGCGCCGTTTTGTGCAGCGATAGCTGTTTCGGCAAGCGATGCTTCAATCCGTTCAGTTGACTTTGTTTCATAATGGAGTGAGTCTTTTAGTATTGTTCCTAGATGGCTTTTGCGTGAGATACCGATCAGAATTGGTAGACCAAAGCGTTTGAACTTGGCAAGATTTTTTATTATTTCGATATTTTGCTCAACCGTTTTACCAAAACCGATTCCAGGATCAAGAATAAATTGTTCACGCTTGACTCCTTTTTTAACTCCAAATGCAAGTTGTTCTTCAAAAAAAGTACTAATTTCCCGACAAACGTCAGTATAGGTAATCTTTCCTTTTTGCATTGTTTTTGGTAGTCCTTTGACATGATAGATAATGACAGGGCAGTGTTGTTTTGCTGCCACTTCAGCAAGTTTTTCATCAAAAAGAAAACCACCAAGACTATTTATTGCAGTTGCTCCTGATTTGAGTGCTGCGTTTGCAACTGCTGCTTTCCATGTATCGATTGAAATACGTATTTCTGATCCCAGTTGGGATTTTATTGCCGTAATAACCGGCAAAACTCGTCGTAGCTCTTCTTCAGCAGAAGTGCTTTCTGATCCGGGACGCGTTGATTCTCCTCCAATATCGATACAATCAGCGCCTTCTTCCAACATCTGTCTTGCGTGTCTGACAGCTTTTTGCGGGTTATTATAGTAGTTTCCGCCGTCGGAAAAAGAATCCGGTGTAATATTGAGTATCCCCATGAGTCTGATCTGCATATCTTTTGCTTTTACTACACTAATTGATTTCAGTCAAGACTGTTGCGAAATGTTTGCAAATATGCTTTACTAAAGAAAGTCTGTTGCTAGGCAATGTATGCCCATGGAAAATAAACCGAGCCAAGATCAAAGTCCATTTATTAGGCAAGGCGCTGCTCAATCATCTTCTGTTGCTGCGTCAGATCCTTCTGTTGTTAAATCAGCTCAGCCCGTTATGCAATCGATGTTGCCTTCCCATCATGGTGTGTCCGGCTTGGCAGTTGTTCTTGTTTTGCTATTGATGATTGCTCTTGGAATTGGGGTGGGATATGGAGCGTCATTTTTTTCCGCTCAAACAGGTACGAATATTATTCCCGCTGCATTGAATCCAAATGCCCCCGTGAAAGGAAAAATGTATGGTAACGGTGACATATCAGTGTTTAAAGATACAGCTGAGGGCATTTTGAAAAATGGCGGTATTGATGGTGACGGACAATATCATCTGGTTCGTCCCGGCGGCGCCAGTCAATATGTTTATCTAACTTCATCAGTGGTTGATCTTTCACAATTTATCAATCAAAAAATTAAGGTCTGGGGTCAGACGCAAAAAGCTCAACACGCGGGCTGGTTGATGGATGTAGGGCGGGTTGAGGTAGAATAGTTTAAATTATGATTAGATTTGAACACGTAACCAAACAATATACAACAGGGAATACGGCGCTTGATGATGTCACTTTTACCATAGATCGGGGAGATTTCGTTTTCGTTGTCGGTCCTTCAGGGTCAGGAAAGACGACTTTGTTTCGGTTGCTCATTCGTGATGCGTTGCCTACATCGGGAGGTATTTATATCGGTGATTGGGATCTAGTCAATCTCCCGAAAAATAAAATTCATCAGCTACGCAAAAATATTGGGGTCGTTTTTCAGGATCTTAAATTATTGCGCGACAGGACAATTTATGAGAATATTATGTTTCCGCTTGAGGTTGGCAATATAGAAACTCAAGAGGCAAGAAATCGCGTGGAAGATATTATTGATCGGGTTGGTATCACAGAGCACAGAGATAAATTCCCTGTTCAGTTATCAGGAGGAGAGCTGCAGCGTGCAGCAATCGCGCGGGCATTGGCATTTTCTCCTGAAATTTTACTTGCTGATGAGCCGACGGGGAATCTGGATAATGCAACTTCCTGGGAAATTATTAAATTATTGCAGGACATTAACGCGAGTGGAACAACTATTTTGATGGCGACGCATAACGCGGACATTGTCAATAGTTTGCGAAATAGGACGCTGATTATCGAGAAAGGGAAATTAACAAAAGACCAGCACAGTAAGCATAAGAAAGAGGAGCATAAAGCGCATAAAGATAATAAATGATAAATCTTAAATTAAATGATTTATTACATTTCCATCTATGAAAGTAGTAAAAACAACAGTAAAACATATCAGAAGAAGTCCCTACCAGTCTACGGCAGCAGTCGTTATTATGATGTTGACGTTTCTTTCCATTACCGTTTTTGCGTTTATCGTTTTTGGATCTTCGTCAGTGCTTAATTTTTTTGAATCCAAACCACAGGTGACGGCATTTTTCAAAAATACCGCCACACAACAAAATATTGACAGCTTAAAAAAGCAGCTTGATCAGACAGGTATGATTGCGTCCACAAAATATATTTCAAAAGAACAGGCACTGCAGATTTATAAAGCGCAAAATAAAAATGATCCTCTTTTACTCGATCTTGTTACAGCAGATATTTTGCCGGCATCACTTGAGATATCAACTGTAAAAATAGAAGATTTAGGACCTGTGTCGCAAATTCTTCAGAAATCTCCGTATGTTTCAGAAGTTGTCTATCAGAAGGATATTATTGCTACACTGGCGCGGTGGACGAACGCTGTACGGATTATCGGTGTTATTCTTATTATTGTTTTGACTATGGTATCAATTTTTATTATGGTGGCGGTTATTGGGTTTAAGGTATCACAAAAACGTGATGAGATCGAGATTATGAAATTGCTTTCTGCAACCAATTGGTATATTCGATGGCCATTTGTTTTCGAAGGAATCATCTACGGCGCTATCGGTGCGATTATCGGATGGGTTATAGCAACTGCCGGGCTACTCTATTTTTCTCCCTATCTTGAGTCATTTTTGAGAGGTATTCCGTTATTTCCGGTTTCACCGTTATTTCTTGCAGGATTGCTTGTTGGAGAATTAGTTCTGGCGGTACTTCTTGGCGTTCTTGCAAGTTCGCTCGCCGTGCTTCGGTATCTGAAATAATCAATTAGGTTATAAGAAAAGTTATCTTATGAAAAAAAAATTAAGTATTATACTTGCATTATGTATCTTCGGATTTTCAGGAATATTGGTGTATGCGCCAACTAGCACTACT
>JAJYHW010000024.1 GCA_021784535.1 bacterium
TCCGATCTGCACAGGACAATCACGTTGCAAAAGAAGAAGTATTATTGCAGAACGGCTTGAAAAAAGAGCAAATTGCCTATGCGACCATAGTGCGCGGGAACGGCGACTTCGTTGTAACATTGCAGGATGGAGGAAAGGTGACTTTTTCTTCTCAAAAAGATATACTGTCACAAATAGCCTCTTTACAATACATCCTTTCTCATCTTACAATGGAAGGGAGGCAATTCAAAACGTTAGATCTCAGATTTGATACACCGGTTGTTGTGCTCAAGCCTTAAAAGCAAGTAGGCAATGCCTGCTATCTCAGAGCTAGGCGATGCAGCGCGAAGATAAACGCAGGATGACTGGCATTATTTTGCGTTGAGGAGAGCGAAGTCTCATGTTATTATTATGGAAGGAAGAATTATCGTAGCAATTGATGTCGGAACGTATAAGATAGTTACCGTTATCGCAAAAGTGGTCGAAAATGTGATAAGTGTTCTTGGAGTTTCCGAAGTAAAATCTCAAGGGATTCGCAAGGGACAAGTCGTTGATATTGAGGAAGCAGTGCATGCGATTAATAGTTCTCTTGAAGCCGCAGAGCGTATGGCCGGCTATTCAGCTTCCCATGTTCTTGTATCACTTGGAGGAAGTCAGATCAGTTGCCAGAATTCAAGAGGCGTTGTTGCAGTTGCTACCCCAAATGGCGAGATTACAGAGAGTGATCTGCAACGGGTTATTGATGCGGCAAAAGCAATTTCCATCCCTTCAACTCGCGATATCATCCATGTGCTCCCCCGCAATTATATCGTTGACGGACAGGAAGGTATCAAGGATCCTGTCGGTATGTCCGGAACCCGTCTTGAAGTGGATACGCATATTATTACCGCCAATACGGTTTCCGTTCGAAATCTGGAAAAAGCATTCTCAGAAGTCGGCGTTGATGTCGACAATTTTGCCTTTAGCGGGTATGCGAGCTCTCTTGCCGTGTTATCCGATACAGAGAAGGAGCTTGGTGTTGTTCTGGTTGATATTGGAGCAGGGACCACAGATATCGCTATTTACACAGAAGGTTCGATGGCATATTCATCTGTTTTGGCAATCGGAGCCCGTCATGTGACCAACGATCTGGCGATTGGGCTGCGGATTTCTCTTGAAAGTGCGGAAAAGATTAAGCTTTATTTTTCTCAAATACAAGGTAAAAGAGTTGTCAGAGTAGAGGACGGGGAATCAAAAGAACAAAAGTCATCTGACGAACTCGATCTTTCTTCTTTGAATTTATCTGAAGATATTCGTAAGGTTTCGCAAAAAACGCTCGTTGACGGGATTATCCGGCCACGCCTTAATGAAATCTGTACCATGATCGCGCTTGAAATTAAAAAGAGCGGTTTTGCGGCTCAAACACCAGCTGGCGTTGTTTTTACCGGAGGAGGAGCGCTGACGGTCGGACTTCGTGATGCTGCACGGAGAACACTTGCGATGCCGGTTCGTATCGGTATGCCTACAGATGTGAAAGGGATTATTGATGAAGTGCAGCATCCTGCTTTTTCAACAGCTGTCGGATTGGTCCGCTATGGCATCAATTCAACGGCAGTGAAAGAATCTCCTCTACGGTTTAATATTCCAGGGGGCAATATGGGTATTGCAAAAGTCATCAAGCGCATTATTAATTTGATAAAAACATTTATCCCCTAGGGTTTCATGAAATTTTCTTCTAAGAATAAGTTATATAAAAAAGCAGGATACCTGCTTTTGGAAAAAAATTTTCAGTTTTCTGCAATTTTTCCTTTTTTATCCCGTTATCGTTATTTTTTTCTGCTTGTTCTTTTGTATGGTCTTATACGATTTATAAATCTTACAATTCTGCCTATATTTAATGATGAGTCAATTTATTTGCGTTGGGGTTGGCTGGAGATACAGAGTAAAAACTGGTTTATTTCTTTGTATGACGGGAAGCAGCCGCTTCTTACGTGGTTTTTTGGATATGCACAAATATTCTTCAGCGATCCTTTATACGCTGGCAGGTTCGTTTCAATTATTACCGGATTGATTACACTTATCGGAATTTTCAAAATTGGTATGAAATTTTTTACAGAGAGATTTGCTTTGCTGGCTGGTCTTTTTTATAGCATAGTTAGTATATTTGTTTTCTATGACCGTATGGCGTTAATGGAGAGCTCCATAACAGCAATAGGTATTTGGTCCTGCTATTTTTTTCTTTCTCTTGTGGCAAAACCGGTGATACAAACAGCGATACTTCTGGGAGTGACTTTTGGTATCGGACTTTTTGATAAATCAGATGCCGGAATTTTTTTGGTAACAGCGATAATTTCAGGCAGTATCGTCGGGTTGACGAGGAAGCACTGGAATGAAAGAAAATATTTCTTTTTGATGCTCTCTCTGTCGCTTTTTGTGTGCGTTATTGTTCTTGCGCCATTATTGCTGCAAAAAGAAGTATACACTATCGTTTATGATAATAGTCGATACGCATACACTCTCCCACAGATTTTTTCCCATTTTTTTCCGATTATTGCGAAAAATATTCCGGCAACGTTTTTTTTGCTTTGGGGATATCTTACTCCGGTCCCGTTTTTATTAAGTATCGCTGGCATTATTTTTTTTCTCACATCACAGGATCTGTATGCGAAGTTGCTGGTTGCATGGTTTTTTCTGCCAATTATTTTTTTTATACTATTTACGACAAATCCGATAGATCGGTATATCGTTGCGTTTTTGCCTGTAACAACTTTTTTTTGCGCAAAGACATTGTTGGTTTGCATGCAGAGATTTGATAAAGCTGCTTATAGAATTTCCCTGTTTTTTGCTGCATTTTTTATTCCGGTATTGCTCACCTGCTCTTTATTGTTTGCGCCGGTAACATATTTTTCTTTGCTTCATTTTCTGACACCTGCTGTCGATGTCGGATATACGCAAGCGCCCTCAGGGTATGGAATACCTGAAATTCGAAAATATCTTCTTCAGCACTCACAAAACAAGAAAATTGCTCTTTTTGTCCAGATTGGTTCCGGAAATCCTGAAGACGCACTATATGATTATTTTGGTGAAAAATATAATCCGAATATTACGGTTATCAGCACGTCCAAAGAACTTGCATGTAAACAGCCGCAAATTTTTCTCATGACATCCTATTTTATAAGTGAGGGAGATTCTGTTAATTCGTCTTGTATGAAAAACATAAAAAAGTTTTATCGGCCTGTGGGAAACACGTTTGTAGGCATTTATCGGATAGAGCATAAGGCTATGTAATAAATTCCCTGCTTGCAATTACTTTTTGCATCTGGTAGGATTTGTGCAACACTGCATACTATGTTAATTCGACCTCAAACTACCAATTTTGCCAAAATCCGCGTTATGGGAATTGGTGGTGGCGGCAGCAATGCAATAGGTTCAATGATCGCCAGCGGCAATATTCACAGTGTTGATTTTGTGGCTGTCAATACAGATGCCCAGGCGCTTCTTTTGAATAAAGCTGATACCAAAATTCAGATCGGAGAGAATATGACCAAGGGTCTTGGTTCAGGAGGGGACCCTGAGATAGGACGGGAAGCAGCTGAAGAATCGAGAGAAAAGATCAAGCATATCCTTGAAGGTTCAGATATGGTTTTTCTTACCTGTGGTATGGGTGGAGGTACAGGAACAGGAGCGACGCCGGTAGTCGCTGAAATCGCCAAAGAAGTGGGTGCATTGACTGTCGCGGTGGTTACCAAGCCATTTATGTTTGAAGGTACTCGACGGATGGTTTCAGCGGAAGAAGGGATTGATAATCTGAAAGATAAGGTTGATACCCTAATTGTTATCCCTAACCAACGTATTCTTGATGTTGTTGATCGCAAATTGTCACTTCTTGATGCATTCAAAGTTGCTGATTCCGTTTTGACTCAGGGAGTTCAGGGAATTTCTGAGATTATTACACTGCCGGGACTTATCAATGTCGATTTTGCTGATGTACGAAATATTATGGTCAATGCCGGATCAGCATTGATGGGGATAGGATCCGGAATCGGTGAGAATCGTGCGCAAACGGCTGCCAGATCAGCGATTGCATCTCCTCTTCTTGAGATTTCGATGGACGGCGCACGCGGTGTTTTGTTCAATGTCGTCGGAGGACCTGATCTGACAATGTCTGAGGTTGATGAGGCAGCAAAGATTATCTCCGCGGCAGCTGATCCTGATGCAAATATTATTTTTGGCGCGACAATTGATGAATCGATGCATGATCAGATTCGTATTACTGTAGTTGCGACGGGTTTTGATCAGGCAAAGCAGCGCTTGCAGCAATTTGTGATCCCGCAGCCGACACCTCAGATTTCTCAGACTCCTTTGAGCCGACAACATGATCCTTTTATGCAGCCGCAACAGAATAATCAGCAGCCCCCGCAAGAAGATGATCATAATCCGTTTTCAGCGCAGCAGCCGGTTCAGCAGCCGGAAGAAAAGAAGGATGAAAAAAGCGCCGAAGACGAATGGGACATCCCCGCATTTCTCAGACAGCGGAATTAACTTCTTGACAAAATGGTATATTGCGCCTAATATATCCCATATAGGGGGATATCCTCCAGAAACGCTCGCATATGGCATATAGACCAAAAGATACTCAGGAACGGATACTTCATCGCTTGAAGATCGCAAAAGGACACTTGGAGAAAATAATCACAATGATTGAAGAAGACAGGTATTGTATTGATGTGCTGCATCAAATGCAGGCTGTTGAGTCAGGAATCAGAGAAACAGGTAATGTTATTCTGGAAAATCATCTAAAGACTTGCGTTGCCGATGCAATCAGCAAAGGGGAAAAAGACAAAGCAATCAGTGAAATTATGGAAGTATTTAAGAGAAAATCCTAATGCTATGACAATAGATAAAGTATTTGTTACGGTTATTGACATTTTGATTATCGGTTTTATCTATTGGTTCTTTTTAATGAAGAAAGAGAAATAATATCATGGGAAAAATTGTATCAAATGACACCGTAGCAAAGAAAACTTTTCCTGTAAAAGGTATGCACTGTGCTTCTTGTGTCCAAGTGATTGAACGTGCAGTTAGAAAAATTGATGGTGTTACAAATTGCAATGTCAATTTGGCAACTGAGCAGGCAACTGTTACCTACAATAAAAATAAAGTGACCAAAAACGATATTGCCTCTGCTGTATCAAATGTCGGCTATAAAGCTCTTGTTGATGAGGAAATAAAGGGCGAAGAAGAATTAGCAAAAGAAAAACAAGAAGAGCTAAATTCGCTCAGAAACAAAGTTTTATTCAGTCTGTTTTTTGGTGGTCTTATTTTTTGGGGTAGCTTTCCTATTGTGATGAATTATGCTCCGCTATTCCTTCAAAATTCTTTTATGCAGTTTATTTTTGCTACTCCTGTTCAGCTCTGGGCGGGTTGGGAGTTTTATCGATCAACATTTAATTCGCTCAAACATCGAAGCGCAAATATGGATACGCTCGTAGCAATTGGAACAAGTGTTGCTTATCTTTATTCCGTTATTGCTACTTTTTTTCCGAAAATTTTTTACAGTTTGAATATTTCGCCTATGCCCTTTTTTGATACCTCAACTCTTATCATAGGCTTAATTCTCTTAGGCCGTTATTTTGAAGCGAGGGCAAAATCTAGTACATCAGATGCGATCAAAAAACTTATTGACTTACAGGCAAAAACTGCAAGAGTTGTAAAAGCTGGTAAAGAGGTCGATATGGCACTTGAGCAAGTGCGCATAGGAGATATGCTTCGCGTAAAACCAGGAGAAAAAATTCCTGTTGACGGCAAAATTATACAAGGACAATCAAGTATTGATGAGTCAATGATTACCGGTGAAAGCATACCCGCTGAAAAAAAAGCAGGAGACACGGTTATCGGTTCAACAATCAACAAAAACGGGACATTTTTATATAAGGCAACAAAGATTGGTCAGGATACAATGCTTTCGCAAATTATCAAACTTGTTCAGGATGCACAAGGCTCAAAAGCACCGATTCAACGGATTGCTGATTTACTATCTTCGTATTTTGTGCCTATTGTTTTAATCTTGGCAGTACTAACATTTGGCATTTGGTATGATTTTGGTCAAGCGCCTACGCTTCTTTTTGCGCTTCTCAATATGGTCGCAGTTCTTATTATTGCCTGTCCTTGTGCGATGGGACTTGCCACGCCGACAGCGATAATGGTTGGTACCGGAAAAGGAGCGGAACACGGAATTTTAATCAAAGATGCAACAAGTCTGGAAACAGCACAGAAAATCAATACGATTATTTTTGATAAAACAGGGACAGTAACGGCAGGAAAACCAAAAGTAACGGATTTTTTCCTTATGGAGAATCTGGGAGAAGTACAAAAAGAATTACACTGGCAGCTCTCAGATAATATGGATGTAAAAAGATATATTATTAGCTTAATAACTTCTCTGGAGAAAGGCTCTGAGCACTCTCTTTCTGATGCGATTGTGGCGTATGGAAAAGAAAAGAATCATAAGGAGTTCTTGGTTGAAAATTTTCATGCTATTGCAGGAGGCGGAGTAAGGGGTATGGTTGACGGAAAAAACGTTATTATTGGTACAAAAAAACTGATGGAACAAGAGCATGTCATGAGATGCGCAGGTCTTGATAAAACAGCTGGGGAATTACAAAAAAATGCAAGAACAGTTGCGTTTGTCGGTATTGACGGGAAGAATGTGGCATTGTTTGGGATTGCTGATATACTAAAGGATAGTGCGGTTGCAGGCGTGAGAAAATTACAAAGAATGGGAATAGAAACCATTTTACTTACAGGTGACAATCAGCAGGCAGCAAATGTCATAGGTAAAAAAATGGGTATAAAAAGAATTTTTGCCGAAGTTCTTCCGGATCAAAAAGAGGAAGTTGTAAAGCAGATACAGCGTGAAGGGAAAAAAGTTGCTATGGTAGGGGACGGCATAAATGATGCTCCGGCTTTGGCCGCTGCTGATTTAGGCATTGCGATGGGAAGCGGATCTGATGTTGCAATCGAGACAGCAGATATAACGCTGGTAAATAAGAGTTTAGATGCAGTAGCCTCTGCTATTACTCTTTCCAAAAAAACAATGCGGACTATTAGGGTGAATTTAGTTTGGGCGTTTGGCTATAATATTATTCTTATCCCTGTTGCTATGGGAGTACTGTATCCCTTTTTTCACTTACTTCTGAATCCGATATTTGCATCAGCTGCCATGGCAATGTCGAGTATTTCTGTAGTGTCGAATTCTTTATTACTCAAGAAATATAACATTTAATTGACGCAACCTGCATATGGTATTGCAATATGTAATATGAAACAAAAACCTCTCAGTAATTTAGAACAACAGGTGATGAATATCGTATGGAAACATCAGCGATGTTCAGTCCGGGAAGTTTTGGAACAGCTACAAAAAAGGAAAAAGATTGCATACAGCACCTTCGCAACTATGCTGCGACGCCTCGAGTAAAAAAGCTTGTTATCAAGAACACAAAAGCAATGACGATTGCTTATAGTCCAAAAATCTCTAAAGAAGCATATAGTAAAGGATTAACTCTCTCATTCCTCAAAAAACAGGTTCAATCATTTGGCGATATTGCAATGGCATCGTTTGTTGAAACCCTTGATGAATTACCAACAGATAAAAGGGAGTATTTTTAAAGCTTTTAGAAGATCATGATAAGAATAAATAAAAATCTTTTTTATTTTTCCCTACTTGGATTATTGCTTAGTGCAGGAAGTACAGGCGCAATAGTATATTTTCTTCTTTTTATCTACTTAATTTCCTCTTTATATTTTTTCGTGCAAAAAGCGTTAACCTTTCGGGAAAGTGAATAGATTGCAAGTAAAAGAAAGATTATAGAAATATAAAAAATCCATGTTTGATTTGCAATAGTGAAAAAGACAAACCCGGAACCTAAAAATCCAAAAAGCATGGGAATTGCCATTGAGGAACAGGTTCCTAAGCCAAATAATAAAGCAGGAAGTCCGCTAATAATTCCAAGATTTCCTTTACTAATGGCACATAGCTTTGTCTGTTTGTTTTTCAGCATGTAATAAAACATAAGTATCAACGTGCTTTCTAAAATAGATACGAGTAAAACGACTATATAATCCTGCATTGACATAAGTTGCTTTTGGTAACTGAGGCTATTTCCGGGGATAGTTTTTACAGGAATAAGGTAATCCAAGAAAGCTATAAGAAATACCAGTACAATAAATGACAATAAATATCCCTTTTTGCTACATATTAGTTTGAGTGCATATAGAGGTTGTAATACAGCGTTTTTCATAAAATGACACTAATAATAGTAGCATTAAGTGGTCAATTTTATCAATCAACAGAAAAAACTCCATAGGATAGAAAATAGTTCCTTACCCTACATCTTTCTTCATTTCTTCAAATTCTTTCTTGGTAATTTCCCCTTTTGCGTATCGTTCCTTCAGAATCTCCAATGCTGTCTTATGGTCTTTTGGAGCTTTTCCTGAGTTCCCAAGATAACGAACTAATGCAATAACACCCAGAATTACAAGAGCCCAAAAGAGAAGCATAAATATCCAGAATAGCCAACCGAAACCAAAGCCTCCCCAACCCATCATATTGTTCCAATCTCCGCCGTATCTCATCATAAGATTACCACCTCCTCCCATAATCTGCATAAACCCTGTACCATTTTGAGGGTAGAATACATTCATATTACAACCACTTCCTCTTTCTCCCCAGGCAATATGCATTTGTTCTTCTCCTTGTTTACCCATCATTGCTTTCATCATATTGTTCATTTGGATATGCTCTGCTGTGTTCCCAATTGCCTGACCCATAAAATATTCACCGATTTTTTCAAAGTTATCATTTGTTAATTTTTGACAGGTCGTTGTTTTATTTTTTAATTGATCCAGAAGTTTTTTCCCTTCCTGTTCTTCTGCTTGCTGGCTCTGTATTGAGGCCTTATCAATAGAGGAGTTTGAGAATCCCATCATCTGTGCATGTGCCGTGTGGGGAGTAAACGTAAAGAGTCCAAGAATGATAATAAATAGTATAAGTAATCTTTTCATATTAAAACCATTTCCATAACCAATACTTCTCAAATTTCATCTTTGAAAGATACCAGATTTTTGATGGATTTTTCATATTCATAACAGGTACAGATTCCGTATACATATTACCAGATGTAAACCCAGCTTTGTCAAATCCTGTTTCCAGAAAACAGGATGCTTTTCCGTCATATATTTTTGTTTCTTTTTTACCCTTGATCCGACACGCTATGGTGTCTGCGATAACTTCAGCTTGCGCATGAGCAAAGACGCCCGCTTTTGGTAATGGCTTCCCAGAAGAGAGAAGGATAACATTTGTCTATAAGAATGATTTTTGCCGCCTTGCCAGCCTTTTTGTCAATACATTGGCAGTAACTATTCCTCCTATGCCTCCGCCTAAAATGATGATTGTTGATTGTTTCCCCATATGTTTAAGTTGAAAGAATAATTGTTAACTTCATTGTGCTGTTTCTTTTTCGTGCATATTTTTATATCCATCAAAAAGATTTGTCAAGTTATGTATAAATGCTATCGTTTGAAATTTGATAAAGTTTTATTGTTTGAATGTAATTCCGATTGAAGCGTGACTAATGCACTGACATATTGCCTCAAAATTGCTATTGACAAGCTTTATATAGCTGTGATCTAATTGATATAGGGTCATATGGGCAAGCAATTTTTTTCTAAGGTGAGAGTATTTTATCAAGAGGGTTTTACGCTTATTGAGCTTCTTGTTGTTCTTGGAATCCTTGGAATTCTTGCCGCTGCGCTTTTGGCAGCAATCAATCCTGTTGAGCAGCTCAATAAAGCACGGGATGCTGCTCTTGAGAATACGGCTTCTGAATTTATCAGCGCAACCGTACAATATTATGCTGCACATAATACACTTCCCTGGACCACAGGTTGTTATCCTTCAGCAGGGTTAAATGGTCAGATTACTTCAGTGAGTCTAAGTAGTCTGTCAAACTGTATTACAAATCCTCTTGTATCTGAAGGAGAGTTAAAACAGTCATTTTTGAGCAATACAGCAAATTTGCAAAATATTTATATTACTTCAACGGGCCCAAATACTACAATGGCATGTTTTCAACCGCAATCTCATACAGTGCAGGCTGATGCAAATTCCAAATATAACCAGAATGGCACGGTAAACGCAAGCTGCCCTTCCGTTGGCAATAGCTGCTATTGGTGTGCGCAATAGTGCTTTACACTACCTTGAATTAACTCCATCTTTGAAGTACAATTGAATACATGTTTAATCCTGTTGACCCCAAAGTTGATTTCGCGAAATTAGAAGAAAAAATTACAGAATATTGGAAGAAAAATAATATTTTTGAAAAATCAATTTCTTCCCGTCCTGCAGGAAAACGATGGACATTTTTGGATGGTCCGCCATTTGTCACTGGCATGCCGCATTATGGATCACTTCTCTCAAGTCTTCCCAAAGATGTTTTTGGCCGTTATTGGACAATGAAAGGGTATCGGGTACGTCGTGTCTGGGGTTGGGATGGTCACGGATTGCCGATTGAGAACAAGGTTGAAAATGAGCTTGAAATTAAAAGTAAAAAAGATATAGAAGAAGTGGTAGGCGTTAAGAAATTTGTCGATGAGTGCAAGCATTACGTGAATGTTATTTCTTCGGATTGGGAATGGTACGTCGACCGTATCGGTCGATGGGTTGATTTTAAAAATGCGTATAAGACATGGAATACTGATTATATGGAATCTGTTATGTGTGTTTTTAAAAAAATGTATGAGAAGGGTTATATCTATAAAGGCCTTCGCGTTTCTCTCTATTGTCCTCATTGCGCAACGCCTATCTCAAATTTTGAAGTTGCTATGGATGCTGAAAATTATAAAGAAATTCAAGATGATACAACGACGTATAAGTATAAGATTCAAGATTTAGGGTTAACGAGTAAAGATAAGAATATCGCAGGTAAAGCATATTTTCTCGCATGGTCAACGACTCCATGGAATAAACTCGTTACAACTGCGCTTGCGGTGAATCCGAAGTTTGTTTATTCATTCGTTTTTCAGAATGATGAGGTATATGTTCTTGCAAAGTCAACGCTTAAAATGCTTGGAGATAAAAAAACATACAAAGTTTTAAAAGAAGTGAATGGCTCTGAGTTGGTCGGCATGAAATTCGAGCCTCATTATGATTATTACAAAAACAAAGTCGCAAAAGGCGTCAAAGTGTTTGAGATTATTCCTGGCAATTTTGTAACAGCAGATGAGGGAACCGGCATTGTCACGATTGCAGCCTATGGTGAGGAAGATTTGAAAGCAATGCACGAGCACAATGTGCACATTGAAACACATTTGGATGATGAGGGACATATCAAACCAGAAGTTCCGCAATTTGCAGGCTTGTATTACCTAAAAGCCAATAAAGCTGTTGATGAAGATTTGGAGAAACGCGGTTTGATCTATAAGATTATCACTCAGCCGCATCGTGTTCCTCTTTGCTGGCGTTGCCATACGCGATTGTATTACGCGCCGATTGATGCGTGGTTTGTGAACGTACAGAAATTAAAGCCTTTGATGAAGCAAACCAATGAGCAAGTGAATTGGTTTCCGAATCATTTTAAGCATGGAAGATTTCTTAAGAGTCTGGAAAATGCGCCTGACTGGAATATTTCACGAAATCGATACTGGGGCTCACCAGTACCAGTATGGGAATGTAAATGCGGTGAAAGATTTGTTCCGGGTTCCATGAAAGAACTTGAAGAGGCCTCCGGACAAAAGGTTAAGGAATTACATAAGCCTGATATTGATGATGTCATCGTTACTTGTAAAAAGTGTGGCAAAAAAGCACATCGTGTCCCAGAAGTGTTGGACAGCTGGATTGAAGCAGGCTCTGCATCTTTTGCCGAGCGACATTTTCCGTTTGATCAGACTGAAAAGTTGGAAGATTTCTTTCCGCCCGATTTCATCTCAGAATATACCGGACAGATTCGTGCGTGGTTTTATGTATTGCATGTGATTGGCGCAGCGCTTTATGCATCACGAGCTTTCAAAAATGTAAATGTGACGGGAGTTATCTTGGGGACTGACGGGCGCAAAATGAGTAAAAATTTTAAAAATTATCCTGACCCTCGTGAAATGCTTGAAAAATACGGCGGTGATGCGTTGCGCTTGTATCTTCTCGGTAGTCCGGTGATGCATGGGGAAGATATTTTGATTTCGGAGGAACAATATAAAATGCAGGTTCGCTCAACAATGCTGATTTTGTGGAATGTATACAATTTTTTTGTGAGTAATGCAATTTTGGATGGTTGGGATAGTAAGAGGGCTTCAAATAAGGCAAGCACGAATGTTTTAGACACGTGGATTGTGGCACGACTCAATGAGTTAGTGCGAATGGTGACCGATTCATTGGATGGTTATGATACTGTTTCTGCTATTGATGCGGTAAAATTTTTTGTTAATGACTTATCAACGTGGTATATCCGCCGCAGCAGGGAAAGGGTAGGGCCAAGAACAGAAAAGACACAAGATAAAGATTTTTTCTATGAAACTACCTATCGTGTCCTTGCAATACTTTGCAAACTTCTAGCTCCTATTGCACCATTTATTACAGAGGAAGTCTATCGTAATTTGACAGGTAAAGAGTCAGTCCATTTAGCAGATTGGCCTGTCAGTTCCTCAGATATTGACGAAACGATTAATCTGGAGATGGATCTTGTCAGAAAGATAGTTGAAATTGCTTTGTCAAAAAGAAAAGAAGCGCAAATTAAAGTTCGTCAACCATTAAACAGCTTAACCTACTTTTTAGAAAATAAACTTTCTGAAGACTTAGAGGTAGTATTGGCAAAGGAATTAAATGTGAAAGAAGTGAAATATCAAAAGGGTGATCTTGCTGTTGATCTGGATCTGGCAATTACTCCTGAACTGAAAGCGGAAGGGGAAGCCCGTGATATAGTCCGGATGATCCAGGACGAAAGAAAAAAAATCGGTACCAGACTTGATGAGCAGGTTTCAGTTTCTTTAAAAAACTGGCCTTCGGGATTTGAAGAGTATATTAAAAAGCAAGCGCTCGTTGACACATTAGCAAAAGGCGAGTTTACCGTGAAGAGATTAGAGTAAAGTTTTTACGGTAATGCATCGTAATCAACGTCCTTGCTAGTGATTCCATTTATGAAAAAGGCTCTTCGTATTGACTTCTTATTATTACTTCCGGTTGTCGTTTTGGTTTCAGTGAGTCTGGTTACATTGCTTTCATTGAATTTTGATTATTTCAAAAGTCAAATGGTTTCAGTCGCTATTGGGCTTACGGCATTTTTCATTTTTTCCCAGATCAATATAGATTTTATCAGACAATTCAAATGGCCGGTTTATATTTCTTCACTTATTTTTTTGCTGATTACATTAGCGATTGGTATCCAAAGCCATGGTGCAGTAAGATGGATAGATGTTTTAGG
>JAJYHW010000081.1 GCA_021784535.1 bacterium
TTGGTTGATCAATTTCCTTTGGAAGGATAGGAATAGTCTGTCCATCTGGTGTCTGTACAGCAGCAACTACCTGAGGCTGCATTCTTTTACCGTTATTTGCAATCGCTGCAATCGCATCCAATAATTCTATTGGCGTTACAGAAATGCCCTGTCCAAACCCTGAAGTTGCTAAATCTATCGGATACCATTGATCTTTTGGATGAAGAGCCGGCGCTTCCTCTCCTTGCAAATCGATTCCCGTCATCTCGCCAATACCAAATTTATGCAAATACGATACCATTCTATTCACTCCCAATTTCTGAGCCACAAATACCATGCCTGTGTTATCTGAATGTATCAATACGTCTGTCATTGTTGTATTCGGAAAGTATTGATTATTCCATGTATGAATTGCGTATTTCCCGATTTTGACCGGACCGCTGCAAATAGTACATTGCGTGTTAGGCTTAATAAGCCCTGCGTTAATAGCTGATGACATAACCACCGGCTTAAAAGTAGATCCCGGCTCATACGTACTGGTAATAAACGGATTTCCATAGAGAGATTCAGGATAATTCTGATATTTTGCTGGATCAAAATTCGGGTAAGAAGACATCGCAAGGATCGCTCCTGTTTTCGGATCCATTACTGCAGCCATGCCGCTTTTTGCACCATATTTCACAATTCCTCTTTTTAACTCATTATCAAGGATAAACTGAATACGTCGATCAATATGAAGAATTAACGTACTCCCGTCCACTTTCGTTGTACTATTATTAAGCTTCGCAAGAATAGGACGACCTGCCGCGTCATGCACGACAATAGCGTATCCGTTTTTACCGCTCAGTAAACGATTATAGTACCCTTCAAGCCCAAAGTACCCTTTATTATTGCCATTTTCGTCTTTTCCAACAAAACCCAACAGCTGGGCAGCCATAGATGCTTCCGGATAATACCGTTCTGTCTGTTCTTCAAATCCAACTCCAGGAAGATTTTTTGCGGCAATTTGCTTCTTCACCGTATTATCAACTCCTGATTTAATCGGAACCCAAAATTTATTTTCAGAAAGCAAAGCACTTATTGTCGCGCTTTTAATATGCAGCAATTTCCCCAATACATCAGCCTCATATTGCTTATCCGGAATTACTTTTGGATTGGTATAAACCAAATACGATAATCTATTTGCAGCGATAGTAAATCCATCAGATGTCTTAATTTCTCCCCGTTGAGCTTGTGATATCACTTGCTCATCGTACTGTGCTTGTCCGATAGCAGAAAGCTCTTGCGCTCTGACAACCTGCCAATAAAAAAGCCGCATAATAATTAGCGCAAAAAAGAGAAGAAAGAAAAATAATATTGTTCTATATCGCCAATTCATATATCATTATAGAGGGAAAAGCACTCAGGATGAATAGCTAAGAAACATTTCCCCTCATCGCAACGCAAGCGGCATTGGAGAGGTTAGATCGACTTCTGTTTTCACAGGAACATATCCTAATTTTTTTGCCCGTGCTGCAATATGTGTATACGAGGCAGCCTGTAAATACTGTACCTTCAAAATTTCATTCTGCTTTTTATAAGTGTCTATTTTATTTTGTAAAGCAACAAGCGTAATGCCTGTTGTTGAAATACTATTAAGCAAACTGATTCGCACCAGCAACAATGATATAACTAGCAATCCTAAAAATCCTAAAATGAAAAATGGTTTTTTCATATTGTAACCTCACTCGTTATTGCGAGACCCCGATTTAACCGGGATGAAGCAATCTTTTTTGCAAACAGCTTCACTCCTTTTGCAATGACGAAAGCTAAATTCTCTCAAACACTCTTAACTTGGCACTTCGAGAACGGCTATTTGCTTTGATTTCGTTATTTTCCGGAATTATCGGCTTTTTCGTAATAATTGTCCCCAATCCATCTGCTGCAAATTCCAGAAAACTCCGCTTCACAATCCGGTCTTCCAGTGAATGGAAAGAAATAACAGCCAATCTTCCTCCTGACTCAAGCAACGTTACCGCTTTGGGCAATGCTTCTGTTAAATTATTAAGCTCATCATTGACTGCGATCCGCAATGCTTGAAACACTTTTGTTGCAGGATTGATTTTTTTCGTATATGGCACCGCTTTTTTGATAATTTCTGCAAGTTCTGTTGTCATTGTGATCGGTTTTATCTTCCTTGCCTCAATAATATGAGTCGCAATCGGTCTCGCAAAGGGCTCTTCTCCTAATTTCGTAAACAACTCAATTAGCTCATTTTTTGTTAAAACATTTACCAGATCTCCTGCTTTGACGCGCAAATCTTTATCCATTCGCATATCAAGCAAAGCTTCATGCCCAAAACTGAATCCACGCTCAGGCTCATCAAAATGATGACTTGAAACGCCAAGATCCAATAAAATTCCAGCAACACTCTCAAATTCATTTTCCCGCGCTATCGTATCGATATCTTTAAAATTCCCTTTTGTAAGTATTAATTGCGCATTGGCAATTGGTAATTGGTAATTTTTTTTAATATTCGCTAATGCATCGCTATCAACATCTATCCCCAGTACCAGTCCGCCTTTCTCCAATATCGCACCTGCGTGCCCACCTCCGCCGATTGTCCCGTCAATATACTGCTTTCCGGCCGCAACACGAAGTTGTGCAATTGTTTCCTGTAAAAGAACACTCGTATGATAATTCATCTCAAATCTCAAATAGCAAAACTTAGCATTATTCTCTTTCTCCGACCAATTTTTCTGCAATACTTTCAATCTTTCCGCCCAACTCTTTCTGATGCGTATCCCAGCTTTTCTTATCCCACAATTCGACAAACCGTTGAATGCCGACAAATACCACATCTGTTTCAATATGCGCAAATTGCCGTAAATATTCAGGAATTACAAACCTTCCCTTCTGGTCCAATTCCACATCGGATGCATTCCCGAGCAAAAATCTCTGCAACTCCCGTGTCGAACTGCTTGTAAACGGTTTACCTTCAGTTCCTTCCAGCAATGTTTTCCAGTTATCCTCAGAAACAATAATCAAACAATTCTCAAATCCTTTTGTAATAATAAGCTTCTCACCCAGAACATCTCTGAATTTTTTAGGTAGCCCAGCCTGGTGTTTCTCTCCAATCTTACTTTCATACTGACCAATCAACATATCTTATAAAGCAACGTTTGATGCGTCCTACATTATCCTACTTTTGACTACCTTGTTCTATTTTGAACTTTTTACAAAAAGTTGTCAACAGTCTGGAAAGACAATCTAGTGTGCCATAACAGAAAGAGATACGGTATGTAGTGTTTGAAAATGTAAGAAAATTGTAAGAGTAAAAAGGGAATTTTTGATACGGAGCAAAATATCTTAAAATTATTTCTAGAGGCTTAGCTTATCCAGAACCTGATACACCTTATTATTGGTTTTCGTGATTTTTAAGGTAATGCTAACCGAAGTGACGCCCGTATCATACCGGACCACATTGGCAGACTGACTCCCTAGAATCAACCAGCTTGATTGATATGTTCCAGAACCTGGTGTTATATTTGCTTGTCCGGTAATACCGCGTTGTACTTTTGCAGTCGCTCCTTCACTTTTTTCCTGCGCGGTTGAATTTGCGTCATACATCAATTCATATTCAATTGCTTTGATATCTGATGCTTTTGCTATAGTAAAGCGTATTTTTTTATGATCAGAGGATGCCTCAAGCTTGAGACCGATTGCTCCCGGAGAAAGTGTATGGACTGTATTTTCACTTGCAGTCTGATCCTGTATCTGCTGCGTATTTGAGCTGGCAGCAAACACAAAATAACCGCCAACACCAACAATAATGAGAAGAACGATAACAAGGATAATTTGAACCCTGCGACTCTTAAACATAATTATAAATTAAGCATACATAACACAACAGTATCTGTCAAGATTCCAGCTTTCTGGCGAAATATAAGATCAAATCAGCAACCTTTATCCGCTCCTGTCTGGCTGTGTCACGATCACGGATTGTAACAGTATCATCGGCAAGCGTATCAAAGTCAATCGTCACACACCACGGAGTCCCGATCTCATCCTGTGACAAATATCTTTTACCGATATTGCCCCGATCATCAAAAGCAGTCATATATACAGGACTTAACAACGTGAATACTTCATGCGCCTTCTTTATTAATTCAGGCTTATTCGCCAACAAAGGAAAGACCGCAACTTTATAAGGCGCAAGCTGAGGAGCAATTTTTAAAACGGTTCGTTTTTCTTCTTCTACATACGCATCAACCAGAACCATCAATAATAAACGATTAATTCCAACGGCTGGTTCGATCACATGAGGAAGCACTTTTTTGCCTGTTTTCGGATCCACAATCGTCAGCTCTTTCTTTGATGCTTCCTGATGTCTGGTTAGATCATAATCAGTCCGATACGCCAGCCCCCACAATTCTTTAAATCCGAAAGGAAATTTATATTCCATATCTTCCGTTCGCTTACTGTAAAATGACCGTTCTTCATCAGCATGCAGCCGCCATCGCACGTTTTCTTTGTTAATCCCCAATTGTTTTACCACAAATGCATCCATTGTCTTTTTCCATTCCTCAAAAAGCGGCTCCCACTTTGTCTCATCATGATCAAAAAAGTATTCAATTTCTCCTTGTTCAAATTCAATAGTACGGAAAACAGAATTCCCTGGCGTTATCTCATTTCTGAAGCTTTTCCCCAACTGTGCAATGCCAAAAGGTAACCTGACTCGCGTGGAGTCAACAACGTTTCTGAAATTTGTAAAGATCAACTGTGCGGTCTCCCCGCGAAGATACCCCAATCCGCCTTCGCCTTCGACTATACCAAGCTGAACAGGAAAAAGTAAATTAAATTTACGAACCGGTGTCCAGTTTCCGTTTTTAATATTACACTTTGGGCATGATATTTTAAAAATATATTTTATTAATGCATCTAGCTGATTTTCATCTAAACCTTCAACTTTTTGTTTACGTATAATATCTTCAATCTCAGTACCTTTATTAAACCCCCAACTGCTATCAAATACTAACGATTTAAAATGTATCCCATACTGTGAGGGGTCAGTTCCCATACGTGATAAATAATCTTCAATCACATGATCCGCCCGAAATCGTGATTTACAATTTTTGCAATCCACCATCGCGTCGGCAAAACCCGCCACATGACCTGATGCTTCCCAGATCTTATGATGCGAGATAATGCTTCCATCAAGCCCGACCATATCAGGACGCGACTGGACAAAATACTTCCACCAAAGATTTTTAATATTGCGGAGGAGCTCTGTTCCGACAGGTCCATAATCATACGTATTGGCGAGTCCGCCGTATAGCTCTGATCCAGGATAAATAAATCCGCGGCGCTTCGCGAGGGAAACAATTTTATCCATCACATTCTCAACCATGAGAGTATTATATGTCAAACCTATTCAGATAACAATCATTTATGATAAAATCAATTACTGTAACTTTGCAAAGATGGAGCGGCTTTTCAATTTTCTTTCAAGAATATCCTCAATCATATCACTCGTATCAAAATGTCTTGCGACAGCATCTTTTTTATTCCAATAGCCCAATTCGGAAAGCAAGGTCATTTCAAAATCTTGCAAGATCGCATCTCCTCTCGCCAGTTCCGCCTCTGACGGATCGCTGGCACCCAAACCAAACGTCCCCAACGTATATTCGTCTATCTCCTTTACCGCAAATCTCGGCATATATGACAAATCCTGCCGCGCTAATTGTCGCAATGTCTTTTGTAAAAGGAAAAAGACACTGCTATTTTCCTGATTTTCAGGACAAAGCCCGTCAATCAATTCACATAAATGATATGCCAATCCAACTTTTGCAAAATCCGTTTTGATCGATACGAAATCATCTATCATTTTTGCTTCAGTCAAAATAGGAAATATATTACCCTGATAAAGATGCAGAAGCGTATCATTGAGAAGTTCAATATGCGCTGCACGACGACTGGTAATTTTACGTACCCCAGCGGCTTTTATCTGAATCTTACCGTAATCCCGTGTCATCACAGTGATAATCCGGTCAGCCTCATTGAAATTGCGGCGCTTGATAATGATTCCTTCGGTTCGAAAATTTCGCATAGGCAGATAAAAAATTAAAGATTTACTTTCGTCGTTTTATCAGTATTCAGGATGAATGTATCAACGGTATTATTGTTCACAATCATCGTATATGGATTGTTGGTCGCGCCTGGCTGTTTTTGGATCATTACGGGAAGCGGAGAACCTGATTTTACTTTAAATGGCAGTGTATATGTAATCGTAAAATCTTTAAACCCTTCGGGCCGAACTGTTACAAATCCTTCAAAAACTGTCTTCCCCAAATCATTATAAGTATTTATTTTTACCTGAGAACCTGTACTGCTCACGAGCTGGCTGCCTTGCGGCACATAAATACGAAGCCAGTCGCGATATTCAGCGTTCAGACACAATCCGCCTGACTTCAAACTGCAATTCGACGGTGGGAAAGGATCTTTATAATGAATCGTTACCGTCTTGGTAATTGTGCCGTCACTTGCAACGCTATACGCATTATCAACTGCTTCCTGCATAAAAATATTGACTTTTGCTCCTGAGAAATTTGTATCGTTGATGTGCAGATAGTCTCCGTTAAACGGCAATATCTGGCCCGCCGCGTTCAGCGCTTCAATTCCCTTCTGAGCCTGAGGGTTGTAAAGATCGTACAGAATATCTTTTTGCTGTGTACCTGTAATCATTGCCTGAAATAACGGTCCCCAATATTTCTTCGGTGATGAAGCAAGCGCTTTGACCATAATCGCTGACATAAGATCACCAATCAAACTTTTCCGTTCTTTTCTGATATATCCGACAGGACGGGAAATATTATTTTCAAGTTGATAGATAACTTGCGGACAATCACAATGAGGATCTGTATTGGTCGTAAAGGTCTGCCCGTCTGCCTGTACCTGATTGTCAAGAATCTTAATAGTAGAGACGAGGACATTGGTATCAATCGCGATAATACCATCAACAGGCTGATACAATCCGGCTTTTTGATACATCGACCTGAACGTCTTCATTGAGTTCATAAAATCAGGCGATAAATTACTGTCACGCAGATTAAACTGATAGACGCCTGAGAAATATTTCAAAATAGGCGCCGGCGCCGGAGGTTTATTCGGGATAGAATCGTCCAGCGTATAAATATTTTGAGATTTCTCAATTGAGATGCTTCCCTGATCTATTTTGATAATTGCATAGGCGGTGATAAATCCTCCAGTCGGACGAAGTTCTTTGTCATTTTGAAACAACACGAGATAATGTTTGGGACGGTTTGCACCCAAAAGACTTGGCAACGCTTGAATAAGCGGCTTCGCGTCGCGCACACCAGTCGCGCTTTCGTCAGTAAACGTTTTTAAATTGGTTAACTGCGTATAAATTGTTTTGCCAAAAAGAAGCGTTGGATAATGATTCGGATCAACCTGATCCATTTCCTGTTTCATAGCAATAAGAGAAGCTTCAATCTGGTCAATCTTCGGCGTGATCTTACCCAAACTCAACACTGCGGTTTTAATTCTATCTGAAGCCGATACCCCTAAAGGATTACTTGTACCTTTCAAACCCAACACATCCGCGTATGGCGTCAGAGAACTTGCTATTATCTGCGCACCGTTTAATCCATCAGATGCCGCGCTCATCAAATGGTCAGCATCATTATAATACCAGTTTACAACCGGAATTAATTTCAAAGGAAGAAGCCAATGAAAATTTGATTGCGTTTGTTTTAATAACGTTTGTGTTTTTGCAATTTCAGCCGAAGCGAGCGCGACATTCTGTTGTTTGGCGGCTGCGGCTATTAATTTTGCTTCACGATACGCCTTCAAACCGGACTTATACGTCGCATACGCCGGAATACTGATGAGAATAATAAGCAAAATCACAATCCCAAGTGTAATAAAAAGCTTGCGGGATGCTCTAAAATTAACATGAGCAGTATTTTTTTTCTTTCTTCTCGGCATAACAAGCGTACTATTGCTTTTTGCAAAATCCGGTATATTTTTTGCTGGAATATTTACCGAAATTCCTGCATTAGGCCTGGTACTGGTATCTCTCTTATCATTAAACTCAATTTTATCAAATCCTGACATCGTGCAAGATATATCATAGCCAAGTTGCCTATTATTTGTCAAACTACAACTAGAGTGCTCCTTTGCCCGATATCATTGCCCATGGAGTTTTAATAATAATCCAAAGATCCAAAAGAATTGATTGTTTCATCGCGTAATCCGCGTCCATCTGAATTCTCTTGTCAAATTTGACTTCACTTCTTCCGCTTACCTGCCAAAAACCGGTAATCCCGGGCTTTACAGACAACACTTCTTTCACAAGCTCTTTAGTTTGCGGATATATTTTTTGCTGCTTTTCAAGCTCCTCAGGATAATACGGGCGAGGTCCGACCAGACTCATTTCGCCTTTTAGTACATTGAGAAGCTGAGGGATCTCATCGAGCGAATATTTACGGATAAATCTCCCAACGTGCGTAATCCTTGGATCATTTTTGATTTTATAATTACCGCCCTTTTGCTGTTCTTCATATGCTGCTTTAAATTTCGGATCAGTTTTTAATAGGTAATACGCGTTAACGATCATCGACCGGAATTTATACGGGTAAAAATAATTATTATTTTTACCAACTCTTCTCGGAGTATCTGCCAAAATAGGTCCCCTGGAATCAAGTTTTATTGCGATACCAACAAGAAGAATAACCGGTGAAAAAAGAATAAGAAGAACCATGGACGAAATAATATCAATCAGTCTTTTGGTACTTGTATAAAATATGCTTTTTATCGTTTGCTGAGCCATGTCTATGCCAAATGCTCGTAATCAGTACCATCAAGATTCTGTACAAATTTCTTGATCTTCGGGACTGAATCCTTTGGACAAATTAAAATGACATCGTCCATACTGACCACAACCATTCCTTCCAGATCTATCCCGACAATAAGCTGCTTGGTTTCATTGTGAAGAATTGAATCATGACAATCTTCCAGAAAAATTTTCCCTTTTGTTACATTTGCGTCAACCTTATCACTCAAAGCTTCTTTCAGCGCTTCCCACGCACCAATATCGCTCCATCCGATATCTTCTGAAATAACCAGACCGGCTTTAGGATCCATTTTTTCAAGAATTGCATTATCAAAAGAAATTTTTTCAAGTGTCGGGTATATTTCATTAAGCACTTTTTCATACCCTTCTGTTCCAAAGGCATCCTGAATTTTCTTTAACTTTGTATATAATACAGGTGAAAATCTTTCAAAAAGGTTCCAAAGAAATTGCGGAGTTGTCACAAAATATCCAAGATTCCAGGCATGCTTACCATCGATCAGCCACTCCTGAGCTTTTTCAAGAGGTGGACGATATTGAAAACCGGTAAACGTATAAATAGGGAAGTCATCAACTCTTTCTATCTGTGAGCCAAACTCAATATATCCCAGGTTTTGATTGGCAAATCGTGGTTTCTGGCCGATGAAAACAATACGATTCGGGTCTTTCAGAATCAATTTCTCGGCCGTACGAAGCATCCTTCTAAACATTGCTTCCTTTTTTACCAAATGATCACTCCCCCATAGGAGCACAAGTGGTTCATCAGGATTCATTTTTACCATTTGTGAAACAACCAGTCCCACTGCAGGTCCGACATCGCGCATCTGAGGTTCTATGATAATATTGTTTTCAGGAAGTCCGGGAAGTTGTTCAGAGATAATTGAAGCATACTGTTGGCCGGTTGAAATAAAAATATCTTCCCATTGAAACTCGGGGAATAATTTGTGAACTGCAATTTGCAGCATGGAACGATCCGCGATAATTTTTCCAAATTGTTTTGGAGCATTTTTACGGGAAAGCGGCCACAAGCGACTCCCTACGCCTCCTGCGAAAAGAACAATCTTCATAAGGACTCTACTATTATAGTATCAAACAAGTTTCTGTACAAGTTTTAAAAATGCTTTTTGAAAAGTACTCTGACTGAATTGCAGCGCGTTTTTTTTACCTGCTTGCGGATCAAAATGCATGTGTTCAAATATTTTTAACGCGTGAATCAGAGAATCTCTTGCTTGCTGATCAAAAAAAATTCCTGTTTTGCCTTCTTTGATTGTCTCAAGCGCGCCTCCTCCGCGAAACGCGATAACCGGCTTACCAAACGCCTGTGCTTCTACAACAGTCAAACCGAAATCTTCACGTGCCGGAAAAATCAACGCACGACAATTCTGATAATATTCTGCTAATTTTATATCATTCACGCTACCGCAAAACTCTATTGTCGGACCCGCCATCGCTTCTAACTCTTTTCTCCAATTCCCTTCGCCGACAATTTTCAGCGGTAATTGCAATGCATTACATGCCTGGATAGCGATATCAATGCGTTTATACTTAGTAAACTTGGATAAACGGGAAACAATGAGAAAATAGCCGCTTTTTTTTCTTCTTACATCTTTAGTCTTCAATCTTACATCTAAGTCCGCCGGCGGATAGATTACCACCGAATCTCTTTCATAATATTTTTTTATCCTTCCCTGAACCTCCTTTGAGATCGCAACCAGTGTGTCCGGACGCTTGGAAGCCACACGATCCCATTTTTTTAGATAAGAAACTGCAGGTGATGTAATCATTTTAAATGCGGGATTAGCAAAATATTCTTCATAGCCACTCCACAGATATCTCGTCGGGGTTAAAATATAACTGATATGATGTGTGCCAATAGGAGTAATAATTCCTTTTGCAGCCTCGCTGGTTACTGACACAACCAAATCATAGCCGGAAAATGAAAATCTTTCAAAAGCAATCGGCATAAGATACGGATATAACTCATGATGGGTAACAATATGAGGGAATTGCTGCAAAAAAGAAGGTTTCACATTAAATTTTTTTGCCCAGACAGCGTGACGGGGAGAATATACTGAGGTAAAAACCGGCGCTTCAGGGAAAATTTTATGAAGCGCGAGCAAAACACGCTCAGCGCCTCCCCATTTATTGATCCGATCGTATACGAGAGCAACTTTCATATATTTTTAGCGTTTCTTTTGCCATTTTTTCCCAAGAAAAAAATAATGCCCGTTTTTTTCCTTTTTCAATATAATTTGCAAACTTTTTTTTATTTTCAAGAACTTCACGTATTGTAGCATGCAAAGAATCAACTGCAAGAGGATCAAAGTAAACTGCGGCATCTTTATAAATTTCTCTCAGTGAAGGTATATCTGAAGCAAGAACCAGACAGTCTGACTGCATCGCTTCCAATCCAGGCAAACCAAATCCTTCCATCAGAGACGGAACGATAAGTGCCTGAGTATCCTGATATAACGATTGCAATTCCTGATCACTGACATTTCCGGAAAAAAGAATACTTTTTTTTAAACCCATCTTACCAACTTTCTCTTCGAGCCGGTCATAAAAATAATTTTTCTTTCCGACTAATACTAGTTTTGCTTCAGGAAATTCCCTTACAACCAAGGCAAAGGCTTCAATCAATCTCTCCAAATTTTTGTGTGGATAGGCATTGCCAACATAAAGTATATATTCTTTGTCTTTGCTCTTTGCTCTTTGCTCTTTGCTCTTTGCTCTTTGCTCTACTCCTTCATACGTTACCGCGATTTTATCTGAGGATACATGCAAATGCTTCACAATTTCATCTTTTGTTGCCTGAGAAACAGCGATAACTTTTACTGCTTTTTGCGCTGCTTTTTTGATAACATATTTATATCCGAGACGCTTGAGAAAATAAATCGGATAGGGAAGTGTTGAAGCTTTGCCGGTGGGAAAGTGATGAATAATCAAATCATGAATAGTCATAACAAAAGGCTTATTATAAAAGATAGGGATTGAAAAATAAGGAAAATGGACAAGGTCAAGATTTTCCTTTTCCAGAATTTTAGAAAATCCCAGCTGTTCTTCAATCGAATGCCACGTGATATTTGTCTCTATAAGAGTTACATTTTGAGGTGTATTTTTGCGTTTTGCGTTTTGCGTTTTGAGTTCTTGACAGGCTTTTGCAGTTAGGAACAAAATATATTCGTTCTTTGAGTCTATTGCCAAAAGGTTCTCGACCAAATTTCGGATATACCGTCCAACGCCGGTTTCATTCCAAAGCCTAGCATCAATCCCGATTCTCATTTTACTACCTCCAAATAAACAGCTTCAAGTCTTTTTCCAATCTTCTTCCAGGTATACTGCTTTTCAACCAATGCCCGGCCATTTTTGCTGATCAATGTATATAAACTTTCGTTTTGCAATACTTCCAGACTTTTTTCAGCAAGCTCTTTCGCGGTTTTGCCAACCAATATCTCTTTCCCATCAACTGCACTCAAAGCATCAGCGCTCATTTGCATCGTCACAACAGGTGTACCTGAGGACATGGCTTCAAGAATCTTATAACTTGTTCCCCCGCCGATCCTGATCGGAGCAAGGAGGACTGCTGCTTCCTGAAAAATTTTTTCTGTAGACAATCCCGAACTTTTTTCATCAAATAACACATCCTGGTCATTCGTCAAATTTCGTATCGATTCCGGAATTTTTCTTCCCACAATCCAAAGCTTTACATCTAATTCGTGATTCGTAATTCGTAATTCTTTTTTTACTAATGGAAAGATTTCTTTAATAATAAATGTCAATGAATCCTTGTTCTGAATCCATCTGAAATCTCCCAAAAAAAGTATTTTTTTGACATTTTCCTGCGTACGTTTAGAGAAATAAAATCGTTCTTCAAAACTTCTAAAAATAAACTGATTTGTATTTACACCATTTGGGACAAGAAATGAATCATGTCCTGCTTTTTTCATAACAGCCTGATCTTCTCGCGATACGGCAACCAGAGCATTGCTCTGCTGCCAATAATATTCTTCTTCTCTTTTGATTTTTTGGGTATCAATTCGCAACAAAGGTATAAGCAATGCAGGTGCCCGCTGCATAAATTTCTCATATACCTGATATTCAATATTATGTTCTACTAAAACGATTGGAATTTTCTGTAATCCGTCATCCGTCATTCGTAATTGTAATAAATTTCTCATTATATAATATGTCTCAACATGAATTAAATCATAAGATTCTCCTGTAAGTGCCTCTCGTACTCTTTGCGCAAACTCAGGATGCGTGTGACCGGTGACCAGAAAAGAATGAGATGAAATCCCTGCTTTTACGATATTGGAGATACTCCATTGTTTCCTTCTCTCTACCGCAATAACATCCTTACAAATTTTTTTCAACTCAGCAATATCAGCATCTGTCTGTTGGGATCTTTTTTCACAGATA
>JAJYHW010000019.1 GCA_021784535.1 bacterium
ATGCGCAGGATATGCTCATCAGGACAATCAATACAGCGAGAAAATTGCAGATACCGGTATACATACTAGGAAGCGGAGCGCGGATAGAATCAGAAAAGAATATCAGAGGACTGGTTATTAAAAATTTGTGCAGGCGGTTTGACAAAGTTAGTATGAAGGGTACAATCAAGAAAAAGGAAATCGGCGTTGAGAATATGCAGGTGTATGCACAGGCTGGGGTTTTGATGAATCAATTGGTACGATTTACCATCGAAGAAGGGCTTGCCGGTCTGGAATACCAGTTAGGATTGCCTGGAACGGTAGGTGGCGCTGTTTTTACCAACGCAAAATATAAACCGAAATATCTGATGGTAAATAAAGCGTTGCAATCGGTGACATTATTAAACGAAACAGGAGATGTCCAGACATATAATGGAGAAGTGCCGTATTTTGTTTATACTGATGAAACATGGCATGAGTCAAAAGATGTTATTTTATCTGTGGTATTTAAATTAACACCCTCGGATAAAAAAATATTGTGGAGAAGAGCCGAGGAAGCAGTACAATGGAGAAAAGAATACGAGGAGAATAAAAAGAATTGAAATGAAATTAATGACAGAAAAATTTGTTATAACCGGAGGCAGCAAACTACAGGGAACAGTGAAGGTGTCCGGTGCAAAAAATGTTGCGCTTAAGGCACTCATTGCAGCATGTTTGACTGATGAAGAAATTGTCATTCATAATGTCCCATTGATCTCGGATTTTTTTATCATGGTTGATATTATCAGAGAATTAGGCGGTACAATTACATTTACTGATCATACGGTTTCTATCCGTATCAAAAATTTTGTCAAACATGAGCTTTCGCTGGAAACTGCAGCAAAAATCCGGACTTCTTTTATGTTTCTTGCACCGCTTTTATTACGGACAGGAGAAGCGATTATCCCCAATCCTGGCGGCTGTAGGCTTGGTGCGCGTCCGATTGACCGTCTGGTTGACGGACTCAACGATATGGGCGCGAATATCACGTATCATAGCGAAGACGGATATTTTCATGCCAAAGCAGCCGGTCTGCGTGGGACAACGTATACTTTTCCCAAAAACACTCATACAGGAACTGAAACACTGATAATTGCTGCCGTTCTGGCAAAAGGCAAGACGATTCTTCATAATGCCGCAGAGGAGCCTGAAATTAATGAGCTTATTGATTTATTGAATGCGATGGGAGCGGATATCAAACGAACTGCTTCGCGTGTTATTGAAATCAGTGGTGTCGGTCGTTTGCATGGCGCAACACATGTGATTAAGCCTGATCGAAATGAGGTGGTTACTTTTGCAATCGCTGCTATCGTTACTAGGGGAGATGTCCTGGTGAAAGGCGCAAGGACTAATGCGCTGAAAGAATTTTTAGACAAGTTGGAACAGGCTGGTGGAGGATATGAGGAAACTGATGATGGGATACGATTTTTTGCCAGCGGTGATTTGAAAGCAGTTGATATAGAGACAGGACCTCACCCTGGATTTATGACGGACTGGCAAGCGCCTTGGGCGATTTTAATGACGCAGGCAAAAGGAAAAGCAATCATTCATGAGACCGTTTTTGAAGACAAATTTGGTTATATTGCTGATCTGAAAAAAATGGGCGCAAAAGTGAAACTTTTTAATCCTGATGTCAAAGATCGAGAAATGGTATATAATTTTAATCTTGCTGATGACCGGCCTGAATTTTTTCATGCGGTGCAGATTACCGGTCCGACGCAATTGCATAACGCAGTGGCTACGATGGTGGATTTGCGTGCGGGAGCAGCTATTGTTACAGCGGCGCTCGCTGCAAAAGGGACATCAACAATTTTTGGCATTGACAAATTGGACCGCGGATACGAAGATTTTGAAAAACGGGTCCGGGCATTGGGCGGGAATATTAAGCGCGTAGATGACGAAGCATTTAGAGAGGAAAAAACCGGAGATTGAAATATAAAAAGGGACATTTGAGAATAAGTTTTCGTATTATATTTTTATGAAAAAAGAGAGAAAGCTTGGTGCGATTATTTTGGCGGCAGGACAGGGTAAGAGAATGCAGGTTGATGGCATTAATAAAGTGACGCTTCAGCTGGATAACAAACCAATTATTGCACATATTGTTCATTTTATGCAGCGGATGGCAATTGCGGCTACTGTTGTCGTTATCGGGCATGCTAAGGAGTCCGTGATTCAAACGCTTGAAAAAGAACATGTTCTTTTTGCTGAGCAAACTGAAAGGCTTGGTACCGGTCATGCATTGCAGGTAGGGCTTTCTGTAGTGCCTGAGGACATAACGGATGTGCTTGTGGTTTATGGTGATGATGCGGTATTTTACAACGATAAACATATTCCTGTGATGGAGGAATTATTCCGAGAACAGTTATCTTCTGATGCTGCGTTTACTTTCCTTACGATCGAACAGGATAATCCGGCAGGGCTTGGCAGAATAGTTCGTGATAAAAATGGCAGTTTGCAGGAAATTGTAGAATCAAAAGATGCGACAGAAGAGCAACTGAAAATTAATGAAATAAATCCTGGCTGTTTTGTCTTCAGTGTTGCTTTTCTGCGCAAATATCTTCCAAAAGTAGCGCCAAGTCCGGTAACAGGAGAGATTTATCTGACAAGTTTGATTGATCTGGCTATTCAGGACCGGTTAAAAGTGCAGACTGT
>JAJYHW010000080.1 GCA_021784535.1 bacterium
AGACGAAGATCATTTCGGATTAGAAAAACCAAAAGAAAGAATTATTGAAAATATAGCAGTTCTAAACTTAGTAAAAAAAATGCGCGGACAAATTCTTTGTTTTGTAGGGCCTCCGGGAGTGGGTAAAACTTCGTTAGGGAAATCAATTGCTCACGCAATAGGAAGAAATTTCGTTCGAATAAGTTTGGGCGGAGTACGGGACGAGGCTGAGATAAGAGGTCATAGAAGGACATACATCGGGTCAATGCCAGGTAAAATTATTCAATCGATGAAAAAAGCAGGAACAATAAACCCTGTTATTTTAATGGATGAGATCGATAAAATGAGTATGGATTTTAGAGGTGATCCATCTGCAGCTTTGCTTGAAGTTTTAGATCCGGAACAAAATCATACATTCAACGATCATTACATTGAAGTTGATTACGACCTTTCCCAGGTGATGTTTATTACAACAGCCAATGTCAGGTATAACATTCCTCTTCCCCTGCAGGATAGAATGGAAATTATAGAACTGCCCGGCTATCTTGAATACGATAAGATGGAAATAGCAAAACGACATATAATTCCGAAGCAACTTGAGAATCATGGTTTAGCAAATAGAGATGTGAAGATCACCGATGGAGCAATAAAAAAAATTATTACGGAATACACACGCGAAGCAGGTGTAAGAAATCTTGAAAGAGAATTAGCTTCTGTGTGCAGAAAAACAGCGCGGGATATTGTACTGCGGGAAGCATCAAACGGACATTCGAAGACAAAATATAAGTATGTCGTCGATGAACAGAAAGTAGAAGAGTATTTAAAGACACCAAGATTTAGACAACACAAGCATAACAAGGAAAATCAAGTCGGCAGTGTTACCGGTTTAGCGTGGACAAGTGTTGGCGGAGAAATTTTATCAGTCGATGTTGCAATAATGAACGGCGCCGAGAAACTACTTCTCACAGGTCAACTTGGCGATGTAATGAAAGAATCCGCACAGGCAGCATTAAGTTACATACGTTCAAAAGCAAAGGATTTTGGATTGAATCCGGATTTTTTTAAGGGCAAAGAAATCCATATTCATCTTCCCGAAGGAGCTATTCCGAAGGACGGACCATCAGCAGGGATTACAATGGCAATGGCTATTTTATCAGCGGTAAGCGGTCGTCCTGCATCAAACAAGATTGCAATGACCGGAGAGATAACGTTACGCGGGAATATTCTGGCAATCGGCGGGCTTAACGAAAAATTGTTAGCGGCTAAAAGAAACGGAATTACCACAATCCTTATCCCGAAAGACAATGAGATTGATTTGCAAGAAATTTTAGAACCAGTAAAAGAAGGATTAAAAATAATTCCTCTTGAAAAAATTGACGAAGCAATCCCCTATCTTTTTAAAGATTGGAAATTGGGACCGAACGCAACAGACAGGAAAAACAAAACAAAAAGGAAATAATTTGGTAGATAATCTACTCGTCAATAAAAATTTATCAACGGAAGAAAGATATATTCTTTTGTTGGATCAGCTAAAAATTTTATTGCACAAGGATGAAAATTTAATTTCAAACCTTGCAAATGCTTCAGCAGCAATAAAGCAGACATTTGAAAAAGTTAGCTGGGTTGGATTTTATCTTTTTGACGGTATAAAGTTATATCTTGGACCTTTCCAGGGAAAAGTAGCATGTACAACAATTGCAACCGGCAAAGGAGTTTGCGGCTCTGCCGCAAAAGAGAAAAGGACTTTTATTGTTCCCGATGTAAATAAATTTCCAGGGCATATATTTTGCGATGCCGATTCAAAATCAGAAGTTGTCGTCCCAATTATAAAAGGGCAAAAACTAATGGGAGTACTTGATCTTGATAGCGCATCTTTTAATTCCTTTGACGAAACGGATAAAAAATACTTGGAAGAATTTTGCAATTTCCTTTCGTCCGAAATATTTTAGTCAAACTTGAAATTATAGGTTATTAATGGCATACATCGTTACAGCAAGGAAATGGCGACCTCAGAGATTCAGCGATGTGGTTGGTCAAGAGCATATAACAACGACATTGAAAAATGCAATTAAGAACAATCGTATCGCACATGCATACATATTTACAGGTCCACGCGGAGTTGGGAAAACGACAACTGCACGTATCCTTGCTAAATCATTAAACTGTCTTAATCCAATTGACAATGAACCATGCAATGAATGTGAGATGTGCAAATCAATTCAGACAAATCAATCATTGGATATAATTGAAATTGACGGGGCATCAAACAGAGGTATTGATGAAATCCGCACACTTCGTGATTCTGTAAAATATGCGCCGACAAATGGGAAATATAAGGTTTATATTATTGACGAAGTTCACATGCTTACAAGAGAGTCTTTCAATGCATTTCTTAAAACCCTGGAAGAACCGCCGTCTTATATAATATTTATTTTTGCAACAACTGATATTCACAAAGTACCTCTCACCATAATATCAAGATGTCAGCGCTTTGATTTTAGAAGAATTCAACTTGATACGATTAAAGATCAACTTCAAAAAATTGCCGATACAGACAAGATAAAAATAGACGACAAAACATTAACAATAATTGCAAAGAAATCAGACGGAGCTTTGCGAGATGCTGAAAGTTTTTTTGATCAAGTTGTTTCATTTTGTGGTAATAACGTTGACTCC
>JAJYHW010000004.1 GCA_021784535.1 bacterium
CAGCGAGAGTTTTTTTAGCAATTTCGTAAAGCTGTGGACCAGAAGTTCTCATATCATATGCCAAGACAACTGATGGCTGCTTTTTGCCGATACTGTCATAAAAGAATTTGTAAAATGCTTTGATGATAGGGACAATATTTGTTTCGTTGATTTGCGTAGGATAAATACCTCGGATGTCGTAGGCTTTAAAAATTTTTGGATCAATGCCATTCATATGCATATCTTAAAACGATAAGAGAAAAAAGTCAATTGCAGGGATTAATGATGAGTTAAGTGTTCCTGTTTTTTGTCCAACCTCTATCTGAAAAAGTTTATTATAAAGATCAAGCAAATGAGAGAGTTCAAAAAGACTTGCCTGCTTTTGTAGTTTGGTTTTTTGCCAGGGAGCCATACGTTTTATTTCATCAATTGGGTCCTCATTGCGCGCTTTTGGAGAAAGCGTCGCAATCTCTTGAGGATTGTTTCTTGGAACAGTATCGTGTCCTCCCTGCAATGACGTTTGATGAGAGAGAGCAAGAAGCAAGCGGAATTGGCGTACAAGCATGAAGAAGATCATTTCAGCTTCGGTATGTAAAATTGTTTGGTGAAAAAGATTGATAAGCGATTTGCTATTCTCCGGCTTAATAGCATCAAGTAATTGAAAAAGCGTTTGGGGGAATTTATATGCTTTTATTGTCGCATTTTTGAAGATGCGCAATGTCGAAGGATCTAATTCTTTGCCTTCCCATAAAATAATTGTATTTTCCAAAGCATATTTCTGCAGATAGTCAAGAATATTTTGATAATCAGTACTTTTTTTCCGCTTGGTAAGAAACTGTTCAATAAAAAGATGTTTTGATTCGCCAAATAATCCTCCGCCCTTGAATAATTGAGTAAGATATGTTAAATCTATTTTGTCCGCATCAAGAGAAACTGCGTCTTTAATTTTATTTTTCTCATCAAGGAAGTATTTGCGTGAGAGGGTAGTATCTGAACCATGGATGACTATTAACATAGGTTATAGGTTATAGTCATATGGTAAGTTTTTATTCTATACCCTATGCACTATCTTCTATCACCTTACTTTATACTCCTTAAATTGTGGCTTTGCAAGCACGCCACGCGGTAAAAACTACTGATTTCATCTGTTTACCAGGTAAGCAAATACGTTTTCCATAGTAAGACTAAGAGAGATAGATCCATGATAAGGTCTGTATTCGGTAAAGTCTCTTGTTATCAATACTGGCGTATGCTTTTTTGTCGAAGAAGCAAGTACTTGACGTATGGGAAAGTTTGGAGTGCCTCTTGTTTTTGGCATAGTATATATATATTGATATTGTTTGGTTTTACTTCCATCTGTGTTAAGAAAAGAAAATTGTTGAAAAGGGCCTGCTCCTGCTTGTAACAAAAAAGGTGTTATCGCGACAATATCAGGGTCATTCCAGACTGTTTTAAACGCCTGATCGTAATATTGTGCCTGAGTGCTTTGCGGCACTGCATCTGATGACCACCCGGTTTCTGTAATAAATACTGGAAGTTTTTTATTGGACATGCTTTGTATAAGATCCCGTTCGTGGATAAAGCTTCCAATTCCCGTAAGACTGTTTGGCTCAGGCGGCTGTGAAAAGCCGGGGTTTGGATATGAATGACTGCTAAAACCATCAATCTGATTAAAAATTCCCGGAACAGCTTGATTCATCGCTCTTAAATAGGTGTATTCATTGATATATGTGTTTCCCTGGTTTGGTGCTGCATTATCCAATCCCGCGCTAATGATAAAAAAATCAGGGTTTCTTGATTTAAATACAGAAACTGCTGTGCTCAATATTTGTGCGTATGCTGCAGGATCAGCATGGCCGCCCCATTCATCGCCGCGGTTTACTTCATTGTAAATGATGACGTAGCGATTTTTTGTCGGCCAGGAAAGTGAGTTAAGAAAATTTGCAGCGTCGACGACATCATCCGGAGTTGGTTTTGCCCAGACTTTGGTATTGAAATAATCATCTTCTGTCGCCAGACGGATAATAGGTATCACATGATATTTACTGCAGGCATTCATAAAGGCTTGCCATTTGACTAGATTTTCATCTCCAGCTTGCAGAGGTATGGTAACATATCCCCAGTCGCCGCCGTTGCTGTTGATGAGTTTTGCTGCAGCGGGTAATTCGGAGGTAGTAAGAATATGAATGCCGATTTTATTATTTGGTACGACAAGTGGATTGACAACTGCAGATGCAGGTTTGGCCGTCAGAAAAAAAGCACAAAAAAAGAGCAACAGAAAAAAGAGACGTGATTTGAGCATAATTAAACTATAACGAAATAGATCAAAAGAAGCAAGCGTGAGTAGTTTTATGCAGTGCCCTCGTCCCAGGAATCAAGATAGTTTTTTTGTTCAGCAGTAAGTTTGTCAAAAGCAATACCCATTGATTTAAGTTTTAGTTTCGCAACATGCGTATCGAGTTCTTTTGGCAGGACATAGACTTTATTGATTAGCTTTCCTTTATTCTTTACGAAATATTCGGCCGCAAGTGCTTGATTGGCAAAAGACATATCCATGACTTCAGCCGGATGACCTTCTGCAGCAGCAAGATTGACGAGCCTTCCTTCCCCCAGGACATAAATCCGTTTTCGAGTTGTGCGTGTATA
>JAJYHW010000085.1:0-44119 GCA_021784535.1 bacterium
CTTGAAGTTAAGAGCGAACTGATCGGAGAGATGGTCGCAAAACGATTAAAAAAACTTGATAAAGTTGCTTATATTCGGTTTGCAAGTGTCTTTAGGCGATTTGTTGATGTTGAAGATTTTGAAAAAGAGGTAAAAGCGATAATAAAAAAACCAACGTTATGAAATTACATACAGAAATTATAACATTATGCGATTACGCCCTGATTTCACGGGAAGGGAAATTAAGTATTAACGGTATTTTTGATGAATTGCGTGTGCAAAAATTTCCTGGAGGTATTGCACGGGCTTTCTTTGTCGCGACAATCCGGGGTAACGCAGATACGGCATATAAGCTCAAAATTAATACGGAGAGTAGCGGAAATGTGCTGAATTCATTAAATATTGATATCCGTACAAGTCCAAACGGGAAGAATAATATTATCTTAGAACTTGTCAATCTTGGCTTTGAGAAAGAAGGAGAATACAAGTTTGCTATCTATCATGACAAGGAGGAAGTCGGTTCAACGCAATTGAAAGTGATGAGCGCTGAACAACCGATGCAAGAGGTAAAGTATAAGTTACCGAACTAATTTTCAATTTATTAAGCTTATGAAATTTGATGGTGTCAGAGAAAAAGTATTTTTAGACCGATATGCACTCAAAGGTGCTGAAGGAGAGCTCCTGGAGCACGCACCGCAGGAAATGTGGCAGCGGGTTGCGCATGGCATTTCTCTGCAGGAGAAGAAGTCTAAGCAAAAAAAATGGGAAAAAGAATTCTATCGGGTTCTGGAGGATTTCAAATTTGTTCCCGGAGGCCGGATCCTGTCAGGTGCGGGCACAGGGTATCAGGTAACGTATTTTAATTGTTTTGTTATTCCCAATCCCAAAGACTCCAGACATGGCATTCTTGAATCGCTTGGTCAGCTCATTGAGATCCAGTCCCGCTCTGGCGGGGTTGGCTTGAATCTTTCATCTCTTCGACCGCGGGGCGCACGCGTCAAGAAGGTAAACGGCACTTCTTCAGGACCTGTTAACTGGGCAACGCTTTTTTCAGTCGCAACACATGATATTGTCCAGCAGGGTGGTTCCCGGCGCGGAGCGACGATGCTCATGCTGCATGACTGGCATCCGGATGTTGAAGAATTTATTACGGTCAAGCAGGATCTTACCAAAATTAACGGCGCCAACCTTTCCGTGTGTGTTTCAGACGGTTTTATGGAAGCAGTTAAAAAAGATATGGATTGGGATTTGGTTTATCCTGATCTGAGCGATGCTCACTATGATGCAGAATGGGATGGAGACATCAATGAGTGGCGTGAGAAAGGGTATAAAGTTAAAATATACAAAACTGTCAAAGCCAAAGAATTATGGGATCTCATTTGCACGGCAGCCTGGCGTTCTGCGGAGCCCGGCTTACACTTTTTAGAACGCTCCAATAAGAGATCTAACACCTGGTATTTTGAAAAACTCCTTGCTACCAATCCTTGCGGTGAACAGCCGCTCGGCGGGTGGGCTGTGTGTAATTTGGGCGCGATGAATTTGGCTGCCTACGTCAAGGATGATAACCTTACGCAGGACAAAGCAGGCTGGTTTGATTACGAGGCGTTTGGTAAAGACGTTCAGGTGGCGATGCGTTTTTTGGATAACGTTATTGATGACACCTACTATTTCTTTAAAGAAAATGAGCAAGTTGCAAAAGAAATCCGTCGGACAGGTCTTGGTATTATGGGAATTGCGGATACCTTTATCAAGATGAAGATTCGTTACGGTTCGGAAGAGTCTGAGAAGGTTGCAAAGAAAATTTTCAAAACGCTTCGTGACAATGCCTATATTGCCTCCTCGGATATCGCGAAAGAAAAAGGCGCGTTTATAAAATTTGATAAAGACAAATATCTTAAAGGCTATCATATTAAAGCATTGCCAAAAGAAATTCGCGAGAAGATCGCAGAACAAGGCATTCGTAATGCTGTCCTTTTGACTATTGCTCCGACAGGGACAACAAGTCTTTTGGCTGGTGTTTCAAGCGGTGTTGAGCCGGTGTATGAATTCGAATACTCTCACAATGGTCGTCTTGGCAAACAAATGGTCTATCACGGATTGTACGGCGAATGGAGAGATGCGCATCCTGACGTTGATCGACCTGATTATTTTGTCGGGGCAAATGATTTGACGCCTGATGATCACGTGAGGATTCAGGCAATTGCTCAAGAATATATTGACTCTTCGATCTCAAAAACGGTGAATGCGCCCAATTCGCATACGGTTGAAGACGTAAAAAAATTATATATGTCCGCGTATGATAACGGGCTCAAAGGTGTCACGTACTTCCGTGATGGTTCGCGCATGGGCGTTCTCCAGCGGGAGGAGAAAAAAGACGCTTCGGCAAGCTCAATGCAAGAGAAAGCTCCTGAACAAGCGCCGGCAGTTGTTCAAAAGCCGATGATCCCTGTGACATCACGTGTACCTCGTCCGATGGTATTAACAGGTGTAACCTATAAAGCAGAGAGTCCGACAGGGAAATTGTATGTGACGATCAATAATGATGAAAAGGGAGATATCTTTGAAGTCTTTATCAATCACGGGAAAAGCGGATCTGATTTGATGGCGCTTGCGGACGCGCTCGGCCGGATGATTTCATTTGTCCTTAGAATCCATAGTCCGGTTCCTGCCCGGGAGCGGGTCCGTGAAATTGTGTCAGAACTTGCGGGTATTGGTGGGAGTCGCAGTAGCGGTTTTGGTGAGAATAGAGTCAGATCTCTGCCTGATGCTATTTCAAAAGTCCTTGCGCGGCATGCTGAATTTCGTGTTAACGGTAAGGTTGAAGACAGTGTCCAATACCTGGCGAGGATGAGCAATGATTATAGTGCTAGCAATGGTCATATCAAGACAGCAGTAGATCTGCCTGAAGAAGCGCCTGTGCCAAATCAGTTGGCATTACCTGAAACCGGCATCTCATCTGTAAGCAGCAGCGTGTCAACGTCACTGTTTGATATCTGTCCGGAATGCGGATCGGGAAGCTTTGCTTATGAAGAGGGCTGCAAGAAATGCTATGCATGTGGATATAGCGAATGCTAGATTTGGGGACCGGTGAATAGATTTTAGGGAATAGAGTTAGAGATTGGACCGATTTTACAATTGAAGATGGAAATCACGGTGAAAATCCGTGGCTGTGCCGCAACTGTAAAGCCAGAAAACTTTTTTTCCCGCGCAGGAGCTTTTTTTAAGAATCCTTCTGTTTTGCGGAGCAAGAGAAGGATTTTATGAATAAAAAAGTACTCGCCATAGTCATCATTATCATTATTTTTGCTCTTTCAGCGCTTGGCGTTAGTGAGATTAAGACATTCTCCCATTCTATCCCCAATCCAACAGCTACTCCTGTCTCACAACAGACTACACTTGTGTACAAAGGCATTAATGGAAAAGATGCTTTAACGCTTCTTAAAGAACATGCGGCTGTCGAACAGGATCATTCAGGATTGGTCATTGGTATCAATGGTAACAAGCCGACAGGGCATCATTATTGGGCGTTTTATGTTAATGGCAAGATGAGCCAGGTGGGACCGGCTGAGTATCAGACAAAAAACAGCGATATAATCGAGTGGAAAATAGAGAAATATTAAAAAGTTTAAAGTTCAAAATGAAAAATTCAAAATTACAAATAAAAGTGCAAAATATTATTAGTCCTTTTATAATCATTGCGTTTGCAATTATTTTGAGGTTGGTCCCGCACCCTCCTAACGTTGCGCCGATTGCAGCAATGGCACTTTTCGGCGGCGTGTACCTCAATAAAAAATACGCACTTATTGTCCCGATTATTGCTCTGTTTGTTTCAGATATCTTTTTGGGATTTTATTCTGAAATGATATTTGTTTATGGCAGTTTTCTTCTTACCGGATTGATAGGTCTCTGGCTTCGAAATCATAAATCCTTCAGAAATGTCATTCTGGCAAGTAGTGGTTCTTCTATCATGTTTTTCCTTATCACCAATTTTGGTGTGTGGCTTATGAGTTCAATGTATGATAAAACATTCAATGGCTTGCTGGAATCGTACGCGATGGGGTTACCGTTTTTTAGAAATACGCTGCTTGGAGATCTTGGATACGTCGGATTATTCTTCGGGAGCTACGAGCTCTTGTCATTATTTATCTTAAATCGTAAAACGCAAATATCAAAACTACATCTCAAATCTAAACATTTTAAGATTTGAATTGTCGGTTTATGATTTGAATTTTGAGTTTTGAGATTCTACTATGCCGATTTATACCCGTACTGGCGATAAAGGGAAAACGTCACTTTTTGACGGCACCCGTGTGTTGAAATCACACAAGCGCGTTGAGACATATGGAACAATTGATGAGCTTAATAGTATTATTGGTGCTACCGTTGCCCATTTGAAAAATAATGAGAAGCAATTGAAAGTTGAATTGGAAAAGATTCAAAATGATCTTTTGGATATCGGCTCAGCGCTTGCAACGCCTCATCCGATGCCGGTTATTGGTTTGGAAAATCGTCCAAAAGAGTTTGAGAAATGTATTGATAATCTCACGCAAAAATTGCCGGAATTAAATGAATTTATTTTACCCGGTGGTGGCAAAGCAGGCTCATTCTTGCATGTCTGCCGAACGATTGCCAGGCGAGCTGAGCGGCAGCTGGTTGCATTGACACAGAAAGAAAAAGTAGATGAGGCAATTGTTATTTATCTCAATCGCTTGTCAGATCTGTTATTTACTATGGCGCGATATGTGAATTATATGGAGAAGAAGAAAGAGATTAAGTGGGTAAAGCGATAGATGTAAGATGTAGGATTTAAGATGTAGACGTGAAATATAAAAAATCTTCTTAAATCTTACATCATAAATCTTAAATCTAATATTTTGGGTGAACTTAGTGAAATTCTAAGGCTGTGCCGCAACTGTAAAGCCAGATCCCCATCCCGATTAATTCGGGGAAAAACCTTCCGAGCAGAAGTTCCTTTTTTTGTGGACTCCTCGGATGACGAGGAGTTTTTTTATGGCAAGATTAGAATTTGCACCAACACCAACACCAAGATCAAGAATAGGCAGGCAAGTAGGCAATGCAGAAGTATCACCGGTAATCCAGCCGAGAAGACTTGCTGTTTCGGAGCTTATACAGCAAGGTGTGTCTCAAGCTATTGGAAATATTGATGCCGTACTTGCGGAGTTTGCAGAGAATCAAAGAGAAAATCAGAAGAAGCCTAGCATGCCTGAATCAGTATCTGTGTATAATCCATCCAAGCGTAGTCAGACAGAGTTTCTTAACCAGAGAATGCCTGTTTCTGTTTTTGAACAATCATCACAGGAAGATTGCATACGTGCAAAAGAAAGACTTTCTCCGACAAGTAGTACGCGGGAGTATATAGATTTTTTTGATAGATTTTATGAAGAGGAAGGTCTTCCAAAGGATTGGTACAAACTTCAGTATGGAGACGCTCAGGTAGGGTTCAGTATGAAAAAACAAATGGAACGTTTGAGAGATGACTCTTTTGCAGGAAGAAAGATATGGGCTCGGCAAGCATTTGGCGATTTACAGGGATATCTGATTGAATATGTTTCTCCCTATAATGTTTTCCCCTGGACGCATGTTGTGAGGGAAACTTCTGATGGAACAGCACATCTGGTTGATCCAAAATATGGAGGTAGACGTATGATTGATTTAGTCACAAATGACGAAAGAGATGGAGCTGTCACCTCTGTAATGAAAGCAATAGATCAGGCCGTTGTGACAGGGAAAAAGCCTGATGGGAGTGCGTTGTCTAATGGAAGTATGTTTTTGGAAGTAAGTCCTTCGGATGCTTCAGCAACAGGTTTGAAACAGGACAATGGTAAGGATATTAAGTATAAAGATACACATATTAAAATATCTCAAGTGGTAGGAGATAAATTAGTAGGATTTACCATACAAACAGATTTCACCAAGACAGAATGCCGTGAGCTGCTCTATAGAGTTTCCGGGAAAATGCTCCCAGAGGATGCGCCAGTTGAAGATTATATAAGATCATTTGCTATTATTGATCCTACCGCAAGTGATCTGAAAAGCATTGGAGATATGGTCGGAGTTGCTGCCAAGGTCCGTTCGGATATGTCTTTTGGATCAAAAAATGCGTATAAAGATAAAACATGGGATCAAGTCCTTGAACAGATAAGCCGAGGGGATACATTATATGAATGGACGAAGACATCCCAGGCTATCCTGAAAAAGTTTGTATACGATGTGCTTTATGATAATCCGTCGAAAGATGAATTACCTCGCTATCTGTCAGCGACTATTCTAACTGCAGTTCAGGCAGCGCAGATGGATCAATTGGCTGTGGCAGCTGAGAAGGCAGCTACAGAACAGCTTCATCTTATACTCCCACCATCCAATTTTGGTAATTTTGGAGAAGTTTTGAAGGCTACTGCCGCAATTGTCGGATGCGCAGGCGGAGGATCAGCATCTTCAGATGGTGGAATATTTGGAAGAAATCGTTCAGGACAAGTCGGAGGATTAACTGGTGAATCATGCCCTCAAATATCATGTGCCTGCGGCTGGGAGGCGAGTGATGCTGAAGTTGCATCAATTCAAGCAAAAATGCTCACACATTGTCCGAAATGTGGTGCAGAACCTGGGAAAGGAGAAGCAAGGGGAAAGAGGGAAAAAGAAGAGGTACAGACGCCAATAGATAAGAAAAAGTTTGCATTAGCAGCATAAAAATTATGAAGAAAGAAAAGGATTGTGAAATTTGCTACAGGATCCTCTGTAAGCGGTGCGGTTGGGTCGCTTCTGAGGATGATGTCATAAAAATACAAAAAGGTGAAATAACTGCATGTCCTGAGTGTGGATGGAAACCGGGCGACACTGTTTGATTGTTTGCATAGGTTTAACATGGTAAGATAGGAGTATGGATCCAAGCATTCCTGCTGTCCAAGACACGCAAAATCAACAACCAGCGAATCAGCCGGTAAACCAGGTGCAGCCGCCTGTGACAGCAGCGCCTCCGGTACAGCAGCAGAAGACGCAGGTGTCTGTCGGCAATGTAGAAGCCGGAGCTGCTACAATGATTCAGGAAAATTCGGATGCTGATGCAGATGATGATGAGGATGAAATAAAGATTGCCCCGCAGGAAATAACAAATCAGACGGCAAATAAAAGCGCTGGAGTTGATACTCAGGAAGAAGATGTCAAACTTCAGTCAACAATTCCTGAGATAGTAGTCAGCAGTCCTGAAGTTGAAACGATTATCGAAGCGTCAGTGGATCAGGACAAGCCGGAGCTTTCAAAGGAAGTGAAGGCCGCGGGAGTGACTCATTCCGGTCCGGGAGTGATTGTTGTTGAGCAGAGCAGTTCCGGAGTGCAAAAAATGCCTCCGATCACGTATGAACAGGCAAAAGTGGAAGAAAAAAAGACACAGCTGCATGAGGCAAGACACTGGTATCTCGCGCTGGTATTGTATCTCTGGCAGAAAATAAATCCAAAAGCCGGAGAAAAAGATAGGCAGGATGGCCAAAAGGATGCTATTCTAACTGATCAAGCACCAACATTGTCAGCTGGGGAGCATAATAGCATAGAACAGTCTGAAGAGGTGCAAAATGAAGCGCCATCGAGGGGATAAGATATGCAATTGCAAGCAATAACAACACAAAATATATTGAGTATTTTATTATCATTTTTCCTTATTATTGCAGGGATAGCAATTGTTGTTGCTGCTGGTTGGGGACTATTTTATATTTTTGTTCTCTGGCTTCGGTATCGGGATCGTGAATCAATATCATTGAATTCTGTCCTGCTGCAGGTAACCGTGCCGCGGGAAAATGAAACAAAAATTGATGTAGCAGAGCAGCTTTTTGAGAGCCTTTATGCACTCTATGGATCAACAAAATTTGAATATTTTAGACCGCAGCCGCATCTCTCTTTTGAAATTGTGGGATTGCCGGGAGATATCCGGTTTTATGTCAATGTCCCCGCGAAATACCGTGATTTTGTTGAAAAAGAGATTAACGGAGCCTATCCTGAAGCAGATATCTTACCGGTCAATGATCCTGCTGCCAAACAGCGCGACGGGGCGGTTATCGGAACTGAATACAATATCTTTTCTGACAACGGGAAGGTTGCCTTTATGTGGCTCAATCTGAAAAAAGCGAATTATTTACCCATAAAAGTGTATAAAGATTTACCTGTTGATCCACTCTCTTCTCTTACCTCGATTCTGGGAAAAATGCGTGAAGGCGAAGGCGCGGCGATTCAAATACTCATACAACCTGCCGGGAATAGCTGGAAAAAAGTAGGCCGCAGTTATATCGGAAGTGTTAAGAAGAATGAGTCAAATCCGGAAAAAGCGAGTTATAAAGCTGACGCGAAAGAATTGGAGCAAATAGAGAACAAGCTGCAAAAAGCAGGATTTTATACCACAATTCGCGTGGTTGTTTGCGCTCAAACGCAAGAAGCGGCAAACGCGCATTTGAATAATATCAAGGGTGCATTTCATCAATTCAATAGCTTGAATGCTTTTAAAAAGCGCTGGCAATTTTTTAGAGGATTATTCATGACTGATTTTATTTACCGTTATTTTCCGTTGGTCAGAGAGACGTCAATTCTTACGTCTGATGAACTGGCAACAATTTATCATTTCCCCAATAAAAGCATTTTAACGCCGGGCATCCACTGGCTTCATGCCAAGCGCTCTGCTGCTCCTTCCAATCTCGCGACGACAGGACTCTATCTGGGAAGAAGTACGTTTCGCGGTCTTGCCCGGTCTGTTTTTGTTGAGCGTGACGACAGGCGGCGACACATGTACATTATCGGAAAGACTGGTACTGGTAAAACTGAATTTCTCAAAAGCATGATTATTCAGGATATCAATAATGGTGAGGGAGTTGCGGTTATTGATCCTCATGGAGATCTGGTAGAAGATATTTTGAAAATGATCCCGCCCAAACGGGCTGAAGATGTGGTTCTTTTTGATCCGTCTGATTATGATCGCCCGATGGGATTTAATATGCTGGAAGCAGATACAGAGCAGCAAAAACATTTCGCTGTCAATTCATTGATCGGTCTTATGTATAAATTGTTTGATCCGAACAAGACCGGTATTGTGGGGCCGCGCTTTGAACACGCAGTCCGTAATGCCATGCTGACTGTTATGTACGAAAAAGGAAGTACCTTGATTGAGGTGATGCGCGTATTGACTGATCCGGCATATGTGCAGGAAGTTTTGCCAAAGGTGCAGGATCCGATTATTCGGCGATACTGGACTGATCAGATTGCTCAGACGTCAGATTTTCATAAATCCGAGGTACTTGATTATATTACTTCTAAGTTTGGCAGGTTTGTCACTAACAAAATGATCAGAAATATTATTGGGCAGTCTGACAGCGCGTTTAATTTCCGCAAAGTGATGGATGATCAAAAAATTCTGTTGATCAATCTTTCAAAAGGTACGATTGGCGAGGAAAATTCAAATTTTTTGGGTCTGGTTCTGGTGCCAAAGATTCTCGTCGCTGCCATGTCGCGTCAGGATATGCCGATGGATCAGCGAAAAGATTTCTTTTTATATGTTGATGAGTTTCAGAATTTTGCAACACCTGATTTTGCGCAGATTCTCTCTGAGGCTCGAAAGTATCGGCTCAATCTGATTGTTGCCAACCAGTTTATCGGACAGATGGAGGAAGAGATCAAAAATGCTATTTTTGGAAACGTAGGCACGGTTGCCTCTTTCCGAGTCGGAGTGACTGATGCAAATTATCTTGCCCATGAATTTCAGCCGATTTTTAACGAACAGGATTTAATCAATGTGGATAAGTTTAATTGCTATATGCGTACACTTGTTAGCGGAGAGCCAGTACGGCCCTTCTCTCTTGATACAACAAAAGATATTACCAGAGAAAAAGCTATGGAGAATCTGCGTGTCGCTGAGCTTGTAAAGGAATTATCGCGGCTTAAATACGGAAAATCAGTTGCCACTGTTGAAGCAGAGATTGCTCAACGAGCAAGACTGTAAATGCTCATTCAATAGATATTCATTAGGAGGAAGAGGGTAATAAGAAATGCGGTAAATAGTGCTAAGGAAATGCTTATTTTTACCATACCTTTGAGATACTCAGGCGCCTGCAGTCCTATCTCTCTTGTCGCGTGCACAGTCCTAGTAAGATACAGCCAGCTAAAAAATACAATGATTGCTATACTCATCAGATAGCAAAGAAGGACAAGCATTTTTATATGAGTAAGCGTCAGCAACAACATAATTATTCCTTTCGTATTTATCCGGCGCTATTGGCATTATGATGCCTGAACCAGATAGTATTTTGGATTATTTCAGCATGTGTCCCGTCCATGAGTTGCTGTGTCAGATAGGTTGCCAGCTCATGCGGAGCGCGCACGTCTTTAATAACAAATTCTTCCTGATGCGTAGGCCGGTCAAAGGTGAGAAGAACATCTCCAATGTCAAGTATTTCATTGATAATACCATTAGTCCTCATATCAATTTCAGTACAATTGACTCTATCCAGCATGACGTCATTGGCGACATAAGAGGCGAGCGGCGTATAGCGGAGTTCAATGATTTTACGATTTGTCAATATATACATATGAAAATACCAGTCAATAAGTATTTTGGTAACCAAACTAATTCCGATGCTTAAAAGAAGCATTGCCGTAACAAGAAGTAATGACTGAGAAACAAAAAAATCCTGAAAAAATATAAGTGCGATGGAGATAAGTAGAACAGTCAATAAGCAGGCCAAAAAAACAGGTATAATAATCACAAAAGGGTGTTGTCGCTTTACAAGAAGTAACCGTTCATCCTTAAGTGTCAGGAAAATATTCCAGTTTCCCCTAGTTATCATGCCATTTTGCATAGCTCTCCTTTCAATATAACCGATGCGCAAATATACTATAGAAAAATAAGTACGTTTTAAGGAGATCTAGCGCAAATCTCCTTTAGGATAATCCGCAGATATGAAATTTATATGATAAAAAGATAAGAAATGCGTAAGAAGGAAAAAAAGAATTGTGTCGCTTCCCCTGATCTCTATTGATGTTGTATAAGAAATGTGTCCAATTTCTGATGTAGAGTCCCTAGTGTAAGAACGATGTTTTCTACAGCAATTTCAAAAATATTTTGTTTCCGGCATACCTGTGCAAGTGCTTCTTCGTCATTGACGGAGGGAGTGATTGCTGTATTGGTATACGGGTACATAATAGAATTGGGATTACTATTGTGACCAAGACCAAGAGAGTGGCCCATTTCATGGGCGAGTGTATGGATGAGTTCGCGCTGCGAATTGGTGATAAAAATATCTATTTGTTCGCTTGTGCCGTTTCGGATATATTCACCTTCTTCAGGAGTTAACGATAAGACAGAGTTAAACGCACTTATTTTATTATCAAGCTGATTTATTTGTTGATTATACGTCACTGTTGATTGATTAAGCTGATTTGCTTCATTCTGAAGCCGTGTTGCTTCCTGCTGAAGAGATTGTTGTTGAGCGACAAGATTATTATATATATTTTGCGGTGCGCCGCCTTTGCTGTTCCAGTATTGAATTTCCTGATTTAACGCGTTACTTTTTTGTTTGAATTGCGCAACTTGTTGTTCGTAGCTGGATATTTCAGGCTTGAGTGTATTTTTTTGCTGCGTGACTTGATTGTTGAGTGTATTGATTTGCGAGTTAAGCGCCTGTCTCTGATCATAGATCATATTGATTGGCATGTTTGCGTTTGGATCATATTTTAAAAGTACCATTCCTTTATTATTTTTCCAAGCGCTTGCTGCTTTTTTGGCATCTGTGATTAATTCTTGTTTGGTAATCCCAAATCTCGGATCAATAGTTCCGATACGAAATGTTTTGGGTGTATCGCAGGGAGATTGATAAAAGATCTGATTTGCTTTGTCAGCAAGTATGGTCCGGTTCTGGAAACCTATGAAGAGAAGTCCAAGAATAATGAGAAAAAAGATAGTTTTTTTCATTACTCACATTCTAGCCTAAGTAAGAAAAACTAGCAAGAAAAAGCGTAAGAGCTTATGTCTGTGGTAAGGTAGAGGCTGTTTTGTGAATTTTGGCAATAAAGAAACCTTCCATTGTAGCGTTTGGGAAGATTCGTTCGGTATTCTGCGTCGTGAGAAATCTTTTTTTCTTCCATGAAGGCAGACCGCTTTGTAATTGAACTCCTGGCAATGCAATTTTTTCAACAGTTAACGCATCGGGAGATTTATTAACAACCCATTCAATGACTTCTTCGTTTTCCTCAGGAGAAAGCGTGCACGATGAGTAGACAATGATTCCTCCTATCTTGGTAGCAGCAATTGCTGAACGCAGCAGATACTTTTGTAATTTGGATAATTGTTTTATTTTTTTTGTTGACCAGTCCTGATAGGTTTTTGGATCATCGCATGTGATGCGCCCTTCCATAGAACAGGGGGCATCAACAAGTGCCCGATCAAAATATTCAGGAAGGTTCTTCCAGAATGATTCTCCAGGTAAATTTAGTACTTTTGTATTCGTTACTCCCATATGATTAAGGTTTTCCTTTAGTTTGAAAAGTCTCTTAAAGCTGAGATCATTCGCTGTCAATTCTCCTGTATTTTGCATCAGTGCGGCAATGTGAGTCGTTTTGCTTCCTGGAGCAGCTGTAAGATCAAGGACTTTTTCTTCAGGTTTTGGGTTCAATACGAGAGCAGGGATCATACTTGAGAGATTCTGAATATAGAGAAAACCTCTCTTATATTCCTTTGTTTCCGTTAATTCCCTGACCGATTTATTTTTTAGAATAAAAGCATCGGTGTACCAGTCCACTTTTTCTATTTCGAATCCTTGTTCTGTAAGTGATGTCGTGAGTGTTTCTGAGTTTGTTTTTATTGTGTTTGTTCGGAAAGAAGGAAGCGGTTTTGTTTCAAATGCGTGTAGTAGGTGCTTGAAATCAGTATCTGTATATAACAGATGCAACCGTTCTATAAATTGTGATGGTAAATTATTACAGGTCATTGAGTCATTATACAAGAAAAATTTCTTCGTTGCTTTGCTGAGGCATAAAAACATGTTACAATACTTGTTATGAACAAGAAGCGAGTATTATCAGGAATACGTGCAACAGGGAGATTACATCTCGGGAATTATTTTGGTGCAATAAAAGGAATGCTTACGCTGCAGGATGATCCCGAATTCGAAACTTTATATATGGTCGCGGACTTGCATACATTGACGACACCGTACCAAGTAGAAGAACTTCGTCAAAACCGTCGTGAGATTATCATTGATTATTTGGCAGCAGGTCTTGATCCTGAAAAAAGTATTTTATTCCAACAATCAGCAAATCCTCATCATGCAGAATTCGCTTTTTATCTTTCAAGTGTCGTGACAATCGCTAAAATGCAGCATCTGCCGACGTTTAAAGATAAAGTAAAGCAATATCCGCAATATGTGACAATGGCACTATTAAATTATCCTGTTCTCATGGCAGCGGATATTCTTATTTATAAAGCATCTGATGTGCCGGTTGGGATTGATCAGGAGCCGCATTTGGAAGTCGCACGTGAAATAGCACGACGTATGAATCAGGATTATGGAACTGATTTTCCTGAACCGCAAATCTTTAAGACGATAGGTGAATATGTATCTTCTCTTACAGGTGAGGGGAAAATGAGTAAGTCGGTTGAGGGGAGTTATATCAACTTGACTGATGATTTGGAGACGATTAGGAAAAAAATTGCGAAGATTCCAACAGATTCGGGTAAGGGTATTATAGATAAAGGAGTTTATATCTCGCGATCAGCTATGCCTAATAATGGAGTAGTTGCAATTGCTCCTTCTAATGGTGTTAAAAATTTAATGGAGTTTATAGAGTTATTTAAAGGAAAAGAAAGAAGGAAAGAGCTTGATAACCAATATCAGGATGTTGGATTGCGATATAGTGAAGTTAAAAATGAATTAGCGGAAGCAATTTATCAGGAATTGCAACCAATTCAGGAAAAACGACAAGAATTGGAAAATAATCCTCAAAAAGTTGATAGTATTATCTCAGTAGGAAATGAAAAAGCGACGGTGCTTGCATCAGAGGTCGTAAAAGAAGTTAGAGAAAAAATGGGACTTTTGTAATATCTTATTTAATAGGTTTCATTTATCGTACGTTACGAAAAATTTTTCTCCGTTGCAAAGGTTGCAACCGAAAAATTTTTATGCCTCGCTTTGCTAATACAATAAAAGAAGTTCAGATAATTGCTAAATAATAATTTCCGTTCCTAGGCCGAAGTGGTCTGAAAGATTTTCGTCTACAACTTGAAACTTTTTTGCCTTAAGATCCTTGCTGGTAAATAGGTAATCCACTGCTAAACCCTTGGGAAAAAGCTGCTTTGCTCGATGATTGGTGGGATTTAAAGTATTTGTAATGCCGTTTTCTACGATAAGGTTTTTTGTATATGCAGAGATTTTTTGCATCAGAGGCTGCTCTGGAGTAAGATTGAAATCACCGGTTAAGACAAATGGTGGTTCTACCGACTGTAAATAATTAAGGAGTATCTCTCCCTGTTTTGTTTGATGGTGTTTTTCAATATGGTCGCCGCCCCAAGCGAAATGAGTATTGAGAAATGAAATTTGTTTGCCATTGATTGCGAGAATTAGATGTAATAGTTTTCTTCCAACATGTTCATAAGCAGTTGAATCCTTTGGAAAAGGTTTGAATGAAGAAAGAACGACCTCTTGTATCCGAATAAGTGAAAATTGTTTTTTATAAAATGTGCCGTTTGCCATATATGCTTGGGGGCTTGAAGTATACCGTTGCGTAAGAGAGAGTTCTGCGTTGTATTTTTCCTGCAATATCTTTCGTAATTCAGTAAAGGTATCCCGTTTTGAGTTTATATTTCCAGATATTGTCCCTTTCCCAGTCAACTCCTGGAGCTGAAGAATATCAAATTCATGAGAGGTGAGATAGGGGATAAGCTTATCCCAATAGTTATCTGAATTAGTATTAAGCTGGAGTAGTTTAATTGTCATTTTTTAAGTATATCACTGGAAGTCTTATGATTTCTTAAGAAAGTTTTAAAGATAAATTTTTGTTAGAATACAAAAGATGTTCTCTCGGCAAAAAATTATTGTTTTCCAAAAACATATTCTTGATTGGTACCATGAAAATCAGCGCCCTCTCCCATGGCGTAAAACCCGGGACCCCTATTGTATTCTCATATCAGAAGTTATGTCTCAGCAGACGCAGCTTTCTCGTGTCATTCCAAAATATGAAGCATGGATTAAGAAATTTTCAACTGTGCAAAGTTTGGCAAAAGCAAAAGTATCGGAAGTGTTGGCATATTGGAGTGGACTCGGTTATAACAGGCGAGCGCTTAATTTGCAAAAAGCTGCTCAGAAAATTGCGCAGGAATATAAAGGGGCTTTTCCACGAACAGAAAAAGAACTTATTGCACTACCTGGGATAGGAAAATACACAGCGCGGGCGATTCTTTGTTTTGCATTTGATCAACAAGTGGCTGTTGTGGATACCAATGTGAAGAAGGTGATACTGACACAATTAATTAAAAACTCGAATGCCGAAGCACGAAATCCTAAACAAATTCGAAATAATAATTGTCAAAGAACAAAACATGTAGAATTTGGAATATTGAAAAATTCAGAAATTATTTCGAATTTTGGATTTCGAATTTTGGATTTGCCCAAAAACGATGAAACGGAGAGGACGGATTTAAGTGATAAAGAGATAAATGAGATCGCCCAACAACTGCTTCCAGCAGACAAAGCGTATGAATGGAATCAGGCGCTTATGGATTATGCAGCAACAGTATTGAAGAAAGAAAAAATTCCAATTCCTAAGCAATCAAAATTTCATGGATCCCATCGGTATTATCGTGGGCAAGTGTTAAAAGTATTATTACAGAAGAAAAAAATTTTGGTAAAGGGTTTGGGTCCATTAATAAAAAAGGATTATACAGATTCAGAGGAAGAGTGGCTTCAGCAATTGATAGATGAATTGGTGCATGAAGGATTTGTTAAATATGAAAAAACCATTATTACCCTCGCTTCTTAAACGTGCTTAATAAGCCTATTTTGTCTATTGTCAGGAGTATCCTATAAGAGTATAATCTTTTTTTATGTCGGAAAGAGAAGTAGTTTTATATGCACCTGATAGTAATATTTCTCAAAGAAGTGAACTTTTGGGGACAACTGTTGACTTTGCGAGTAAATATGCTGCTGCAATTAACAGACTCGGTTTAGAGATAGTTCATCGTCGAAATCCTTCGGAACCGCGAGACATTTTATGTATGGATGAGGGATTAACTCCTTATAGTAATGTAACTGTTCGTTTGGCAGGACCTGTTCCACTTCTTGCAAGAACACTTCCTCTACTCAAAGAAGGTGTAGCTAATGGGATAGTTTATAGTCGTGTATTTGATCATGCACATTGTGGAGCATTGGGGCTCAATCTTGCAGAGATAGGTGAAGGAATGGATATAGATCCTCAAAAAGCTGGAGCATTTTTGGCAGGAAGGTTTGCTAAAGAATTAACAAGAGTATATCCAGATCATGAAGTTGCTTATGGTGGTAGATTATCATTAACCAGAAGACCTAAAGATCAACATACTGGTCAGGTTATCTATTATGACGCACGAAATGCTGGATTAGATTTTGCACATCTTGCTAATTTCCCACCTGGGTACACCATCAGCAGAAATATTTTTGGACCTGATGCATCAAGAGAATGTGTTAGTCTTGCTTTGGGGATTACCTTTGGCGCTCATGGATTAAGTACAAAACTTACTCCAAGTACCCCATTATATTTGGTTGGAATTGTAGACGGTCAAGAACAAATGGGTAAGATTGCTGATGAGCTACGTCTTATTCAAAGCTCCCAAGGTATAAATGCAGGACGTATGCAAGTGCAAATTATAGCAGCTTAATTGAAAAATAAACAAATTTATTCCTTATACTCTTCTTTCACATCCTCTTTGAAATCTTTCATTAATTTGCGAAGTTTTGGATCGATAATAACTCTACAATAATCAGGTCGTTTGCCGCTTTCATAAAAGTTTTGGTGCTCTGTTTCAGCTTTATAAAAGTTTGTAAACGGTATAATTTCTGTAACGATTGATTTAGTATATTTACCAGATTTTTCTAATTGTTCTTTAGATGCTTCAGCAAGGTTTTTTTGTGCATCATTATGATAAAAAATAATAGATCGGTATTCTGGGCCTGTGTCATAACCTTGCTGGTTGAGTGTCGTTGGATCATGAGTCGCCCAGAAGATGTCAAGCAATTTCTCGTAAGAAATAATCGATGGGTCAAATTGTAATTGGACCGATTCTGCATGACCAGTGTTTTGCATAGCGACATCGTTGTAAGTGGGGTTTTTCATCGTACCTCCTGCATAGCCTGAAATAACAGTTATTACACCTTTTACGCGTTTGAAAATAGCTTCTGTGCACCAAAAACACCCTCCGGCAAACATTGCAGTTTCTAAATTCTTTATAGCCGACATAGGAACATTATATCGTATCTCTTTGGTGAAGAGAAAGTAAAGGATAATTTAAGAAAACAATTTTACGGTAAAAGAGTATAATAAAATTATGCCAGATGCCATTGTCGAAGTTTCCCATCTTACCAAACGCTTCGGTGATTTTACAGCAGTGAATGACGTTTCATTTTCTGTGGCGCGTGGACAAATTTTTGCCTTTCTTGGTCCCAATGGTGCCGGCAAGAGTACTACAATTAAGATACTCACAACGCTTCTTAATCCAACTGCGGGAGAGATTACGCTTAACGGATTTGATGCATTACATGATAAAGATAATGCAAGAAAGTCGTTTGGTATTGTTTTTCAGGATCAGAGTCTGGATGATGAATTGACTGCGTATGAAAACATGGAGTTCCATGCAGTACTATATGGAATTAATACTGAAGTGCGTAAAAAGAATATCCATGAACTATTGGTGCTTGTTGAATTGTGGGATAGAAAGGATAGTTTGGTTAAGACATTTTCCGGCGGGATGAAACGGCGATTGGAAATTGCTCGAGGCTTACTGCATCATCCAAAAATATTTTTTCTTGATGAACCAACGCAAGGTCTTGACCCGCAGACTCGTAATCATATCTGGCATTATGTGAAAAATTTGAGTGAAGAAAAAGGTGTCACAATTTTTTTTACAACTCATTATCTGGAAGAAGCGCAAGAATATGCGCAACGAATTGCAATTATGGATCATGGCAATATTATTACCGAGGGGACGCTTGAAGATATACTAAAAAAGACTGGAGAAAAAACACTGGAGGCTGCTTTTCTTAAGTTAACAGGGAGTGACATTCGTGAAGAAAGCGCTAGCAGTCTGGAAGCGATGCGAAGACATAGACAGATGAGAGGACATTAGTACTAAGAACTAACGTGTTCACGAGGTACGGTTTAAAAAATATGAATGCTATTTATATTTTATGGTTACGAGAATTAAAACGGTATAGCCGTTCGCGTTCACGCATGATTGGCTCACTCGGTCAGCCGATTTTATTTCTTTTTGCATTAGGATTCGGATTGGGTCCTGTTTTTCAACGAGCAGGGCAGGGGAATTATTTTCAATTTCTTGGTCCTGGCGTTATCGCTATGAGTATTTTATTCACTGCAATTTTTGGCGGTATTCAAGTTATTTGGGATAAGCAATTCGGATTTCTTAAAGAGACATTGGTAGCGCCAGTTCCCCGATGGCAGATTATGCTTGGGAAAACCTTTGGAGGTGCGACAATAGCTGTTTTGCAAGGAGTAGTTGTATTGATTTTAGCAACGATTTTTGGTTTTCGACCGGAATTAGGTTTGCTCGTGTTGGCATTGACCTTTATGCTTTTGATTGCGCTCTTTTTTACCGGATTAGGTATCAGTATCGCATCCGTCCTTGCGGATATTAACGGGTTTCAGATTATTATGAATTTTTTAGTGCAACCGGTTTTTTTCCTTTCAGGAGCACTTTTCCCATTAAATAATTTGCCAAAAGTTATTAGTAATATTACCGCAGTTGATCCGTTAACGTATGGAGTTGACGGAATTCGTGGCACGCTAACCGGAGCAAGTCATTTTGGATTAGCAATAGATATAACTGTGCTTCTCATACTGGTAATGATTATTCTTACGATTGGCGCTACTCTTTTTTCACGAATTGAAGCTTGAGATTACATCGGCTGGAGGCCGATAAGCGTTTTTACCGGAGTGAAAGAGACTTCTTTGCCGTTGACAACTGTCGCTATGCTATATTTATATGTTACTCCCTTTTTAAGATAAGAAATTGTATAGTTTGTAACTTTTGGCGGAATATTTCTAACAGAATTGGTAAATGATTGCTCTCCCGATTGTCCGTAGTAGATATTGTACGAGGCTGCGTGCGGATTAGACGGAAGCGGTATTGTTGCTTGCTCAAACAGTCCTCTCATGATACTAACTCCCGCGACAGCCTGGCTCGCGGTGCCTTTAGGAAGCGACGCGACAAGGATCACCAATACAAGGCAGGCGCTGATAATGATAGCTCGTCTAAAGAGAACAGTTTGCGCTCCGGATGATGAAGAAGTACGTAAATCGGTGCGTTTGACAGCTTTGTGTGTTACTACTTTCTTTGCAAGCGCTTTCTTTTTCATATCTCTATTCAGTAGAACAAAAATAGAGGAGTCTGTCAAGCTCTGCTATTGATGGTAATGTTAGCTAAAAATTAAAAGTGAACACCCGCAATTCAGCGGCTAGGAAGTTCTGGGCCACCGCAGTCCTCACCTCCACAGCAATAAGCTTCTTTAGGCAAATGCCAGCTTATGTTTTTCAAATTCTTTTTTTACAAGCAATCTGTACTTTCTTGCGATTTCATTTCTGTGGACAGGAGAAGTTGTAATGATGACACGGATAATCATAGTTTCTGCTTCTTTAAAATTCTCTATTCCCTTTACTTCCGATACCGGGGTAATCAGCTCTGCATATGCAGGATCTTTCTGTAATTGCTCAAGTGCGTTTTCAGCAGCTTTTATGATAACATCAATCTCCTGATTTATTTTTACCGGCAAATCAATAATAATATTGAATTTCTGTCGGGAAAAATTAATGATTTTTCTAATCTGGCCGTTCGGAATAATATGAACTGTTCCGTTGTCAGTGCGTATTGTTAAGGCACGAGCGCCGATACGCTCCACAATTCCTTCGGTTATGTCTCCTTGAATGAATGTAGTGCCGATTTGTAAGTAATCGCCAATTGCGATAGAGTCAAGAGACAGGAGAAAAAGGCCATTTACAAAATCTTCTATGATTCCACGCGCTCCAATTCCAAATACGATACCTATGACAGTTGCTGAAGCGAGTAAAGGAGTGAGATTAATGCCAAATAATGAAAGGATTATATAGAGAGCAACAATATAAACAACTGTTGTAATGAGATTGCGGATAACAGACGCGATTGTGTGTGTCCGTTTGGTGCCAAATCGCTTCGGCACACGGATAAATGAGCGGAGAATATAATCAACTAAAACAGCAACAAGAAGTGTAACTCCTGCATATAGATAAGTTTTAATCATCGCGGTTGAAAAAATATCAATATTCACCTTATACCCAGCATAAAATAAAACGGGAAAGAAGTAAAGCGAAAATTTACGTAAGCTATGAAAGCCGGTTGATCGCGTGGGCTCCCTGATAAGAATTTTTTAATAGTAATTTCTGATTTGCCAGCAATTTGAAATCGCGTACATCTTTAATAAATTCGTTAAGCAGCATTTGTTCCTGATCTTTTTTAATAACGATTCTGAAACCTGTTTTTCCAAGTCCTTCAACAGTGTAAGCGTGCTGCAGCCATCCTTGTCCGAGTAGATATTTAGAAAGTCTGCTGGCGTCTTCCCCATAAACGAAAAGTTGAGGAGAATATGGTGAGCCCTGATAGCAGGAATAGCCAAAACTCTGGAGGATATCAGTGAGCTCTTTTTTTGTTTTGAGATATTTCTTGGCAAATTTCCTGTAACCTTGAAATTTATACAGCATAAGATTGGTATATAAACTAAAAAGCCCTAAAGAGGATCCAGTTACAGTAAGGCCTGCCATTTTTTTATTGCCTGAGCTAAGATATTCAATATTACCGGTATAGGCTTGCGTTATTTTTTTGTCACGGAGCAGCAAGACTCCGCCTCCAACCAGCGAGAGGCCAAATTTGTGACAGGAAATATTCATTGAGAAGAGACTTTCCAGCTGAGAAAATGTATATCTGAGATCAGTATCAAGATAAGGGATGATAAAACCACCAATTGCTCCGTCAATATGCATCCAGGTATCATGTTCTTTCGCGATTGCGTCCAGTTGAATCAGATCGTCAATAACCCCGAGTTCAGTTGCTATCATGATTGCGGCGACAAGAATAGTATTCCTATCAATTTTTTTCTTTACTTCCTCAATGTCTGTAGTATGCGTATCGTTAAGACCAATTTCCCGCACTTCTATGTTAAGCATTTTTGCACAACGTTTTAAGCTATAGTGTGCATGTTTTGGAACAAGGATATTTGGTTTGGTAATACCTTTCTCATCCTTCGCTTTTTCTCGAGCATAATGGAAAGCAAGCAGAATGCTTTCAGTAGAGCCAGCAGTAAGTACGACACTGCCGTCTTTATTGTCAAATAATTTTTTGAAATATTTTTCTATGGTTTTCTCAAAATAGCTTAATGATGTATATCCTGCACGGTCTACGACATTTTTATTAAGATAATGAAAAAGGTACTGGTATACAAAAGGATTTTTATGAATGGCGGTAAAAGTACCGATATTTTTTTGTTCGCTGGGATCTTCTTTGATAAGTTTGTCTAGCTGACTCTGAAGGTTTTGTAGATTTCCCATAAGATGGAATAAAATGAGTATAACAAAGTTGTCACAGTGAGTCAACCGCTATATTTCGGTGTAAAATGCATATCTTCTTTCCTAACCCTTACCTATTGCTTGCGCACTTCTTAGTATAGAGATTTATACTACCAGAGATGTTTATGATACATCGTAAAAAGAGGATGTCTCTTTTTACTCGCTGTCTCCGGAAAGGAGGGGAGTATGGAAAAGTTTATACAATATTTGGAGAAACAGATAACACGTATATTGAATTCGTTTTTTACAGTTTTTACCACACCTGTACGATAGAGGATTTTATTAGCTGTTATTTTAGCACTTGACAAGTTTTACTGCTAATTCTACAATAGGGTAGTATGGACAATAATCAAGTTCCTGATTTCCTTAAGCCGGTAACGCCGGATGAGGCACTGAAGAAGTTTACGCTAAATCTCACCGACACTGCTCGGTCTGGTAAGATTGATCCTGTCATAGGCCGTGAGGTTGAAATTCGTCGGGTGATGGAGATTTTGTCACGCCGGACAAAGAATAATCCTGTCCTTATCGGTGACCCTGGAGTCGGGAAAACTGCGATTGTTGAAGGACTTGCTCAGAAAATTGTTGAAAAATCGGTACCGACTCCCCTGCGGGATAAAGAAGTTATTGTTCTTGATTTTGCATTACTTTTGGCAGGTGCCAAATTCCGTGGTGAATTTGAAGAACGACTCAAAGGCGTTATCAAGGCAGTTGAAGAAGCTGAGGGCAAATACATTATGTTTATCGATGAGCTGCATACGCTGGTAGGCGGAGGTGCGGCAGAAGGATCTTCTGATGCTGCGAATATTCTTAAACCAGCGCTTGCTCGAGGAACGCTTCGCATGATTGGAGCGACGACAGTTAATGAATACCGTAAATATATAGAAAAGGATCCCGCGCTTGCCCGACGGTTTCAGCAAGTACTTATTGATGAGCCGACAATTGAAGATAGTATTGCAATTCTTCGCGGTATCAAAGAAAAATATGAATTACATCATGGTATCCGTATCACTGATGATGCACTAATTGCAGCGGTAAGGCTATCCGCTCAGTATATCCCACAGCGATTTCTTCCCGACAAAGCAATAGACTTGATAGATGAAGCAGCAGCGGCAATCAAAATTGAAACTGAAAGTATGCCGGCAGAGCTTGATGGGCTCAAGCGTAAAATTATGCAGCTTGAGATTGAATTGGCTGCTCTCAAACGCGAAAAGACTGAGGTTGCAAAATCCCGGAAAGCACAGCAGGAAGAACAATTGAAACAATTACAGGAGGAAGCTGCAGTGATTGAACAGCGCTGGAACGAACAAAAAGATCTCATTCAAAAAATTCAGGAGATTCGTGCGAAGATTGACGGATATCGTATTGAACTTGATAAGGCGGAGCGTGATGTTGATTTGCAAAAAGCTGCAGAGATTAAATACGGCAAAATTCCTGAGCTTGAGAAAAAACTGCAGGAATTGCAGGCTGTGTGGGATAAAATTCCGACTGAAGCGCGTGTTCTTCGTGAAGAAGTTGATGATGATGATATTGCGCGGGTTGTCTCCCGTTGGACTGGTATTCCCGCAACCCGTATTCTTTCAGCTGAATCTGATCGACTTCTCCGTCTTGAAGAAGAACTCAAATCATATGTCGTTGGTCAGAATGAAGCGACTTCTGTCGTTTCACGCGCTATCAGACGGTCGCGTTCTGGTTTGGGAGGTCGGGATAAGCCAATCGGTTCATTTCTTTTCATGGGGCCGACCGGTGTTGGTAAAACAGAAACTGCCAAGGCGCTTGCTCGTATACTTTTTAACGATGAGCACGCAATGACGCGGATTGATATGAGTGAATATATGGAATCTCATGCAGTTGCACGGTTGATTGGCGCTCCTCCCGGTTATATCGGATATGATGAAGGAGGGCAATTAACTGAAGCGGTGAAGCGTCGTCCCTATTCTGTGATACTTTTAGATGAGATTGAAAAAGCTCATCCGCAAGTTTTTAATATTTTTCTACAGATTTTTGACGATGGCAGATTGACTGACAGCAAAGGTATGACAGTGGATTTTCGCAATACGATTATTATCATGACAAGTAATCTCGGTTCGGCAGAAATTCGGGAAGCGAAAAATAAAGAAGACGCACAAAGGAAAGCATGGGGTATATTGCACGAACATTTCAAGCCTGAGTTTCTTAACCGGCTTGATTCGGTGGTGATCTATAATCCTCTTTCACCGAAAGAATTATTTAGAATTGCAGAGCAACAGCTTGGTTTGGTTAGAGATAGATTGGCGGAAAATGGGGTTTCTTTGAAAATAACAGATGATCTGGCGATGTATTTTGCAGAAATCGGATATGATCCTGTTTTCGGCGCACGTCCTTTGAAGCGTGCAATTGAAGAAAAGCTGGTGGATGAGATCGCTATGAGAATTATAGAAGGCACAGTCAGGCCAGGCGATACGATTGAACCTAAGGTGAAAGACGGGAAGATATTATTATAAAGTTTCTAAGATTAAGTTGAGTTTTTCTAATAGTCTTTTGTAAAAGATTCCTCAAGTTCTCCTCTGTCTATTCATTCATAATACGTAGGCTCAGCAGTCTTTCTATAAATTGTTTCCTTTTTGACAGAACACTCATGAGCTTTTTCTTAAAGCGCAATTAAACAATTTTTAAAATTTTGTGCTCGACGAACTCGAAGCCTTTATATAGAAATTCCGCTACAAAAAATTCATGTTTTAAGAGTAAATCGAGGAAGATTTTGTCTCCTTCATACAAGTTTATATTTTGTATTTTATCCATATCCACCCACTTAAATTTCCCTTCTCTTCCATCCACAGGTTCTCCAGTAAAATCCGAAGATGTAAATAGGAACATGATATTATCATAATTTCCTGTATTTTGGGCGCGAAAATACAAAATCCCTTTTAAATCAACCGAATGAACAGTAATACTAGATTCTTCTTTGACTTCACGGATTGCTGCTTTTTCTACTTCTTCACTAAGTTCGACATGGCCACCAATAGGAAGATATACGCCCTTTTGGTGCATTTTGTCATTCTTTTTATCACGCACGAGAAAGAGGATGTTATTATCTTTGAGTAAATAGACTCCGGTTGTTTGCTTTTTCATAGGTTTATTGTATCATTTGCAGTATGGAGGAGAAGAAGATATGTAGGAAATGCGGGAGGGTTCTTGAAATGCGCCGGACCAAACGTACTGCGGAGCAATCGCAAAAGCACTATTATTACACAGCATACTATTATTGTCCTCATTGCAATAAGTTATATCATGATGAAAAATTCAAAGTAATCAATGTGCAGACTGCTCCACTCCATTTTGGCTCTCTCTCTACAGATCCTAGCAGCTATGATGTAGAGATCTGGACTGATGGAGCATGTGTCGCAAATGGTACGTCTCGTGCAAAAGCAGCCTGGGCATTTGTCAGTGGTGAAACTGAAAGAGCAGATCGCGTAGAGGGTAAGCAGACAAACAATGTCGCTGAGGGATTGGCGATTTACCATGCCTTATCGTGGGCAGCTGAGAAAGGATACAAACGGATTTTACTCCATACAGACAGTCAGATTTCATTGTATAGCGTAAGAAAACCCGCAAATAAAGTGCGTGCGAATCGTGAGATATTTGAAAATATTGAAAAGGTGATTGCGGAGAATAAATTGCTTGTGGATTACAAGAAAGTGCTTGGTCATTCAGGCGATCCCAATAATGAGCGTGCCGATTCGCTGGCAAATGGATTGGCGGTGAAGGGTTGACGTTTACTTTTTCACTTTCCGCTCGGCACAAAATTTTTCTCCTCTTACTCATTTATGACTTGCAATATATCTCTGAAAGCGGTATATTATTTTTATGATCGCGGTTTCCTCGCTATTGCTAAAACTTCTTCCCACCCAAATAGCCTATGCTCATTGCGACCTTCCTTGTGGTGTCTATGATCCTGCTCAAGCGAGAATAGAGGCGGAAAGCGTCATGAAAATCATGGAGAAATACGCAGGTCTTCATGAAGAAGAACAAAAATGGCGAGCAGTCTTCATCAAGGAGCAACGGGCAGAACTAGTCAAACACCATCTTTGGGTTTTGTGGACTGATTATTTCAAGCCGGAGCATCTGGAGAAATTTCCGCACTTGCATGATCTTTTCTGGCGTGCAACCAAACAAGCAGGAGAGGCGAAAAAATCTGTTGATCCGGCCGTGGGTCAAAAACTGCTTGATCTTATTGATGAAATAGATAAAATTTTTAAAGAAACAAAGGCCACAAAGTAATTTACAATTTTCATTTCTCAATTTTCAATCAAATCAACAATGATGTAATTTTAAAACTTTGAGAAATTGAAAATTTATTAAAAATTGAAAATTTAAAAATGTTTCAACAATTATTTCTTCTCCTCTCCCCTATTTATAAATATCAGATTTTCGGAAGTAGTATGCTGCCGACATTAAAGCCAGGAGATATGGTATTGGTAAATAGAATGAGCTATTTGTTTTTATCACCAAAAATCAATGATATTGTCGCGGTTAAAGATCCACGGGAAGGCAAAGTACTGATAAAGCGGATTATGAAGATTGAAGGGAAGAGCTATTTTGTGCAAGGAGACAATAAAAACGCAAGCACAGATAGCAGGGTTTTTGGTATGATAGGAAGGATTAATATTATTGGGAAAGTTACTGATGTAAAATTTCCAATTTAAAATTTTCAATTTTCAATCAAGTCATAATGTTTCAATTTTTTAACATTAGATTATTGGAAATTCAATGAAAATTAGAAATTAAGAATTGAAAATTGTTCTATGCTTGTCTTAATTCTTATCTTACTTATTCTTGTTATTTTGTTATTTCTTTTGTCGATGCTTTGGCCGCCGGATAGTCCCTGGTCTCCATGGTGGCGAACAACGCCAACGCTTGCGCGGCTTGAATGTAAGCTTGCGAAGATTAAAAAAGGAGATATTATTTATGATTTGGGATCAGGTGAAGGAACGGCACTTATCATCGCGGCAAAGGAATTTGGTGCAACCGGTGTGGGTATAGAGATTGATCCATTCCGTGCCTGGTATGCCAAGCTTGCCGTTTGGCTAGCTGGAGTTGCGGACAAGGTAATAATCAGAAGGGAAAATTTTTTTACTGTTGATATCTCAAAGGCTACAGTTGTTTTTCTCTATTTGACACCGAGAGCTCTTGTCGGTCTTCGTGAGAAGTTTTTCAAAGAATTGCGGCCAGGTACTCGCGTGGTTACATTTGTCTATCAGATGGATTTGCCTTTGTATGCCAAAGATGACAAGGCAGAAATGTACGTCTACGAGATACCAAAGCGAAAGTAAATGAAGGAAAAGCATTCGTGCTTGGTATGAAAAATATTTTGTTTTCAATTCACACGATCTAATTTGGAAAATAACAGAGGAGTTCAGATGAAAACGAAAATATTTTTGTACCTCGCTCGCAAAGAGAACGTTTTATTTTTTCATCCTCAAATACAACCATCTCAGTTTATCTGCTACTTTGTAGCCTTGATACGCAAGGGGATTGATGACAAGATCATAACTGCCGATGAACTCGACATGTTCGGGGCCGAATTTCCTTTTAAAATCATGAAAGCCAAACCACGAATCTTTTGGGTCAGGCTCAGAACTCATCGCTCCCCACATGTCAAATTTTTTTAAGCCCAGTTTTTTTCCGAATCGGATACCCTCCCACATGGCCAGATTTGAATGCATGACATTGCGATGCTCGTTGCTGGATGCGCCGTAGGGATAATACAAGGTGTCATGAAAGACAAAAAAAAGCAGCGCAGTCAGCACTTTTTTTTCATAAGTTGCCGTGAACAGGTGTGAGGTAAGTTTGCTGGGGTCGACATCATGTGAGAATGTATGCCATTGCAGTTCGTGATAGTGTCTGGTGTGAGCATAAAATTTTTGACGTGCTGTTGTCTCTTGCATCAGGCGCCAATATGCTTCAAATGCTTTTTCCGTGTTGTCTTCCTTGACTTCTACAGCATGTTTTTTGGCAACTTTGATATTGTAACGTGCTTTCGGGTGCATGCGAGTCAGCAATTCATCTTCAGATTTTGTGAGATCCAGGACAAAGGTATATTTGGTAAAGAGTGGATGCGCGGCTGGAGGTAATTTCCAATTTCCGATTTCCAGTTTCCAATTTATTATTTTCCTGCTTCCTGCTTCCTGTTTGCTGTTTCTAAAGACATTTGGTTCCAGTTGAATGAAGATGCAGTTCTCCTGTTTGCCAATTTTATATAATTCATTTATCAATTGCTCATCAGGCATCGTTCCTTTTGGTAGATAACCGATGGTAAAATCGGTCTTTGGCAATTTGTGAATGGTGAGTTGAAATCCTGAAATGAGTTTTAGTCCTGAGCTCGTCGAAGGATTTTCATCAAAAAAACCACTTCGGATTACCTTGATTCCTTCTTTCTCGCGGAATTCTCCCCATTCATAACTTTGGAGAGGATGAGTGACAATAGCGTTATATGCTATTTTTTGCTTGGAAGTAATAGGCCGGATGTCCATCACTTTATTCTATCAGATTCACCTTATTATTTTTACCAATCAGAAGACCGTTGCGTGATGAGATGTTCCGGTAGTTCCGTGACAAAACGTGAGACAGTATTGGCTGTCCGCTGTCCAAAAAAAAGCCTGCGTCTGGCATAGGTCAAGAAGAGTTTCTCCTTTGCCCTGGTCATCCCCACATAGCAAAGCCGCCGTTCTTCTTCAAGTTCTGATCGATCCATAAGGGATCTTGCGTGTGGAAAAAGACCTTCTTCCATGCCTATGATAAAAACGATGGGAAACTCAAGTCCTTTCGCGGCATGCAATGTCATAAGCGTTATGGCATTTTTCTTTTCACCGTTTCCCTGTTTGTCCGAGTGGTATTCCTGTTCGACCAGTGAAACATTTTCAAGAAAATCCGTCAAATCAGGAAATGCAATAGCAACTGAACGGAGTTCTTTGATATTTTCCAGTCGCGTTCTGTCTTCTTCAAGCTTCTCATCGTAGAGTTCGAGATAATTTGTTGCTTTGATAATGCCATCAAGAAGGTCAATAGTTGTCATGCTGACCCTATCTTTTCCGGCAGGAAGGTTCCCGGCGCCTTTTGTATTTTCTGATTCCGGAGTCTTAGCCAGCTGGCGGATCTCCGAAATGACATTTTGTTGATATTCCAGAAATCTTTGCAGTCTCCCCTTGCCCAGCTTTTCGATTCTTTTGTATGAGATTGAATCTTTTGCATTGTTTATGACGCGCAAGTAGGCAAGAATGTCTTTAATCTCCTTTCTTTCGTAAAATCTCGTGCCGCCGATAAGAAGATACGGCAAGCCATGATGAAGTAACGCTTCCTCGATGACACGGGATTGAGCATTGGTTCGATAGAGAACAGCGACTTGATTGAGGCGTTTTAATCCAAGATTGGCGGCTGTTCTGATGATAAAATCCGCCTCATCCTGTTCGTTATCCGCTTCGTACAATTCGATTTCTTCACCATCGGGATTTTGGGTCCATAATTGCAGTATTGGATGGCTGGTATTTTTTGAAATAATCGTTGATGCGCCATCAAGGATTTTCTGCGTGGAACGATAATTTTGTGACAATGAAAAGGTTTTTGTTCCATGAAAGTCATCTTTAAATCTGTTTAAGTTGCGGTAATCTGCTCCACGCCAGCTGTAAATACTCTGAGAGAAATCCCCAACCACACAAATATTCTGCAAGGCAGAATTTGCTCCGACTAAAAGTTTCGTTAAAACATATTGTGCTCTATTGGTGTCCTGGTATTCGTCAATCAGGATATATTTGAAGGTCTCCTGATATTTCTTCAATACCTGATCGTGTTCGCGCAAAAGCTTGATTGTATGGAGAATCAGATCGTCAAAATCCAGCGCATCATTTTCCTTGAGGATTGTCTGATATATCGGATAAATTTTTGCAACAGTTTCCTGAAAATATCCTCTGGCAAAATTTTGATATTCAGTGGCGGTGATGATTTCATTTTTTGCTTGAGAAATTGTTGCGTGGACTGAATGGGGCTTAAAGTCTCTCGTTGAGATATCAAGCCGGCGCATGGCTTCCTTAATCGCATCGAGTTGATCTTGTGAATCATAAATAATAAAATTATGCGAGAAGCCAAGATGATGACTTTCTCGCCTGAGGATTTTGGCGCACATCGCATGGAACGTGGCGACGGTAGGATTTGCTACATAAGGTTTGGGAGATAAGGAGTTAATAATTCTTCCTTTCATTTCGTTTGCGGCTTTATTGGTAAACGTTATACATAAAATGGTTGAAGGATCAATCCCTTTTTCCTCAATAAGATATTGCACTTTACGTGTAAGGACTCGGGTTTTCCCTGATCCTGCGCCGGCAAGAATAATCATCGGTCCATCAGTCGCGATGACTGCTTTTTGTTGTTCGGCATTTAAATCCTTGAGTAAGTCTCCATTCATAGAGTATAATAATTAGATGTATGATGTAAGATTTATGATTTAAGAAAAGAAGTGAGGAATTATTGTTTAATAATTTATATCTTACATCTTAAATCTTATATCTTAAGACAACACCCATTGTAGCATATTGCCATATGAAAAAACTTTTTATTGTCGGGAATTGGAAATCAAATAAAACAATTGCGGAAGCAAAAACATGGCTTCTTGAAATTTCCAATTTCCAATTTCCAATTTCTGATAAACGGGAAATTATCATTTGTCCGCCATTTTTGCTTATTCCTGAGATGAAAACGTTTATTGATGAGTACAAACTTCCCCTTAAGCTTGGCGTGCAGAATATTTCTCCGTTTGGCGAAGGAGCATATACCGGTGAGGTATCTGCCAGGACAGCGCAGGAATTTGTCACTCATGCATTAGTCGGACACTCGGAACGGAGACACTATTTTCATGAGACCGATGAAGATGTCCTGGCAAAAATAAAACAGCTTTTGCGCTATGATTTAACTCCTGTTTTGTGTATCAGCGACATGAAACAATTGGCTTTTTATTTAAAAGAAGATGATGTGATTACTGCCAATGCAGGGAAGATTATTTTTGTCTACGAACCGCCAGATGCGATCAGCGGCGGCGGAGCGTTTCATGCGATAGATTTAGATACTATTGATGCAAATACTGCTGAGATCAGTAAAATGATAGGCAAAGAAGTAGTTACTCTTTATGGCGGAAGTGTCAATCCAGAAAATGCTGCGTTGATTTTTGGCTTAGAACACGTTTCTGGAGGTCTACCCGGACAGGCAAGTTTGGATGCTGAAACATTTGCACAAATAATTCATGGATAATAATATATATCGACCTCACACGCGTCTGCAACCGCACAGGCGAAAGTCTGTCCGCAGGCGGGCAATTAGTGCATTTTTGGTTGCTATTATTTTACTTTTTGGCGTACTATTCTGGAAAAGCAGTGCTCTACTCTCGCTCGTGTGGAAAACTGGTCTTACACAGATTGCTCACCTGAACTCGCCTCCTCCAGAGCCAGTCAATATGCTTCTTTTAGGAGTTGGCGGAGGTACACATGCAGGACCTGATCTAACTGATACGATTATTTTTATGCACATAGATCCGGTGCATAAAAAAATATCTCTGGTTTCTCTTCCGCGTGATTTATGGATTCCTTCTATGAACGCGAAAGTAAATGCAACATATACTTTCGCAAATGAAAAAAATCCTGGGAGCGGACTCGCAACGACAGAAAAAGCTATCGGAGATATTTTGGGACAACATATTAACTATGGTATCAAGATAGACTTTGGAGGATTTGTAAAGGCTGTCAATATTTTGGGCGGACTGGATATCAATGTTGCCAGAACATTTGATGATTATCAATATCCTCTTACAGGACAGGAGGATGCAACGTGCGGGTTAACGCAGGCACAAGTTGCCAGTGCTTCAGCTGCCATAGCGTCAGGGAGCGCTACAAATCTCCAGGAATTCCCTTGCAGATATAAGCATATTCATTTTAATAAAGGGCCGATGCATATGGACGGGGAGACAGCTTTGGAATACGTAAGATCACGACACGCAATCGGGATTGAGGGATCTGATTTTGCACGGTCACAGCGTCAGGAAAAGGTTATCAGCGCCATTAAGGCTAAATTATTTTCACTCGGAACGCTCTTTAATCCTGTTAAAATTATTGATTTGATTAACACACTACAGGGAAGTATTGTTACCGATATTACGCAAAACCAGTATAGTAATTTCATCCGTCTTGCGCAGGAAATGAAAGGAGCAAAGATATCAAGTTCGGTTATTGATACGGGCGATATGGAGCATGATAGATATGGCTTACTTATTAACCCTCCTATCAGTGCAGCATATGGAGGACAATGGGTACTGGTTCCCAGAGCCGGTGCAAATGATTACTCACAAATTCAGCAGTACGTGGCATGTGAAATTACTGTAGGAAATTGTATTGTTGAAAAATATGGTATTATTACTCCGACTCCGAAACCATCAAGGGCAGTAAAAGGTCAATAGTTTATTTTATATATCCTCGTTATTCCGTGTTGATACACAATGTGCCCAAGTTTTGCAAATTTCTGTTCATCCAAATTCGGGTATTTTTGAAATTCAAGTGTGCCTACATAAACATAGCGAACGTGGTATTTGGCAAGAAGTGCTTTTGCCGTTTGCAGATTGGTTGTTTCATATATTGTTTTTACATCAATTATACGGGGTGCTGGAATAGAATAGCTTCCCCGCCAGAGCCATTCATGAACAGTCCAGCCAAGAACAGTCGGAAGTCCTGTATTTGCTGAAATTCTTGCATAGTCTGTATATGAATCTCCTTGCGCTTCCAGAATGACAGGCTGTCCTTTAATGTTTTTATTAAGCCATTTAATGGCTGCATAGTCGTCTGGGTACAGCGTCTTTAAATATTTGATACCGTTAAGTCCCTGATAATTTTTAAAATTATTATAATACGCGTTAACCGCAAGAAATGGATAGGTCATAACAAGAGAAACCAGAATGAAGGTGATGAATAAAAATATACTGGTAACAATTTTTCCTTTTATGCGTTGATATGGGAGATCAAGTGTGATTCTGACGATGACATAAGCACTGCTGATTGAAAGTAAAATAAATGCCTGGAAAACGAGTTTAAACATCGTATTTGCACGGTAATAGGTCAGATAAATATCTTTGAGATAAAAAAATTCAGGAACGAAAATCAAAAATGTCGCAAGAATCATCAGCAAGATAATAAAAATGTCAGTAATCATGCGTTTTTTTGAGCGCAGCAAGAAAAAAACAAAACTTATCATGAAGAAAAGAAAGAAGCCATAGAGCGTCAGTAGTTCCCACCAGTATGATCTTTGACAGTGATTTGGCTCAAACAGGAATGGTCCGATTCTTCCGATTTTTATTAAGAAATCAGGCGCGCAAATGACGCCAATTCCGCGCGAATACACTGATGCATCAAAGAAAAAGTTATATGGTGTTGAAAAGAAGAATAAGCCTGCAGTTATAATAAGTAGTGAAAGAAAGAAGTCCCGTCCCCATGCGATGTACCACCTTGTTGCCTTTTTATATAAGAGTCTTCTTCTCCACTGAATATACAGGATTATCATCATTGCGAGAAGCCAATAGATAGCGCCGTCCCACGCATTGGTCATATACATTATTGCAAGGAAAAAACCAATAATAAGCAAGGAAAGTGGAGGAATCTGGAAGGTTTGACCAATATGTATCTTTTTTTCATTTTCTAAAGAAGTTTGCGTAAGAAGGAGAGCAAAAAGAAAAGCAATTGTTATGAGTACAAACGGAATATCCAGTACGTGTCCATGCAGGTCTGCCACTGTCCAGGAATAAATAGGGAATTCATGGATGGTATGGTAGATAAAACGGGTAGCATCAGGATACCAGTAATTATTGGGAAAAGTAAATGGCCTGAACGGCAGCTGCCAGAGTGGAACGGGATGATTTGCGTTGTATGGTGCAAAAAATGCGTAAAGAATATGAAGGTTTCCAGCGAGAGTAACAAGGCAGGCAGTAAGTATTCCCGATCCGATAAGTTTTGTTTTTCCTAGTACCTTTGCACCGTTCAGGTGATAATATAGATTCGCACCGAGCGAGAATGTAAGAGAGAAGCATGTTGCGACAATTGTTGAAAGCATCAAGTTAAAAGTGATATAGGAAGGTAGATTTGATAGCTTGGTCAGCATAGCCGTTACCAGATGTCCAAAATAATAATAATTGATAGTGTACGGAGTGAACCACATGTCTTTTGGAGGAAAATATTTTGAACGTAAGATTGAATTGACGAACCCGAAATCCATAAATTTTTCAAGGCCGTGGATAGCAGGATTGAATGAATGAATGTATGCCCAGATAAAAAGGACAGTTATAAATAAGAGCTCTTCAATTGCGAATATAAGCCAGAGCTTTTTGAGATAAAAAATAAATTCTCTTTTTTGCTTTGAAAGAAAAAAAAGAATGCATGCTAGAAGGATAGCTGTGATACTAATAGTCGGGACAGTGAATGGAGCAAGATGCAGTATCCCGAGAACAAAAACAGCATAAGCAACAAGCGATGCTCCAAGAATTCTGGAAAAAAGATATCCCTTATCAAAAAAAGGTGAAAAGAGCCGCATGGTGAAAGGCAAAAAAGCTGCCCCCAACAAAAAGAGCACAAGCCACCATTGTAAAATAGCGATACTGTCTGAAAAATACATAATAAATAGTTTTGTTTTATCTCTCAGCTCTCAGCTTATAATTTTTTTAAAAATTTCTTCTAAATTTTTTGCTGCTGTAATATTATTATCAAATTTTACAGCTTTTGCGTGTTCATCAAGCCAGTAAAATGTTGTGTCAGGATTATGTTTCGCGACATACCGGACAAGAGAAAGATCGTCGTCGATAAAGATATCAAGGTTTAATTTTTGCAAAACGTTATTTTTGAATTCATGGGGTTGATCATTGTTATAATTAAAATAGAGTTTATCAAAAATTTCATCAAATTTGTATTTTTTGATAAGCCTTTGGGTTTCCGGCTCAAGAAATTTAAATCTGCTTGAGATAAGATATAACTTGTTTTCTTTATCATTCGCCAATCTTTGCAGAATCGCAAAATTATCTTTTATAGGCTGCCTAAGGATAGGGGTATGGAGGGCTTTTCTTAATAACTGTTCAGGGACGTGCGGAATACGGTAAAGCAAAACGCCGTTATCTCTTGCTTTGTAGAATTTGTTTATAACAGCGCTGGGGATAAAAGGCGGAGTGTTGATGAAAATTTTATCCAGATCAAAACCTATCTTCATAAATGTATTATACTATTCTAGCATGAAATTGTTGATAAGTCTTTCATACTATTCGCCGCATATCAGCGGTTTAACGCTTGCCTTACGGCATCTTGCTGAGTTACTACAGAGAAATGGCTATACAGTCACGGTGTTGGCTGCTCAGCATAAGAAAAATTTGCCTGATGAAGAAAAAATAAATGAGGTGACAGTCGTGCGGGTTCCCTATTTTTTTCGGGTCAATAAAGGATTCTTTATGCCAGGTTTTTCTAAAACAGCATTTCGTTTGTTGCAAAAAAACGATGTCGTTTTACTTACGTTGCCGCAGGTGCAATCGTTGATCGTTGCGATTGTGGCAAAATTACTCAGGAAGAAAATTGTGTGTCTTTATATTTGCGAGGTGACGCTTTCAGGAGGATTTCTCGCGAAAATAGTAAATAGTATGATCAGGTTAATCAATAGAACAACATTGTTGCTTGCTGATCAGATCGTGACACTCACTGATGATTTTGCGGTACATACCGCTAATTTGAAAGAGCCAGAAAAAAAAGTGGCGGGTATTTATCCTGTTATTATCCCGCCGCGAATCATTCAGGCTGAAATTGACGCATTGCAAAAAAGAGTACTGCGTAAAAAATATTATATCGGTTATCTTGGGAGGATCGCGTCGGAGAAAGGGATTGTGCATCTTCTTGAAGCGATACCCTCTTTACAAAAAATATTGGGCACTGATTTTGCCGTTATTTTTGCCGGTCCAAAAAAAACTGTTGGAGAAGAACTATATCGGAAGAAAGTCGAAAGTTTGTTTAAAAAATATTCAAAGTTTGTTATTCAGCTTGGCGAGTTGTCTGATGCACAAGTAGGCGCTTTTTATTCATTGCTTGATGTCTTTGTATTGCCAAGTACCAATAATACTGAGGCATTTGGGATGGTGCAGGTTGAAGCAATGTATTGCGGGACACCTGTTGTGACGACTGATCTTCCGGGAGTGCGGGTGCCGGTTCAGAAAACCGGTATGGGGGAAATTGTGCCACCCGGAAATGTTTCAGCGCTTGCCCAAGCGATTGAAAAAATTTTGAAAAACAAACGGCAGTATCGCAAACAACGTGAGCTGATAGAAGATATCTTTTCTGAGAAGAAAATAGTGCTCGCGTATCAGCGCTTGTTTACTGTTTGATTTGCAATACCCTGGCAATGGTAAAAGAGCCTTTTTGTAAAAAATAAGCATTGAACTGCTTGTCGCATGCAGCGAGTCCAATAAGTGTTTGTTTATCTACGGGGCTTGTGATAAGAACAGCATGCGATATCGTTTTTACTGTATCACAGAGAAGAGTTGTCGTGGGCGGCGACTGCAGGAAAAATACCGTATGTTTCTTGGTCATGCTGTCAATAATTGCCTGTTGCTCCGGTTGATGCCACTCGCTCCATCCCGATCCGATGACTACAAATGTTGTTTGCGGCGGATAGCTGTCTATGGTATGAGCTATGATTTTTGCAAAAGGAGTATTCTGATCCGGAAGAAAATACGGATAAATAACGAAATATTTATATAGATTTGCTGCTGTAATAATGAGTAACAAGTAGGTAATGCAAAGATAATAAAATATTTTTTGCAGCTTCTTGTTTTGGATGGTTTGAGAGAAAATAAAATGCCACGTTTGCGTTATGCCGTACCCTGTTGCGAGGTAAACAAACGGGATAACACCAATCATCCTGCCGATATTTGGTTGCGCAGTCGGGTTATGGATATCAAGCAGTGAAGGAATTTGGATAAGTATAAAAGGAAGAATAATAAATTCAAAATATTTCATTTGTTTTTTTTTGATGGAAGTTCGGATGAGGAGAAAAAAACCAATGAAAAAAAAGAGTGCCGATATGATATCCAGATGCGGAGATAAGGGAACGTTTAGCCTGAATCCCTGATCTCCTCGGAGAAAAAATGAGAAAAAGTTCGCGCTGATATTATGAATAAGATTGTGAATGATATTGCTTAGGGGTAAATTGTCTGATATCGCAAGTTTTTCTCCGAAATATGATTGATTGGTGAAAAAACCGGTTTTTTCTGTGGCGAAGCTATACAGTAATGGTATTGTTATAAGAAGCCCTAATAAAAGTATTTTATATCGTCTCCAGAAGACAAGCGGCATTCCCCAAAAACTTGCCTGTGCATACATGCCAAGCCCCAGGAATACTCCTGCTGCTATTTTTTTATTCTTTATTGCGAAAAGAAGTGTTATGGTTATAAATAATGGAACGAGCATTCTCGCGTGAGGTTGTCGTGCGAATGTAATGCTCCAAAATGAAACCGCAGCCAAAAAACCGGAAATAACAGCTATTTCTTGCTTTTTGAAGAGTTCTTCAGCGAGTAAATAAAGAAATATAATGAAAAAAAGATAGACAAAAACAGAAGTAAGTTTTAATGTATAGAATGATAATCCCAAAAACCAGCTGACAAGAACAACAAGATAGGTGTAAATCGGGCCGTCGCCGCCGTAACGGTAATTATAGAAAAAAACACCGTGTTGCATTTGTTGAGCAAGATAATAATGTGCGATTGCGTCTCCCCACATTTCACCCGGAAGCGTATTTAGTTGATAGAGTCCGATAAAAGCACCAATGAGTAAGATGCCAAAAAGTGTCCAATAAGTTTTTAGAATTTGTTTGCAGTGTGCCATTTTTGCTTTCGGCATAAAAAATCTTTCTCTTTCATCTGATATGTTTGAAGATAATGACTTTGGGATGATCATAGACTGTAAATGCCTCTTCTGCATTGTCATCAGGGATAGTAAGTGGGATACCGAGGTACGTGAGCGATGGATATGAAGTAAATTCAGCAATTTTTTTGTAGGCAGTTTTACCAGCAAAAAGATTGTGATAAAATTGTGTCATGCGCGGATATCTCTCAGGAACTGTCGGGATACTTCCCCATCCTCGGTTTGAAGATAAAATAAGATAATCACCTTGCGCCAACATAGTATCCATCGTATTCCATTTTTGTTGCGTATCAGGATCAAAAACAGGTAATTCTTTGATCGTATAATTACTTCCGGATAATGTGCCGATTGGCAATGGCAAAGCATCGTCCCAGCTTTCTGTCAAAATGACACTTTTGGGCGGAATGTGTGCATAGATCCATTCAGAAGCTGTGACGCGGGTGATGGGTTTGGTATAGATAGAGAAAAAGAGTAATGGCCAGATAATGATACCGAAAAAAAGCATGACCTGAACGAGTCTGGGAATTTGTCTGGAAGTATAAGTAAATCCTATACCGGCAAAAATTGCAAGGAATGGATAAAGAATTAGAAAATATCGCATGGTTTGGACTGTTTGGTATCCCTGATAAAGAAAAAAGAGAATAACCCATGTCAGTATAAAAAAAAGATCAGCACTGCGAATTTTTTTAAAAAGAGCGTAAATGCCAAGAGTAATACATATCGAATAGCCAATCCCGACACCGTAGAGAATAAGATTTTTTAGTGCAAAAAGCACCGGCGTTTTGTGTATCCATTGAACACCGGGAGGAAACCATGCCGTTGGACTACTCCATGCTTCGAGTTCTTTGATGTTATTGATAAAATGTTGGCTAGGACGCAAATCGAAAAGATTGCCTGTTTGAAAAAGGTAGGGGTCGGCGATCCTTCCGGCAAGATACGTAATTAACCCAAAAAGTAAGAGGTCACCGGCAAGACGGGGAAGGTTTATTTTTTCAATCTGTCGATGCTTTGCATAGGCATTTATTAAGAGATAAAGAAGCAGCGGTGAAATAAAAACAGCAGTTACTTTTGATGCTATAGCCAATCCAAAAAAAAGGCCGCCAAGTAATAGCCATGCAAGATTTTTTGTAAAAGAAAAGCGGAGAGTAAAATAAAAAGAGATAAAAGCAAAGGAACTGACGAAGGTGTCAACAGCAAAAAAATGAGAAAGTTGGATAGGCAATACAGCAATAGCGTACATAAATGCTGCCCAATACTTTGTGTTCTTGTGAATACCATATTCTTTTTCAAAAATTTTTACAGTTTTGAAGATAACAAGAATGACGAGAAGATCTACAAATCCGGAGAGTAGTCTTCCCGTAAGCGTAAAAGTATTATAAGTATCAGAATTGGTCAGTAAGAGAAGAATTTTGTTAACAACGACAGGGAATGTTCCATAGACATAAAAAGAATGTCCGATATTTGCCGGATTCATCGGAGAGGTTTGTGGGGTAAGGTATTGCGCAAAAGAATGCGGCAGTTTCATATCCTCTCCAACCATTGTGAGAAAACGCTCATCAGGATGCAAATGTTCATTTTGATCAAAATTAATATCGTAGAATCGGAAAAATGCGCCGATAATAACAATAAGCAGGAGAAGCAGCTTACTTTTGTTGAAAAATTTTTGCATTATTTTTTCATTGTATCATTAGTTATTTTTTTTGAAAATAAACACGGTTGGATGATCAAATACTGAGACTGTTTGTTCCCACCAGTACACAGGATCACCCAAATATACAATTCTGCAGAAAATATCACAAGGAGTTTGATAGATTTTATGAAATCCGAGCTTTCCGTTTAATAATGATTGATAAAACGCATGTCCTTTGGGAAACTGCTTTGGGTTTTGTATACGTGATTGGAGAATTCTCTGACTTGGTAAAATGATATATTGTGCCAAAGCAATTTTTTGCCGCAATTGCGTGACGGTTGCAGCAGGGGGATGCGTATCAAGCCCATAGAAATTAAAGGTATCAATATGAGGAAATGCTTCCTGAAATGGTAATATGCCAAGATCTGCCGGTTCTGTGAGGATATGTGCGTTGAGAGGGATAGTCTGTTGTGCGAAAACTACTGCCATAAGTCGCGGGTCAATAGCGACAAAAGCTGTTGCAAAGTATGCGTATGCAAAGACTCCTGTCAAAATACATAAAAGTGCTATTTCAAGTGCGAGAAGTCGAGCAAAATGTCTGCCTGCTTTTATGAGTTTTGTAAGCGCAAGTGAATTGATCAGTATTATAAAAGGAATAGTTGGCACCAGATAGCGGGTCCATTTTACAAAAAGAACAGCTTGTGAAAGAAAAAGAATCAAAAAGAAAGCGGCAAGAAGTAGAAATTGACTATTTTTTTGCTTAACAGCGATGATAAAAAGATAGATACCTGCAGGGATAAAAAGTAGCGTAGCTAATGGATTGAGTAAAAATGGATATATATGCAAAAATTGGTAAATAATTGGTGTTGTATCAAGAAAATTTTCAGTGTAGAAAACAGGAAGTGTCCCGAAGGCCACACCGGATTCGTAGTGCATGCTTGAAAGAAAATCTTTTGCATCAAATACGACATACGGATTAGTGAAAAGGTAAACCAGAGCAGCGATGATCAGGAAGAATAGTATTTCCTTCAACGCATGCAGCGCGTGAAGTTTTTTGCTAGTGTTTCGAAAAACAAGTATCGGAATAAGAATAAGAGGAATCGGCAGAAGGGCAAGGGAAGTTATTTTGATTGCAACGAGGGTGCCAAAAAGAAGCGCAGAAAGCAAAATATTGATCCGTGTTTTCTTTTCCAGAACATGCAAAAAGCTCAAAAAAAGTAATACGCCAAAGAAGGTTAGCCACATTTCGAAGGTTCCAAAATGGGCAAACTGGATAAAGCCTACGCAGAATGTCGCGAAAAAAACACTGAGTAAACCGACAGTCGCATTTTGAAGTTTTTTACCAAGAAAAAATAATAATGGAATAAGGAGTGTCGCAAGAATCGCAGAATAGATTCTGCTTATCATAATTGCCTGTTCAAAAGTTACTGTTTGTAAGGAGGTTGGGGATGCTTGGTTAATCCATTGGGAAAAATAGTTTACGGCTATGCCGGTAAAATAAATAGTATAAATAGGCAAGGAGCCATAGGCAAAAAAATGTGGATTCATTTGGGTGAAAAAACGCAATTGGCTCACCGCGTTTGCAATATTGCGTTCGTCAGGATGAAAATAGAAAGGCGCACCCCAGTTCAAATTGTAGAAATGGAGAAAACCGCCAATTAAAGTAAGTAAAAATACGATATAAAAACTCTTTTTAATTCGAAAAATTTTCATAATAACAAATAATCCAATATACAAATACTGCCAATCAATAACCAAATACAAAATGACAAATTGCCAATACGAAATCATTTAGTATTTAGCATTGGTCATTTAGTATTGATTTACTTAGCAACCGTGCTGCTTTTTCACCTAATTCGACTGCATAATTTGTTCCCCTGTCCCAGGGATAGACCTGTTCAATGTTGGCAAGAAATACATTAGAGAGCGGCGTTGTCATAGCTGGAATTATACGCGAATAATTGATTGGAATGATCGGCTGAGCAAAAGGAACGGTGAATTTTTTTAACCCGATAAGATTTTTTTTATAATCCGGGTTTAATTTTTTGAGAAAGGGATCAAAAGTTTTCAATAGCGCTTCTTCGCTCAAAGTGAAATACGGGTGATCATGTGGTAAATAGTGACCAAGATAGACAAGGTGCTCATTATTATAATGTTCACTCTTTATAAAATTGGTATGCTCGACAATTGCCAGAAGCGGTGCTTTGGTGTCGCAAATGCTGAGCCAATAGGTATTATCGGTTAAAAAAGGTTTCTTAAGCCGCATGATTACCACAATAGCTCCGAGCCCTTTAAGATTCAGTAGTGATTTTTTGTATGGTTCAGGAAGTTGTGGTGCGAGTTTCAAAAACGCAAAAGACGGGAGCGTAACAATAGCTTTATCGTAATTTCCGATTTCCAATTTCAAATTCCCAATTTTTCTGTATTTGATCTGAGGTTTATTGTTTGAGGAGATCTCGGTTATTTCAGTATTATAATAAATTTTTCCTCCTTTTGCTTCGATAATACGAGCGAGATGGTTGGTAAATCTTAAAAAGCCTCCTTCCGGATAAGCAAGACGGGTTGTTCTTTTGGCAATGCGTCCCCAGAACCATGCGAGAGAAATGTTTTCTGCATCTGCTCCGAATTTGCCAACGAGCAGCGGTTTCCATAGTAGCTCATACGCTTTTTTGCCAACTGTTTTTTTTAAGTATGCTGCTGTGGTAAAGCCCTCAAGTGGTTTCCAGAAAGGATTAAAGCGAAGCGGGGTAAGAGCGAGCGCCATCTGTATTCTTTCAAATACGGAAAGTTTCTGAAACGTCAATAATGTGAACGGAGAGTCCATTTGATAAATTTTGCCATCTATCAAGTGGGATGTTTTGGGTCTTGTAATAATAACCGGGAAATCCAGTTCTTTTGCAAGAGCCAACACTGTTTTATCACTGGTAAACCAATGATGATAAAATGCCTCCAGCGTCCAGTCCCAACCAGTTTCCTGATAGCCAATTGCCAGGCCGCCGGGTTGTGTATCTTTTTCAAAGAGAGTGACGTCGTGCCCGTCTTTGACTAATTGATATGCCGCGGAAAGCCCGGTAAAGCCGGCTCCGATAATTGCTACTCTCATACATAAGGTATGCGAATTTCGAACTAATCATTCGCATCAGATTCGTATTATAAAGCAAAAAATAATAAAGCGCCAATGCCGAGAATTGAGATTCCCGTAATCGTACCAGTAATTGCTGCAGAACTGCCTGTTTTTGGCAATGGAGTTTTTGTCGGTGTTATGGCAGTTTTTGTGGGAGTTGGTGTTACGGTCGGTTTGGGTATCGCAGTAGGTGTGGCTGCAGCTGTGGGTACGGGCGTGGTAGTTGGTATAGCTGTTGGAATTATTGTCGCGATCGGCGAGACGGATGGTGCAATAAAGTGACTTCCCGAGGCATAGACAATAAAGGATCTACTGATCGTCTGAAGAATGCCTGCGGCGTTAATTGATTTAATCGTAATTGTATGCTTACCTGGTGCGAGTTTGAGAGGCGGGCGAAATTGCCAGTTGCCGGAATTATTACTATGAAGTTTTACAGAAATTTCCTGTTGTGATTGGATTATGATATCAACTTCAGTATTTGGAAGTGCTCTCCCCTGAAAAGTCGGTTGCTGATCTGTAAAAGCTTGCGATGCTCTTGGTGTATCGATTACCGGAGAAGAGACAGGTGCAGGCGTAGTAAATACAGGAAATCCTATGCCCGATGTGACTTGTGCGGCTCCGGATGCTTTCGTAGTTCTTCCAAGCGTAAAGTCATAATTTTGAGGCAAAATAATTTCAGGTACAGGGTTTGTATTATCGAAGAGTACTTTTGCAACTGATTGTTGTGTTGGTGTAACAGCTTGCAGGGTGAGCATGGTATCGGAGGTGAGTGATGCCGCGGTTGAAAGATTACTGTTGCGCAGTTGTGCAAGCGGAATTTGATAGCTTCCATCTGGATTGATGAGGGTTGCGAGCTGCTGAAGACCGCCACCTGTAAGATAGACAATGCCTTCTGTGGGAATGGTTCCATTACTCAGCGCGACAGTGCCGGCAAGTGGAGGTGTAGTTGCGGCGTTAGTCAATGGTTTTGCAGTTGTAACTATAAACGGGCTGCCGTTATTTGTTGTTTTTTGAGAGCCGGAATCAATAACATAATAATATTTTGTGGAAGGCGTTGCGTGCTCTACGGTTATAAAGTGCACTTGGTGTTCAGCTGCGCTGCCAGTCTTTTTATCGCGATCATCCAGCGCGATATCAGGCATTGACGGGCTTGTGCCATACGAAACGGTTCCTACAGTAGGAACATCAGTTGTGTAAGAGATTGTAAAAGATGTATCCGAGATGTTGCTTATTTGTATATTTTTAGGCTCACTGCCGGCTGTTGCTTTTGAAATAAACATAAATGTGTTGCCGCTGAGAAGAAGAGTAATACCTAAAGCCACAAGAAGGACAAAAAATCCTGCATAAGAAGGTAATTGTTTATCTAATAGCTTGTTTTGTGCATAGCTCATTGTCCTTGTCTGGTAACCGATGCGCTCGAAGAAGACGTCTGTGTTGCTGGTGCAAATTGTGACGAATTCGATGCTGGCGGTGTTCCTGTCGGCGTCAGGGATGATGATCCAAGCGGCGCCAGAATATAAGGAGTAGGTGAAGGATTAAGTGGAGATGTTGTTGTAGCAGTGGATGAGCTTGTTTGCGTTTCAAAGAATGGGCTGACAT
>JAJYHW010000085.1:44129-52091 GCA_021784535.1 bacterium
ATCGTTTTATAATCAAAATTTGGTGCTATTGGCGTAAGTTGCGATTGAATAGTAGCTTTTATCGTTGAGGTAGCTAAAATGTGAATAATATTAAACGCGATCCACGCGACAACTACGATAAAGGATGAACCAAGAATAAAAAGAATGTCCTTTTGTTTATTTTGTCTTTTTTGTCTCATATTATGGTTTATAATATTGTCTTGCGCGTAATGTCAAAACTAATTCGTTTGTTTGAGTATCTCTTTCTATATCCATTGATTCAACAGTAATGATGCGATTAAGTTTTGCCAGTTCAGTCGTAAAAGCAATCATATTGTCGTATTGTCCCGTTGCCTGTAAGGTAAAGGTGAATGAGAGGGTCTGCGCATTTTTAGGATTGGAAGCGAGCTGTATTTCGGACACGCGAAATGCACTAAGGGCTATTGCGTTTTTTTTTGCTACTGCTGCAATTTGACCGCTTAATAGCGGTATTTCAGCAGATTGAGGAACGGCATAATAGATATTTGTTAAGTTTGATCCAAGCTGATTGTATTGCTGCTCAAGAGAGCTGAGATTATTAATTTTTGTATTTAATTGCTGTTCTACCAGCGTGTCGTCTGCAAGCTTTTTCTTCAGATTGGTAATAGTTGTCAGAGTTGGGTTTATCGCAAAAATACCGAAAAAAGAAAGAGCACCAAACGTAAGCGCCAGAGTAACAAAATAGCGTGTCGTATCTTGTTGCATATTTGGCAATAGCTTGAGATACTCACGATATTTCGCTGCAGATAAATTTTCAAAATAACTTTTGGGCAATCTCATCATTATTGAGTACTTGAAATATTCTGATTAAGCGTGCTATTTGCTTGCTGTTGTGTATTTGTAAATGCGATTGGTTTTAAGGAGGCGATAATACTTACGTCAATTTGCGCACTGCTGCTATTATTTTCAACTTTATTGATAGTAATTGATGTGAATTGTGGATATTGTTTGAGTGCCGCAATAAATTGCGCTATTGCAGAAGGCGAAGGTGATTCAATGTCTATTTTGGCACTTTGAGGAGAGATATTGAGATCTTGAAAGGTGACTTTACCTTTCCCCATCGTCGTTATATCAGAAAAGATACCGGACGTTGTGTTCTGGATTGCTGTATAGTGTTTGATTGTTGCAAGTCTGTCCTGAATATCCCTAAAGGTGGTCTCAGCTTCTTTAAAATTTGCGACAATAAAACTATCAGATTTGATTTTATCATGGAGGTGAACAAGCTGCATATCAAGGCTAAACCGGTAAATAAAAGTTCCCAGAGCAACGATTTCTATAAGAATGATTAGAAGACGGCCTATGGTAAGCGTCCAGCTTAGAAATTGCATGAGAAAACTATTGTTTTTTTGCGGAAGAAGATTGATTGTAGGTACTTTTTCTGCCATGATAAATAAGTCACCTGTACTATACGGCTTCATTTTAGTGTATGAGTTTTCCAAGGAAATGTCAAAGAAAATGAGTTGTGGAAAAGCGGTTATCAATATGGTATACTTTACATAATCTCAAAGTTCAAATCGCAAAGCACAAATCTACAGACAAGAGATTGAAGCTTCACAGTTTTGATTTTTGAACTGTAATTTTGAGTTTTGATATTTGAGTTTTGAGTTTTTTTATATGGCAGACGTAAAATCACGAATCTATCCACTCGACCGTATCCGCAATATCGGTATTATTGCGCATATTGACGCAGGAAAAACTACCACGACTGAACGTATCTTATTTTACACTGGCCGTACCTACAAAATCGGTGATATCGATGAGGGGAATACGCAAATGGATTGGATGGAGCAGGAAAAAGAGCGTGGTATTACGATTGTATCTGCTGCTACGACTGCATTCTGGACACCAAAGACGGGTATTTTTAAAGATCACGAACACCGTTTCAATATTATTGATACTCCCGGACACGTTGACTTTACTGCTGAGGTAGAGCGGTCGCTTCGTGTGCTTGATGGTGGCGTAACCGTCTTGGATGCCGAAGAAGGAGTCCAGTCGCAGTCAGAAACCGTTTGGCGACAAGCTGATAAGTATAATGTTCCCCGTATTTGTTTTGTAAACAAAATGGATAAGTTAGGTGCAAATTTTCTTCAGACAGTGCAGAGCGTTGAGGATCGACTTGGTGCAAATCCTGCAATTATGGTGCTTCCAATCGGAGCTGAAAATACGTATATCGGAAACGTCGATCTCCTGACTCGCCAATCTTTTATTTGGGGATCTGATGAGCTCGGCGCGAAATACGAAGTAAAAGATGAAGTACCTGAAGATATGCAAGCGCAAGTCGAAGAATACCGAAGTAAACTGGTCGAAAAAATTGCCGAGACCGACGACATACTGCTTGAAAAATATCTGGGTGGCGAAGAGCCAACGGTTGAAGAGCTTCGAAAAGCACTTCGCGCAGCAGTTATTGCCTATAAATTAGTACCGATGTATGCGGGTACATCACTTCGAAATAAAGGAGTACAGCCATTACTTGATGCGATTGTTGATTATTTGCCATCCCCACAGGACTTAGCAGATGTTACAGGTATTAATCCAAAGACTGGTGTTGAGGAAAGACGTAAACTTACTCCTGACGAAGATTTTTCAGGGTTGGCATTTAAAATCCAAAATGATCCGCACGTTGGAAAACTTGCTTATTTCCGTGTTTATTCAGGGAAATTAGCAGCAGGATCCTATGTCTACAATGCAAATAAAGGGGTGAAAGAGCGTATCGGACGGCTTCTTTTAATGCATGCAAATGATCGTGAAGAAATAAAAGAAGCGTATGCCGGAGAGATCGTCGCAATTGTCGGCTTGAAAGACACCATCACCGGTGACACGCTCTGTGATGAAGCTAAGCCAATTGTGCTTGAACAAATTACCTTCCCTGAACCGGTTATTTCACTTGCCATTGAGCCAAAGACCAAATCAGACCAGGAAAAACTCGGGTACTCACTTAAGAGACTTCAGGAAGAAGACCCTACTTTTACGGTTAAAAGCAATCCTGAGACGGGTCAAACAATTATTTCAGGAATCGGTGAATTGCAGCTTGAAATTATGGTTGATCGTATGAAGCGTGAATTTGGCGTTGAAGCAAATGTCGGCGCTCCACAAGTTGCCTATAAAGAAGCCATTTCACAAATGGCTGAAGCAGAGGGAAAATATATTAAGCAATCAGGAGGTCGTGGACAATACGGTCACTGTTTCCTGAGACTTGAACCCAAACCAAGAGGTGAAGGGTATGAGTTTGTCAACGCAATTAAAGGCGGAGCAATTCCTGCGGAATTCGTCAAAGCTGTTGAAAAAGGAGTTAAGGAAACGCTTGATAATGGTGTGCTTCTTGGCTTCCCGCTCATTGATGTCAAAGTTACCTGTTATGACGGCTCATATCACGATGTTGATTCATCAGAAATTGCCTTTAAGATCGCAGCAAGTCAGGCAATTCAGATAGGTGCGAAAAAAGCAGGGCTCACGCTTCTTGAGCCGATCATGAAAGTTGAAGTTACAACGCCAAGTGAATATATGGGGGAAGTTATGGGTGATCTTTCATCAAAACGGGCACAAATCAGCGGCAATGAAGAGCGGAAAAATGCGACAATTATTTTGGCGCAAGTACCGTTGTCAGAACTTTCAGGATACGCGACACAACTTCGCTCTTTGACCAAAGGCCGGGCTAGTTATTATATGGAACCGTCTCACTATGAATATGTTCCAAAGAACATCGTTGACGGTCTCGTCGCCAAATCCACGTTTACGGGACGGGTTGAATAATCCGCTTCTACTAGCTTTTTCAAACTAATTCGCTATAATTATTGCTATGAAACCTATTGTCGGTATTTTTGCACACCCAGATGATGAAGTGTTTGGACCTGGCGGAACACTTGCAAAATTTGCTCAAGAAGGAAGAGATGTGTATCTTATTTCAGTTACCAATGGAGATGCCGGGATGAATAGTAGCGGGAAAGCAGGAGATCTCGGCAAAATCAGACGGGAAGAAATGCAAGCATCAGCAAAGATTCTCGGCATTAAAGAAGTGTTCTTTTTGGAATATAAAGACGGGACGTTGTCTAATAACCTATATCATGAAATTGCCGGTAAAATACAAGCCATTTTGGAAAAATTACAGCCTGAAATTATCTTAACTATGGAACCTCGTGGAGTTTCTGGACACCTCGACCATATTGCTGTTTCAATGATTTCATCATATGTTTTTGAGCGCATGCCAGCAATAAAAGAAATTTGGTATTATGCATTGACTGAGGAATTTAGAGCAGGCAGACCACCATATTTTATTTATTTTCCACCAGGATATAAGGTAACTGAGATTAATAAAACAGTTTCTATTCAATCGGTATGGGAGAAAAAAGTTGCAGCTATGCATCAACATAAAACACAAGCTCATGATATGGAAAAACTTCTTGGGCAATTTATGAAGTTTCCTAAAGAAGAGAATTTTCTTATTGCAGAAAGACCTATAGAAGATACGGAATAAGCGCTTTTGTTTTTTGCATATAGTCTGCATATTGTTGGAGTTTTCGTTTTATGATATTTTCCTCGTTGATAATTTTTAGTTGAATAACGCCATAAAGGAGAATGAACGTAATAAACCGTAGAAAGGTAAATTCTATCTCAACAAAACTGATCATAATTAAGAGATATCCTGCATAGATAGGATGCCTGATAATTTCATACGGACCTTTGTCCAAGAAAAAATAACCTTTAGGCAGTGCATGTTTGGGCTTATGCATTTTTATAGTGATTGCTGCCCAGAGTATGAGGAGTAAACCGACAAATTGCACAAATATATCGATAGCTGTTTGAGGGATGATAGCGCCGCTTAGCACAATCAGTATTGATGCTATAATGACAAGCCCGTTAAGAATAATTGTTTTTTGTTCAGCATTCATATTGTTAGTATAGCTGATGCGGAGGCAGGTTTGTACATATAGAGTATAATAGACAGGTGAAACGGCTTTTTGTTATTATTTTGATTATTTTCGTAAGCGTATTCCTGCTTTTCCGGGTTGTTAGGGAAAAAGTAGGGCATGATCTTGCTCAGCCTGTTTATCAACCTACGATGCCTCCTTCTCCTACGATTGTGATTGATCAATTGCATACGACCAGAAATTCGTTATTTGTCCCGGACTGGACGTTGAATTCAATAAAAGGAAATTATGATCAATATATCTATTTTAGCCTTACTCCCTCTTCAGCCGGCATTACGTTAACATCTTTAGAGAATAAAAATATTGATGCGTTTCTCGCAACAGTACCTCAGGGTAAGCAAACGTTATTGACTCTAGCAATGCAAAATCCTGATATTACTTCAGAAATTTTGCAACAGAAAGCATTACAGCAAAAAGTGATTTCTCAGACAGTTTCTCTTGCAAAAACAAAAGGCTTTTCAGGCGTTGTACTTGATCTTGAAATGAGCGGCATTCCTTTTGGTTCGCTTATTGACGAGATTAACAATTTTACGCAAGCATTTGATGCATATGCAAAAAATAACCATTTGCAGTTTGATATTACCTTATATGGGGACACATTCTATCGACTCAGACCTTTTGATGTAAAAACTATTGCAGCTCACTCCGATCAGGTGATGATTATGGCTTATGATTTCCATAAGGCTCGCTCAAATCCCGGACCCAACTTTCCGTTGTATGGACAGAATATATACGGGTATGATATGACGAAAATGGCAGATGATTTTTTGCAGGCTGTACCCAATCAGAAATTATCCGTAATTTTTGGCCTTTTCGGATATGATTGGCCAGTCAATAATCAAGGAAAAGCTATCGGACAAGGACAGCCGCTTACTGATTTGCAAATTCAGAATAAATTCCTTAACGGCTGTCCGTTTAAAGATTGTCAGATCAAGCGCGATCCTGTTTCAGCAGAGACAGTAATTCATTATACTGATACAAATAATCAAAAGCACATTGTGTGGTTTGAAGATATGCAGTCTATTGCAGCAAAAGAAAAATATCTTCGTAAAAGAGGGATAGGAAATTTTGCTTTTTGGGCTAATTCATATTTTTAGTAGACTGCTTTTATTGTTGGGTTGTCTTCTGCGCGAAGAATTCATACTATACTTAGCTTTGTAGTGCTCAAATTTTCAGTCAAGAAAAATATATTTCTGTTTTAAAAATAACTATTGACCTGGAAGAAATTCCCTGATATAATCTTATTTACTCTCATTGAAGAAATGAGATTTTTATTTTGATATAATAATATTATGGCAACATTTCAAAGAACTAAACCACATGTAAATATCGGAACAATTGGTCATGTCGATCACGGCAAGACCACGACAACCGCTGCTATTACTACCGTTCTTGCAAAGAAAGGTATGGCTCAAGCTAAAAAATATGAAGATATCGATAACGCACCTGAAGAAAGACAACGCGGCGTTACTATTAACATCTCACATCAGGAATATGAGACAGAAAAACGTCACTATGCACACATTGACGCTCCGGGTCACGCAGATTACATCAAAAACATGATCACAGGCGCGGCACAGATGGATGGAGCAATTTTGGTTGTTTCAGCACCTGACGGTCCGATGCCGCAAACTCGTGAACATATCCTTTTAGCTCGCCAGGTAGGTGTTCCCGCAATTGTTGTTTTCCTTAACAAATGTGATATGGTACAGGATGCAGAGCTTCTTGATCTTGTTGAGATGGAAGTGCGCGAACTGCTTACCAAGTATCAATATCCAGGAGACAAAATTACAATTGTTCGTGGATCAGCATTGAAGGCATTGGAGGGCGATCCAGAAGCTGAGAAGCAAATACTTGCGCTTATGGATGCAGTTGACAATGATATTCCCACACCGGAACGCGCACTTGATAAGCCATTTTTGATGCCTGTTGAAGACGTTTTTTCAATTAAGGGTCGCGGGACAGTGGTAACAGGAAGAATTGAAAGAGGAGTTGTTAAAGTAAACGAGCAGGTTTCGATCATAGGTTTGGAAAAAAATAAAGAATCAGTTGTTACTGGAGTTGAGATGTTTAAAAAACAACTTGATGAAGGACAGGCAGGTGACAACGTCGGTCTTTTGCTTCGAGGTATTGAAAAATCAGATGTTGAAAGAGGTCAAGTTATTGCAAAGCCAGGCAGCGTCACTCCTCATACAGAATTTGAGGCTGAGGCATATGTCTTAACCAAAGAAGAGGGTGGTCGTCACACACCATTCTTTAAGGGATATCGTCCGCAGTTTTATATCAGAACGACAGATGTTACTGGAAATGTTACTCTTCCTGATGGCGTTGAAATGGTCATGCCGGGAGACACAACAAAAATGACAGTTAAGCTTATTGTTCCGGTTGCTCTGGAAGAGGGTCTTCGATACGCAATTCGTGAAGGTGGTAGAACAGTTGGAGCTGGCGTTATTACCAAAATAATAAAATAATCCCGATCTAATCGGGATTTTTTACTTTTTTAGAGAGATCTTTAACCAGTCTGGAGGGCCCGATTAAATCGGGATTGAAACAAAAATTATGGCAAAAGGAAGAATCAGAGTAAGATTAAAAAGCTACGACGCGCGAGTCTTGGACTCATGTTGTCAGCAAATTCTTGACTCGGTTATCAGAACAGGAGCTAAAGTAATTGGACCGGTTCCACTTCCCACTGACAGATCAGTGTATGCTGTTAATAAGTCACCGTTTATTGATAAAGATGCACGGGATCATTTTGAAATTCGTATTCACAAGCGGTTAATTGATATTGTTTCACCGACAGACAAAACCATTGATAGCTTAACAAATTTAGCATTACCAGCCGGAGTTGATGTAGAGTTGAAGATGTAGATGCCCAATACAAGTAAACATTACTCAATGTATGATTGATTAAAAATGCCGAAGCTTAGAGGCTACCCCGTTTAGAGGGGCTCAATTCACATTTTGTGAATCATAAGATAGCCAAAGGCTATCTTTTTTTGTTGTTATACATTTTATTACA